>JALOAS010000076.1 GCA_023228705.1 Ottowia sp. | reverse complement strand
GAGACAACGTGAGCCTGAACGTGGAGCTGATCGCGCCGGTGGCCATGGAAGAGGGCCTGCGCTTTGCCATCCGCGAGGGTGGCCACACCGTGGGCGCCGGCGTGGTGTCCAAGGTGATAGGGTAAGGGAAACACCATGGCACAACAGAAAATTCGCATACGCCTGAAGGCGTTTGACTACAAGCTGATCGACCAGTCGGCGGCCGAGATCGTTGACACGGCCAAGCGCACCGGCGCGCTCATCAGGGGGCCGGTGCCGCTGCCCACGCGCATCCGCAAGTGGGACATCCTGCGATCACCGCACGTCAACAAGAAGAGCCGCGACCAGCTGGAGATCCGCACGCACCAGCGCCTCATGGACATCATCGACCCCACCGACAAGACGGTCGATGCGCTGATGAAGCTGGACCTGCCGGCCGGCGTGGACGTGGTGATCAAGCTGCAATGAGCGCCATGCGGCGTGGGCACGCCCACGCTTGCAATGGGCCCGGAAAATAACCTATAATCCAATGCTTCCCTTCTTTTTGGGGGAAATTTTTCCAACAACCCGCTTTCGCACGCTGCCTTGCACGTCAAACGCGCCCGCCAATCGAAGCGGCGCGCGGCGAGAGTCTCGGAGTCAATAAAATGAGTCAAAGCACCCAACTCGGGCTGCTGGGGCGCAAGGTGGGCATGATGCGTCTGTTCACCGATGACGGCCAATCCGTGCCGGTCACGGTGCTGGATGTGTCAGGCAACCGCGTCACCCAGGTCAAGACCCAGGAGCGCGACGGCTACGTGGCGCTGCAAGTCACGTACGGCTCGCGCAAGGCGTCCCGCGTGCGCAAGCCCGAGGCCGGGCACCTGGCCAAGGCCGGCGTGCAGGCCGGCGAGCGCATGCGCGAGTTCCGCGTGGCCGACGCCTCTGCCGGGAAGTACCCCGCAGGCACCGAACTGCCCGTGGCCGACCTGTTTGCCGTGGGCCAGAAGGTCGACGTGCAGGGCCGCGCCATAGGCAAGGGCTACCAGGGCACCATCAAGCGCCACAATTTCCGCGGGCAGCGCAACTCGCACGGCAACAGCCTGTCGCACCGCGCGCCAGGCGGCACGTCCATGGCGCAGGATCCGGGGCGCGTGTTCCCGGGCAAGAAGATGGCCGGCCACATGGGCGACCACGTCGTGACCACGCAGAACCTGGACGTGGTGCGCGTGGACGAGACGCGTGGCCTGCTCATGATCAAGGGCGCGGTACCGGGTGCCAAGGGCGGATTCGTTTCGGTGCGTCCGGCAATCAAGGCGCAGCCGGCAGCGCAGGCAGGGGGTCAATGATGGAACTTGAACTCCTGAACGAGCAGGGCCAGGCCACGGCCACGGTCCAGGCGCCGGAAACCGTTTTCGGCCGCGACTACAACGAGGCGCTGGTGCACCAGCTGGTGGTGGCGTACCAGGCCAATGCCCGCCAGGGCACCCGTGCGCAGAAGGACCGCAGCCAGGTCAGGATGTCCGGACGCAAGCCGTGGCGCCAGAAAGGCACCGGCCGTGCGCGTGCCGGGGCGGCGTCTTCGCCACTGTGGCGTGGCGGCGGCAAGATCTTCCCGGCCAGCCCGGACCAGAACTTCAGCCACAAGATCAACAGGAAGATGTACCGGGCGGGGATGGCATCCATCCTGTCGCAGCTGGTGCGCGAGGGGCGTCTGCAGGTGATCGAATCGCTCACCGTGGACGCACCCAAGACCAGGCAGCTGGCGGCCAAGCTCAAGGCCATGAGCCTGGATTCGGCGCTGGTGGTCGTTGAGGAAGTCGACGAGAACCTCTTCCTGGCGTCGCGCAACCTGGCGCGGGTGCTGGTCATCGAGCCGCGCTACGTCAATCCGGTGTCGCTGGTGAACTTCAAGAAAGTGGTGGTGACCCAGGGGGCCATTGCCAAGCTCAAGGAGATGTTCGCATGAGCCGCATCAATCCCACACCCAGGGAGCGCCAGTACGACGAAGGCCGGCTGATGAAGGTGCTGGTTGCGCCCGTCATCTCCGAAAAGGCCACGCTGGTCGGCGATCGTGACAACGTCGTCACGTTCAAGGTGCTCAAGGATGCCACCAAACCCGAGATCAGGGCGGCGGTCGAGCTGCTGTTCAAGGTCCAGGTGCAGGGCGTCACCGTGACCAACATCAAGGGCAAGACCAAGCGTTTTGGACGCAGCGTCGGGCGCCGTGACCACGTGCGCAAGGCCTATGTTTCTCTGGCCGAAGGCCAGGATCTGAACTTTTCCGGGGAGGCTGCGTAAACCATGCCTGCTATCAAAACCAGACCGACGTCGGCCGGGCGCCGCAGCAAGGTCAAGGTCACGCGCGACCAGTTGCACCGGGGCAGCGGCCACGCGCCGCTGCTGCAGCCGCAGTTCCAGAAGGCCGGTCGCAACAATCACGGCCGCATCACGCTGCGCCATCGGGGCGGCGGGCACCGCCATCATTACCGCGTTGTCGACTTCCGGCGCAACAAGGACGGCATCCCGGCCAAGGTCGAGCGCCTGGAGTACGACCCCAACCGCTCGGCACACATCGCGCTGGTCTGCTATGCCGATGGCGAGCGCCGCTACATCATCGCGCCGCGTGGCCTGCAGGTCGGCAGCGTCGTCGCGAGCGGCGTGGACGCGCCCATCCGGGCGGGCAACACGCTGCCGATTCGCAACATTCCGGTGGGTTCGGTGATTCACTGCATAGAGCTCAAGCCCGGCGCTGGCGCGCAGATGGCGCGCTCGGCCGGTGCGTCCGCGACGCTGCTGGCGCGCGAAGGCGTCTACGCTCAGGTGCGGCTGCGCTCGGGCGAGGTGCGCCGCATCCACATCGAATGCCGGGCCACCATAGGCGCGGTGTCCAACGAGGAGCACAGCCTGGAGCGGCTGGGCAAGGCCGGCGCCAGGCGCTGGCGCGGTCACCGGCCGTCGGTGCGCGGCGCGGCCATGAACCCCGTCGACCACCCGCATGGCGGCGGCGAGGGCAAGACCAAGGGCGGGCGTCAGCCCGTGGACCCGTGGGGCAACTACACCAAGGGGTTCCGCACGCGCAAGAACCTGCGTACGCAGAACATGATCGTGTCGCGGCGCAAGAAGTAAGGATCAAACTATGGCACGTTCACTCAAGAAGGGCCCCTTCGTCGACCACCACCTGCTGGCCAAGGTCGACCACGCGGTGGCCAACAAGGACAAGAAGCCGATCAAGACCTGGTCGCGCCGGTCGATGGTGCTGCCGGAATTCATCGGGCTCACCATTGCCGTGCACAACGGACGACAGCATGTCCCGGTGTATATCACCGACCAGATGGTGGGGCATAAACTCGGCGAATTTGCGCTGACGCGGACCTTCAAGGGTCACGTCGGTGGCAAGAAGACCCGCTAAGGAAAACAGCGATGGCAACAGAAACACGTGCCGTGCTCCGCGGCGTGCGCCTGTCGGCCCAGAAGGGCCGTCTGGTTGCAGACATGATTCGCGGCAAGCCGGTGGAAGAAGCACTGAACATCCTGAGCTTCACGCCCAAGAAGGCGGCGCTCATCATCCGCAAGGTGCTGGAGTCGGCGCTGGCCAATGCCGAGCACAACGACGGCGCGGACATAGACGAGCTGCGGGTGACCGCCATTTCCGTGGAAGAAGGCCGGGTGCTGCGGCGCTTCCGTGCCCGCGCCAAGGGGCGCGGGGCGCGCATCCTCAAGCCCACGAGCCACGTCTACGTCAGCGTTGGCGAGTAAGCCAAGGAAAGCCTCAACATCATGGGACAAAAAGTACATCCGACCGGTTTTCGCCTGGCGGTCACTCACGACTGGTCAAGCCGCTGGTACGCCGGGCATCGTGAGTTTGCCGACAAGCTGGCCGAGGACATCAAGGTGCGCGAGCATCTGGACAAGCGGCTCAAGAACGCAGCGGTCTCGCGCGTCATCATCGAGCGGCCGGCCAAGAATGCGCGCATCACCATCTTTTCGGCGCGTCCGGGCGTGGTCATCGGCAAGCGCGGCGAAGACATCGAGCGCCTGAAAAGAGAGCTGTCGGACATGCTGGGCGTGCCGGTGGCGATCAACATCGAAGAGGTGCGCAAGCCCGAAGTGGATGCGCAGTTGATCGCCGACTCGATCACGCAGCAGCTGGTCAAGCGAATCAGCTTCCGGCGCGCCATGAAGCGGGCGATGCAAAACGGCATGCGGCTGGGTGCCCAGGGCATCAAGATCATGTCGTCCGGGCGCCTGAATGGCATAGAAATCGCGCGCACCGAGTGGTACCGCGAAGGCCGGGTGCCGCTGCATACGTTGCGTGCAGACATCGATTACGGTTTTTCCGAAGCGCACACCACCTACGGCACCATTGGCGTCAAGGTGTGGGTTTACCGCGGCGACCACCTGGGCAGCAACGAAGGGCCCACGCTGGACCCCATGGGCCGTCGCGTGGGCGGTGAGGACGACCGCGAGCGCCGTCCGCGCCGCCGGCGTCGTGACGTTCGCGGCGGTGGCGCCCGTCGCACGGGCGCGCAGGCTGCGCCGGCCGACGGCAGCGACAAGCCCGCCGAGGCCACGGGGGACGTTGCTGCGGCTGCCGCACCAGCGCCTGCCGCCGAAGCACCTGCCGAGGGCAAGGGAGAATAAAGCATGTTGCAACCTGCACGCAGAAAGTATCGCAAAGAGCAAAAGGGCCGCAACACGGGAATCGCCACGCGCGGCAACACGGTCGCGTTTGGCGAGTTTGGACTCAAGTCGGTAGGCCGCGGCCGCCTCACGGCGCGCCAGATCGAGGCCGCACGCCGCGCCATGACCCGTCACGTCAAGCGCGGCGGCCGCATCTGGATCCGCGTGTTTCCGGACAAGCCCATCTCGACCAAGCCGGCCGAAGTCCGCATGGGCAAGGGCAAGGGCAACCCGGAGTTCTACGTCGCTGAAATCCAGCCCGGCAAGATGCTCTATGAAATCGTCGGCGTTCCCGAGGAACTGGCGCGCGAGGCGTTTGCGCTGGCCGCTGCCAAGCTGCCGTTGCGCACCACTTTCGTGACGCGCGGCTATGGCCAGTAAGCCAGGAGAGAAGTCATGAAAACAGCAGAACTGCGCGAAAAGGACATGGACGCGCTGCGCACCGAGCTCAAGGAGCTGCAAAGGGCGCACTTCAACCTGCGCATGCAAAAGGGCACGCAGCAGCTGAGCAATACCGCGCAGCTGGGGCAGGCCCGGCGCGCCATAGCCCGCGTCAAGACCATCATTGCCGAAAAACAGGCGGCTGCAAGCAAGGAATAAGCCATGACCGAAGAAGTCAAGACATCGCGCACGCGCACGCTGGTCGGCAAGGTCGTCAGCGACCAGCGCGACAAGACCATCACGGTGCTGATCGAGCGCCGCGTCAAGCACCCCATCTACGGCAAGATCGTCATGCGCACGTCCAAACTGCATGCCCACGATGAGGAAAACCGCTACCATCTCGGCGACCTGGTTGAAATCATAGAGAGCCGGCCGCTGTCCAAGACCAAGACCTGGATCGCGACCCGCCTCGTGCGCGAGGCCGCGCGCGTCTGAGCCGGCCCAGCCGCCGTGGCCGGCGCCGGTTTGCTTAACCGCACTGGCCACGCAGTTGCTGCAAGCGACCCACAATGGGGGTCGCTTTTTTCGTTTTGGCGCGTTGTCCGGCCAGGCTGCGCGGGGGGCGCTCTCGCGCGGTTCCGCTAGTGGCCTGCCCCCGGTTGCCGCCGTTGGCACCGGGAAATGCGCCATCGTGGCGTGTTGCTGCATGCCAGCTGATTGCAAAGGAGAAACAAGATGATCAAGGTTGGAGATCCGCTGCCGGCCGTCACGCTGACCGAGTCCGTCGATGGCGCGCCCACGCCCGTGGAAGTGGCCAAGGCGGCCGAGGGCAAGACCATTGCCCTCTTTGCCGTCCCTGGCGCGTTCACGCCCACATGCTCTAACCAGCACGTACCCAGCTTCCTGGACAACCGGGCCGCACTGAGCGCGGCTGGCGTCGATGAGATCTGGTGCCTGGCGGTCAACGATCCCTTTGTCATGGATGCCTGGGCCAAGACGCAGGGAACGGCCGGGAAGATACGCATGCTGGCCGACGGCAACGCCGAGTTTGCCAAGGCCGTGGGGCTGACGCTGGACGCCAGTGGGCTGGGCCTGGGGTTGCGCAGCCAGCGCTATTCCATGCTGGTCAAAAATGGCAAGGTGGCCACGCTGAACGTGGAGGGCGACCCGAACAAGGCCGAAGTCAGCGATGGTGCAACCCTGCTGGCGCAGGCCAGGAGCTGAATGGTCCGGTGCCTGGGGGCACCGGTTGCCAGATGCCATTTGCGGCTGCGCTGCCCGCAAAATGGTTCCTGATTGGCAAGCATTGTCAGCGCACCGGATGACGGATGATCTCGGCCCCTGCGGGCCTCGGATGAAAGCCGCCTGCGGCGGCTGATGAAGGTTTGGCGTCAAGCGTTGGGCGTTGTGCGGTACACGCCACTCGCTGGACGCTCAACGCAATACGATCAACCTCCTGAAGGCGTCAGCGAGGTCATCCGTCATGCGCCTGATCTTGCTGGGCATCGTTTCCAACCAGGTCATGGATTGAGCTGCCCTCACGGAGAAGCAGGCACGATGGTCGCTGAACCGCCCCAAAAGGGCAGCGTCGCTTTTCGCATCAGCGGGCTGACCAAGGTCTACGGTGACGGACAGGCGGCGGTTCACGCGCTGCGTGGGGTCGATCTGGACATTCCGGCCGGTGAGCTGGTCGTGTTGCTCGGCCCCTCGGGAAGCGGCAAGTCCACGCTGCTCAACATCATCGGCGGGCTGGATCGGGCCACCGACGGGGCGGTGCATTTCCAGGATCAGGAGCTGACGGCACTCTCCGATGCGCAGCTCACGCGCTACCGGCGCGACCACGTCGGCTTCGTGTTCCAGTCCTACAACCTGATGCCGAGCCTGACCGCCTACGAGAACGTCGAGCTGGTCACCGAGATCGCCCGCAACCCGATGGACCCCGACGACGCGCTCGCGCTGGTCGGCCTGCACGCACGCACCGACCATTTCCCCGCGCAGTTGTCCGGCGGCGAGCAGCAGCGGGTCGCCATCGCGCGCGCGGTTGCAAAACAGCCGATGGTCCTGCTTTGCGACGAGCCGACCGGTGCCCTGGACAGCGCGACGGGCCGCGCCGTGCTCAGGGTGTTGCAGGATGTCAACGAGCGGCTGGGCGCGACGGTGCTGATCGTTACCCACGCGGCAGCAACCGCCGCCATGGCCGACCGGGTCATCCATTTTGCCGACGGGGCGATCCGCCAGGTGATCGTCAACGAGACCAGGCTCGCGCCCGAGGAGATCGAATGGTGAGCAGGAGATGAGCCCGCTCGACCGCAAGCTGCTGCGCGACCTGTGGCGCATCAAGGGGCAGGCCATGGCCATCGGCGCGGTCATCGGCGTCGGTGTGCTGATGCTGGTCATGATGACGGGGCTGGTCACCTCGCTGGAGGAAACACGCAACGCTTATTACGAACGCTACCGCCTGGCCGACATCTTCGCCTCGGTGACCCGTGCGCCCGACCGGCTGATCGCCGACCTGGCGGCCATTCCCGGTGTGTCCGCCGCCGAAGGACGGGTCACCGGCAGCGCGCTGATTGACCTGCCCGGGCTGGACCTGCCTGTGCAGGCGCGAGCCGTTTCGCTGCCCGATTTCGGCGCGCCCAGACTCAACGACGTGTACCTGAGCGCCGGCCGCCGGCTGGAAGGCGGCCGTTCGGACGAGATCCTGCTGCTCCAGGGGTTTGCAAAGGCACATGGCCTCGAGCCCGGCGACACCCTCTCGGCCACGATGCACGGCGCCCGGCGCACGTTCCGCATCGTCGGGCTCGCGCGCTCGCCGGAGTTTCTCTACACCACCCCACCCGGCGAGCTTGCCCCGGACGACAGCCGTTTCGGCGTGATCTGGATGAGCCGTACGGCGCTAGAGGCTGCCCACGACATGGACGGCGCGTTCAACCAGGCGCTCCTTTCGGTTGGCCGCAACGCCGAACAAACGGCGGTTCTCGATGCCGTGGACCGCGTCCTTGATTCCAACGGCGGACAGGGCGCCTACGGGCTGGAGGATCACGAGTCCAACCGCTTCGTGAGCGAGGAAATCAGCGGCCTGCGCGTCATGAGCACCGGTGTGCCGCCGATCTTTCTCGCAGTGGCGGCCTTCCTGCTCTACATCGTCGTCTCGCGCCTGGTGCAGTCCGAGCGCAAGCAGATCGGGCTGATGAAGGCGTTCGGCTACACGAACGTCGAGGTGGGGGCGCACTACTTCAAGCTGATCCTCGTCATCGCGGCGGGCGGCGCCCTGGCCGGCTGCCTGGCCGGCATTGTCGCCGGGCGGGCCTTGATCGGCGTCTATCTCGAGTATTTCAAGTTCCCGTTCCTGGTGTTCCAGCTCGATCCGGAATCGTTTGTCACCGGCTTTGGGGTCAGCGTGCTGGCGGCGTCGGCGGGCGGATTGATCGTCCTGCGCCGCGTGTTTGCGCTCACGCCCGCCACCGCCATGCGCCCGCCCGTGCCACCGGATTACAGTCGGGCCGGGCGGATGGGCCGGTCCCTGAACCGGCTGCTTGACCAGCCCAGCCGCATGGTGCTGCGGCGCCTGGCCCGGCAGCCCGGGCGCATGGCCGGTGCCGTCATCGGCATTGCCGCCGGGATGGCGTTGTCGGTCGGCATGATCTCCATCCTTTCCGGCTTCGACCGTACCCTTGCCCTGACCTTTGACGTGATAGACCGCAGCGACGTGACCGTCACGTTCACGGAGGCGCTGTCCGACAAGACCATCCTCGAGCTCCAGCGCATGCCCGGTGTCATCGAGGTCGAGCCGGTGCGCATCGTCCCCGCTGTCCTGCGCAACGGGCTCAAGACGTATCGCGGCGCGATCAACGGGCTGGTGGCCGAGCCCCGTCTCAATCGCGCGGTGGACCAGGACGTGGCGACCATCCCCATGCGCAAGGAGGGCGTGATCCTGGCCACCGCGCTCGCCGGCATCCTCGACATCACGCCGGGCCAGGCGCTGACCGTCGAGGTGCGGGAAGGACGCCAGCCGGTGCTCGAGATCCCGGTCATCGGCATCGCCGAGACCCTGCTCGGCTCCCCTGCCTACATGGAGCTTGAGGCACTCAACCGCGCGCTGCGCGAACCGCACCGTGTTTCCGGGGCCTATCTGCGCGTCGATGCGGCACGGAGCGAGGGCCTCTATCGCCAGCTCAAGGACATGCCGACCGTTGCCGGCGTCAGCCTCAAGGCCGATGCACGCGATGCATTCCAGAAGCTGATGGATACCGGTGCCGGCGCCATGCGCTACGTCCTGGCCGCCATTGCCGCCATCATCACCTTCGGCGTCGTCTACAATACCGCGCGCATTGCCTACGCGGAGCGCGCGCGCGACCTCGCCAGCCTCCGGGTGATCGGATTCACCCGGGGCGAGGTGGCGTTTGTCCTGCTGGGCGAGCTCGCCGCGGTCACGCTGGTCGCGCTGCCCCTGGGCGCGGTCCTGGGTTACTTCCTGTCGTTCGGCATTGCCGCCGGTTTCAGCTCGGACCTCTATCAAATCCCCGCTGTCTTCACCCCCGAAAGCCATGGCACGGCAGCGTTGGCGGTGATCGCGGCCGCCGTTGCTTCCGGCTGGCTGGTAAAACGGGACATCGACCAGGCCGACCTGATCTCCGTCCTGAAAACCCGGGAGTAGGCCTGCATGGCACGCAAGCGATCCCGCTCATTTCTGATCATCGCAACGGTCGCCCTCCTCGGCGCGGCGCTGACTTTTGCGTTCTGGCCCCGTCCGACCAGCGTTGATATCGGCGAGGTCACGACCGCGCCCATGATGGTGACCATAGACGAGGAGGGGCGTACGCGCGTGCAGGATGCCTATGTGGTCTCGACCCCGGTCGCCGGCCGCCTCATGCGCGTCGGTGTCGAGCCCGGTGACCGGGTGCAACGCCACGGGACGGTGGTGGCGCAAATGCTTCCCGGCTACCCGGCGCTACTGGACGTGCGCAGCCGTGAGCAGGCGCGGTCCGCGGTGGCTGCCGCCGAGGCCGCGCTGCGTCTGGCGCGCGCCGAGCGCAAGCGGGCCAGCGCCGACAAGGAGCTGGCCGATGTCGAGCTGACGCGCATGCGGGCGCTGCGTCCGCACGACGCGGTCAGCGAAGACGCGCTGGATCGCGCCGTGCGCGAGGCGCGCGCGACACGGGCCGCCTTGGACGTGGCCGAATCCACGATCCAGGTGCGCCAGGCCGAGCTGGAAAGCGCGCGCGCGCAACTGATGGAGTTCAATGCCACACCGACGCCCGATGCGGCGATCGACGGCATAGACCGGACCGGGGAAATCCCGATCCGGGCGCCGGCCAGCGGACAGGTACTGCGGCTCATCGAGCAGAGCGAGACCACGCTTGCGGCCGGGGCAGCGATCATGGAAATCGGCAACGTCGACAGCGACCTCGAAGTGCTCGCTGAACTCTTGTCAACCGATGCCGTCCAGGTGGCGCCGGGCGATCGCGTCCTCATAGAAAAATGGGGCGGCACGGAGACGCTGGATGCCGTGGTGGAACGGGTGGAACCAAGGGGCTTTACCAAGGTCTCGGCTCTCGGCGTGGAGGAGCAGCGCGTCAACACCATCATCCGTTTCGCGGACTCCAAAGCGGCACCAGCCGGCCTGGGTCACGGCTTTCGCGTCGAGGTGCGGGTCGTCGTTTGGGAAGATAACGACGCGCTGATCGTGCCGTCGAGTGCGCTGTTCCGCGATGGACGGAACTGGTCGGTGTTCCTGGTCGAGGACGGCATCGCGAAATTGCGCCTGGTCGAAATCGGGCACAACAACGGCATTCAGGCCCAGGTCGTGAACGGACTGGAGAGCGGCGACCGCGTGATCCTGTATCCCGCCTCCGGCCTGAGCGACGGCACGCGCGTGGTGCAGAGGCAGGTCCATTGAGCATGTCAGCAGGAATTGTCAGCGCGCAGGATGACAGACGACCTCGGCCCTTGCGGGCCTTGTATGAAAGCCGCCTGCGGCGGCTGATGAAGGTTTGACGTCAAACGTTGAGCGTCCAGCGTGAGCCCACCACGCTCAACGCTCAACCTCGCCATCACAGGCGGCGCAGCCGCAGTCATTGCCGCCGCGCAGCGGCGCGGTCATCGAGGCGGGAGCGAGGTCATCTGTCATGCGCCACGCTCAACGTCCAGCGCGCAGCAACCACCCCATCGGCCAGGGGGCTGGCCTCCCAAAAAACCGTTGTGCGTTCAGCGTCCAGCGAGGTCATCCGTCATGCGCCACGCCAAACGCTCAACCCCAAACGCTTAACCTCCCCATCATGGCGGCGCAGCCGCAGTCATTGATGCCGCGCAGCGGCGCGATCATCCGTCATGCGTCACTGCAATGATGCCTTGAGATAGTGCGCACCGACGATGGGGTTGTGATAGTAGGGCGGGATCTCCTTGAATCCCAGCTCCGCGTACAGCGCGCGGGCCGCTTCCATGTCGTCCAGCGTGTCGAGCAGCACGCAGCGATAGCCGATTTGGCTGGCCATTTCCAGGATGCGCCTGGCCAGCTGCCTGCCAATCCCAAATCCCCGGAACGCCGGGCGCACGTACAGGCGTTTCATTTCGGCTGCGTCGGTATGGTCGACACCGGGAAGCGGCCGCAGCGCGCAGCAGCCGGCGGGCGTGCCTCCCACTTCGGCCAGCAGCAGTTCGCCTGCAGGCGACGCGTACTCGCCCGGCAGCGCCTCCAGCTCGAGCTCAAATCCCTGGAACGCCAGGTCGACGTCGATATGCCTGGCGTACTCCAGGAAGAGTTCGCGTGCGGCTTGCAGCTGCGTGGCGCTGCGAACCGGTGTCAGTGTGATGAGGGGAGCGGCTTCCATGACCATGCGGGACCGGGTCAGATCGCGGACCAGCGGCGCGTTGCCGGGGCGGCGTCTTGGCAGGCGGGCTTCATGCCGATCCGCACCATTGGGAAAGCATTGTAAACAAGCCGCGTGCCGGCTGCCTGCGGGCACAAGCTGGATAATCGGGGTGATGACAAGACGAGTCTGGATGCTGCTGGGGTTGGGTGTGGCCGGGTTGTGCGCAGCCTGCTCGCCGGTCTTTGACTGGCGCGACGTGCGGGTGGCGCCGGCCACCGCAGCGGCGGTGCTGCCGTGCAAGAAGCCGTCGCATGTGGAGCATGCGATTCCGCTGGGCGGCGTGCCAACGGCGCTGTCGGTGACCGGCTGCAAGGCGGGCGGCGCCACCTTTGCCGTCATGGCCGCCATCTTGCCCCAAGGACAGCAGGTGGACGAGGTCCTGGCCGGCTGGCAGCAGGCGACGCTGGACAATATGCACGCCGATTCCAACCAGGTCAGCCGCGTTCCGTTTCGCCCGCTGGGCGGGCTTGCGCTGCCGCATGCCGAGCACCTGACGATGCAAGGCCGCCAGGCCGACGGCAAGGCCGTGCAGGGGCAAGCCGCCTGGACCGCGCACGAGGCTGCCGATGGCCGGACCATGCTGTTGCACGTGGTCATGTACTCGCAGCGCAAGCAGGATCACGAAATCGACACCTTTTTCGAGACCATACGATGGTAGCAGCGGCGGGGTCGCCAGCACCGGCGCGGACCGGCAGGAACGCGCTGGTCCTCATTGCCCACGATCCGCTGGCCAGCGCGCTGCGCAGCGCCGCCATGCACATCCTGCCGGCAGCAGCCCAGGAGCTGGTGGCGGTTGACGTCAACGCCAGCCTGACGCTGGAAGCCAACCGCCGGCTTGCCCGCAGCGCGCTGCAGTCCATCAACAAGAGCCATGGCATCCTGCTGCTTGCCGACATCGTGGGCGCGACGCCGTGCAATATTGCATCCTGGCTCGTGCGGGACCTGGCTCATGCCCGGCTGCTGGCCGGGGTCAATTTGGCGATGCTGCTGCGTGCGCTGACGTATCGCAACGAGCCGCTGGACGTGCTGCTGGAGCGCGCCCGCGAAGGCGGCGCCACCGGCGTCGTGGTGCTGTCGGCAGCCGCAGCAACCCATGGGGCGGGACATGATGCGTGAGCAGGTCATCATCAGCAACAAGCTGGGCCTGCATGCGCGCGCGGCGGCCAAGCTGACCAAGCTGGCCAGCAGCCATGACTGCCAGGTCTGGCTGGAGCGCGGCGCGCGCCGTGTCAACGCCAAGAGCATCATGGGCGTCATGATGCTGGCGGCCGGGATCGGCACGGCCATCGTCCTGGAGACCGATGGCGCCGATGAGGAGCAGGCCATGCGCGCATTGCTGGCGCTGATCAATGACAAGTTTGGAGAAGCGCAGTGAGCGGACCGCCGTTCCTTGCCGGGCTGCCGGCAGCGCCGGGCGTGGCCATAGGGCGCGCGGTGTGCCTGGCGCCGCATCGCGCAGCCGTGCCCCGCTACCTGCTTGCGCCGGGCCAGGTTGACGCTGAAATCCTGCGCTGGTCCACGGCGCGCGAAGCTGCCGTGCGCGACCTGCAGCGGCTGCGCGCCGGCATCGATGATGCGTCTTCCGAGCTGGCCGCGTTGCTGGAGGTGCACCTGCTGCTGCTGCAGGACGCCGTGGCAGACGCAGCCATTCGCGAGCACATCCAGCAGCATCGCCACAATGCCGAGTGGGCGCTTCTGGCCCGAACCGAAGAAGCCACGCGCGAGCTGGATGCCGCGGAAGATGCGTACCTGCGCGAGCGCAAGGCGGACCTGGAGCAGGTGTCCGAGCATTTGCTGCGCATCCTGATGTCCGCGCGGCTGCCGGATGCGGATGGGCGTGGGCCGGCGCCGGTGCTGGCTGGTCTGGCGCCACCCGCCGGCACGAGAGACGAGCTTATCGTCGTGGCACACGACTTGTCGCCGGCCGACCTGCTGCAGCTGAAGAAAGACGGCTTTGCGGGTTGCGTCACCGAAGTGGGTGGCATCACGGGGCACACTGCCATCGTTGCGCGCAGCGTGGGAATTCCAGCGGTGGTGGGCGTGCGCGCCGTGCGTGCCGTCGTGCAGCCAGGCGACCTGCTGGTGCTCGATGGCCAAGCAGGCCGGGTCTGGGTCAGGCCCGGCGCAGCGCACGTGGCCAGCTACCGCCGCAAGCAGCAGCGCTGGCAGTCGGATCGCCAGTCCTTGCTGCAGCTGAAGGATACGCCGGCACGCACCGTCGACGGGCACGCGGTTGATCTGCTGGCCAACGTCGAGCAGCCGCTGGACAGCGACGCCGCGCGGGCCGCCGGTGCGGCAGGAATCGGGCTGTTCCGTACCGAGTTCCTCTTCATGGGCCGTGCCGGCCGGCTGCCCGGGGAAGACGAGCAATTTGCCGCGTATCAGCAGGCGGTGTTGGCGATGGACGGCGCGCCGGTGACCATCCGCAGCGCGGACATCGGTGCCGACAAGCCGCTGGACGGCATGGATGGCTCCAGCCAGAACCCGGCGCTGGGCCTGCGCGCCATCCGCTGGAGCCTGTCGGAGCCGGAAATCTTTCTCACGCAATTGCGCGCCATCCTGCGCGCTGCCCTGGACGGCGACGTTCGCCTGCTCGTCCCCATGATCACGCACGCCAGCCAGATCCGCGAGACGCTGGCGCTGGTTGCCCGGGCCCGGCGGCAGTTGCAGGCGCGCGGGCTGGACGTGCCGTCCATTCCCGTGGGCGCGATGATCGAGGTGCCTGCGGCAGCGCTGACGGCGCCGGTCTTCCTGCGCCACTTCGACTTCCTGTCCATAGGAACCAACGACCTCATCCAGTACACGCTGGCCGTTGACCGCACCGACGCGTCGCTGGCAACCCTGTACGACCCGCTGCACCCGGCGGTGCTCGGACTGCTGGCCCAGACCATTGCGGCCGCAAACGCGGCGGGCAAGGAGGTGTCGGTGTGCGGCGAGATGGCCGGCAATCCCCGGTTCACGCGCCTGCTGCTCGGGCTGGGGCTGCGCAGCTTTTCCATGGAGCCGGGGCAGATCCCCCGCGTCAAGCGCGAGATCCTGCAAGCAAGCGCCGCCGCATGGGCGGACCGGGCGCGCCGGGTCGTCCACCACGATGACCCTGCCGGACTGCTGCGCGCGTTGAATCAGGGCAGCGGCGCCCGGGCGTCCGACATCGCGCCGTGCACGTACGGTGGCCAGTAGTCGTCGGTACGCGTTTGTACGCCCATGTCGCCATGCCCTGAATCTGGCGCACAATCCATGCATGACGTGATGCGTGATGCCCGGGTCACTCTGCTGGCCAGGAAATTGACCTGGATGGACTGGCGCCGTCCCTGGCGAGTTTGAGCGGGACGGTCTGTCTCAGAGCTTGAGAATGAATTGATAGTGTCCGAGAGGATCGTCAGAATTTGTCCAATCAAGACGCAAAGCGCAGGCATGGCTGGTGCCATGGCGAGCATTTGCAACGCAGAGTGGGCGGATTCTG
>JALOAS010000075.1 GCA_023228705.1 Ottowia sp. | reverse complement strand
GCTCCCAGTAGCGGATGGTGATGTCCAGCACGAATTCCTCGCCCCAGCTGATGAACGCGTCGCGCAGCAGGCTGGCCACATCGTACGTGGCCGGGCCGCAGACGGCATCCTGGAAGTCCAGCAGGCTCAGCGTCGGCTCTTCCGGCGTTGTCGCCACAACATCGATGTCGGCATCGGCAACGATGAGGTTGCGCGGCATGAAGTCGCGGTGCACGAAGACGCTGGGCGCGGCCAGGTTGTGCGCGATGATGCGGGCAAAGCTGTCCTGCAAGACCTGAGTTTGTGCAGCCGAGAGTGTGACTTGGCGGTGCGCCTGCACGTACCACTGCGGGAACAGCATCAGCTCGCGCTGCAGCAGCGCCTGGTCATAGGGTGGAAGCACGCCCGGGCGCGACGCCAGTTGCCACTTGAGCAGGATGTCGACTGCGGCCAGGTACAGCGTCCGGCTGGCGTCCGGCTGCGCCGGCGTGATGACATCAAGCAGGGTGCGCCGGCCCAGGTCGGTCAGCAGCAGGAAGCCGTGCTCCGTATCCCGGTGCAGCACCTGCGGCGCCCGGATGCCGGCATCCTGCATCAGCCCGGCCACGTGCACGAAGGCCGCGTTCTCTTGCTGCGCCGCCGGCGCGTCCATGATGACAAACGACGTGCGCTGCGGGCCGTCCACGCGGAAGTAGCGACGATGGCTTGCGTCTGCAGAGGCGGGGCGCAACGTTGCTGAAACAAGGCCATGTGCGCCGGCCGCTTGCGCCAGCCACGCTTCAAAGGCGCGCTGGCGCGCGGTGCTTTCCCAGGTGATTTGGGGCGCAGACGACATGTTTCGGGGTGCTGGCTGGAGTGGAATGGCGCGGTTGTGCCAGTGCCGCCGCCCTGCCGCGGCGTGGTCCGGACCGGCCACTGGCTGCCCGCAAGGGTACGCGCGGGCGTTGCCGCTGCACTAAACTACGGTTTTCGATTCTATAGGTGGACGCGCTCGTCGCCACCGTCCCAACCCGCGCCCTTTGTCCTTGTGATCCGTCTTGCCGCCGTATGTCGGAGCTGCCGTGCGCTGCATGCGCGACCCGCGCGTGCGCGGCTGGTCGGCATGCTGGCTGCGCTGCTGGCGCTGACGCCGGCCTGGGCGCAAGTGGAGACCGGCAGCGTCAGCCTGCGTCCCACGGCCGAGCTGTCCGAGGCCGTCCCCGAGCAGGACCACCGGCCCATTTTCATCGTGGGCGACCAGGTGGAGGGCCGGCCGGACCTGGAAATGGTGATCCAGGGCAACGCGCAGCTGCGCCGGCCCGGGCTGAGCGTGCGCAGCGGGAAAATCAGGTACGACCAGCGCAGCGACACCGTGTCAACCGATGGCGAGGTATACATCAACGACCGCGGCAACCGCTACACCGCCGCCAGCGGTCAGCTTCGTATCGACGCCTTTGAAGGCTATCTGCTGCGTCCAACGTACCATCTGCTTGCCACCGGTGCAAACGGGCAGGCCGAACGCATTGACTTCATTGACCCGGACCGCAGCGTCGTGACAGCGGGCAGCTACACCACCTGCCAGCGGCCCGGACCCGACTGGGTGCCCGACTGGCTCTTGCGCGCCGACGAGCTCAAGCTGGACCAGGAAGAACAGGTGGGCGTGGCCCGCGGCGCCAAACTGGAGTTCAAGGACGTGCCGGTGCTGGCGCTGCCCAAGCTGACCTTTCCGCTGGGCGAGCAGCGCCAGTCCGGCTGGCTGCCGCCCACGGTGGGGCTGGACAGCAAGAGCGGCATGCAGCTGTCGGTGCCCTGGTACTGGAACATCGCGCCCAACCGCGACGCCACGTTCACGCCCACGGTCATGACGCGGCGCGGCGTCGACCTGGCCGGCCAGTTCCGCTACCTGGAGGACAACTACGAAGGCACGGTCGACGCCAGCGTCATGCCTGCGGACCGGCTGCGCGACAGCACGCGCTGGTCGATTTTCACGCAGCATGACGGCCGCTACGATACGGGCCAGAGTGCGATCGGGCCCGTAGGCGTGGCGCTCAACCTGCGCCGGGTCAGCGACGACGATTATTGGCGCGACTTCAATACCGGCAGCCTCTCGGACACCTACAACATGTCGCAAACCCGGGGCGTGCGGCGCACCACGCGCGAGCTGGTCAGCAGCGGCGCGCTGACCTGGGCGCGCGGCGATTTTTCTGCCAGCCTGAGCGCGCGCAAGACGCAGGTGCTGCAGGATGTGTCCACGCCCATCGAGCCACCCTACGACAAGTTGCCGCAGCTGACGATGCGCTGGGGCCAGACCAACCGGAACGGCTTTGATTATTCACTGCGGTCGGACGTCACGCGCTTTCACCGGAGCAGCACTTGGGGCATTGCGCCCAACATCCGGAGCGACAACCCGGCCAACGGCACCCGGGGCCTCGTGCTGGCGCAGGTGGAGCGGCCGCTGCTGCGCTCCTGGGGCTTCGTCAAGCCGAAGTTGAAGTTGCACGCCAGCCACTACCTTTACGACGATACCTGGAGCGGGAAGACCAGCGACGGCGTGGCGGTTCCCACCTTCAGCCTGGACAACGGGCTGGTCTTCGAGCGTGAGGCCGGCCTGTTCGGCCGCGGCCTGACGCAGACGCTGGAGCCACGGCTCAAGTACGTCTACACGCCGTACCGTGACCAGAGCGGGCTGCCCAATTACGACTCGGGCATGTACGACTTCAATTTTGCCACCATCTGGTCGGAAAACGCCTTTGCCGGGCATGACCGCGTGTCGGACAACAACCTGGTCACGGCCGGGCTGACCACGCGCTTTCTGGACCCCGACACCGGTGCCGAGGCATTGCGGCTGGAGGTGGCGCAGCGCTATCGCTTTTCAGAGCAGCGGGTGGTCCTGCCCGGTGGCGATCCGGAGAGGCGCGGCTGGTCAGACCTGATGCTGGGTGCCGGCATCCAATGGAATCCGAAATGGGGCGTGGAGGGTGTCATGCAGTACAACCCCGATACGCACCGGTCCAGCCGAGCCACGGTCAGCACCAAGTACCTGCCTGCGCCGTACCACAGCATCAGCGCTGCCTATCGCTATGACCGCGATCGACTGGACGACCAATTGGGGAGCAAGCACCTGGATCTGGGCTGGCAGTGGCCGCTGGCCGACATTGGCTGGAGTCGGCGCGCCGAACTCGGCCGCAATGCGCACGGCGGCGGCAGCTGCCGCGGCAAATGGTATACGGTGGGCCGCTTGAACTACAGCTTCCAGGAAAGAAAGATGGTCGATGCCATCGTCGGTTTCGAATACGATGCCGGTTGCTGGATAGGCCGCGTCGTATTTGAGAGAATCGGCACCGGCGTGACCTCGTCAACCAAGCGCATCATGTTCCAGATCGAGCTGATCGGGCTGTCCCGGCTGGGCACGAGCTCGTTGGAGACGCTGCGCGACGCCATTCCCCGCTACAGGACGCTGAGCGATACGATCACGCCGCCCAGCCGGTTCCAAGACTATGAATAAGACCCCATCTTTGCACCTGCCTTCCGTCGTCGTCAGCGCACTGCTGGCGCTGGCGCTGGCCCTGCCAGCAGCATGGGCGCAGGACAGCGCGGCGCAAGGCGCAGCCGGACCTGCCGCCGCGGCACAGGAGCAGGCATCGGCGCCGCGTGCAGCCGACTACATCGTCGCGGTGGTCAACACCGAATCGATCACCAACCATGAAGTGCGCGTGCGCATGGCACAGGTCCGGCGCGACCTGGCGCAGGGCGGGCGGGCAGCGCCGCCGGAGGACCAGCTGCGCAAGCAGGTGCTGGAGCGGCTGATCACCGAGCGCGCGCAACTGCAATATGCGCGCGAGCTGGGCATTGCACCCAACGAGACCGCGCTGGCGCAGGCCGAGTTGTCCATTGCCCGCCAGAATCAGCTCGACTCGGTCGAAGCCTTGCACGAGCGCATCCGGGCGGAGGGCATTTCACTGGATGAATTCCGCCACGACCTGCGCAACCAGGTCATGCTCTCGCAGTTGCGGGCGCGTGAAATCGAGCCGGGGCTGAAGGTCAGCGACTCGGAAGTGGACGCGTTCATTCGCGAGCAGACGGGCAACGTGCAGGCGCCTGAAGAAATCAACCTGGCCATGATCCTGGTTGCCGTGCCAGACGGCAGCAGCCCGGAGCAGCAGGCCAGCCTGCGCAAGCGCGCGGAAGAGGTGGCGCAGCGCGCACGCAGCGGCGAGGATTTTGCCCAGCTCGCGCTGCAGTACTCGGATGCCAATCGCGGCGGCCGCGACGGCGGCGAGCTGGGGCTGCGGCCCGCCTCCGGCTATCCGGAGCTGTTTGTCGACAGCATCCGCAGCGCGGGCGTGGGCGACATCGTGGGGCCGGTCCAGTCCGGCGCCGGCTTTCACATCCTCAAGGTCCTGGAGCGGCGCGTCAGCCGCGAGCTGCCCGACATCACCATCACCCAGACGCACGTGCGCCACATCCTGCTGCGGGCCGACACCGAGCAGGAAAAGCAGCTGGCCCTGCAGCGCGCCGCCGACTTCAAGCGGCGGCTGGAATCGGGACAGGCCACCTTTGAGGAGCTGGCGCGCAAGTACTCGGACGACGAGAGCGCGCAAAACGGCGGCGACCTGGGCTGGGCGCCGCCCGGCGCGTTTGTTCCGGAATTCGAGCAGGCCATGAACAACCTGGATCCCGGCGAGGTCAGCGACCCGGTGGTCACGCGCTTTGGCGTGCACCTGATTGCCGTGGAGGGCCGCGAGGACCAGGTGCTTGACGCCGCGCAGCAGCGCGAGCTGGCACGCAACATGCTGCGCGAGCAAAAGGCAGAGGAGGCCATGGAGACCTGGGCCGAGGAAGTGCGCGCGCGCGCCTACGTGGAGTACCGTGACCCGCCGCAGTAAGGGTTGTGCGTCCGGCGTTGTGGGGTTTCGCGTTGGGCAGGCTGCCTTGCTGCCCGCGCTGACCCCACCTGCCTGACCCCAGTCGGCACGCCCCATGAAGCACCGGCCCCGCAAGCGCTTTGGCCAGCATTTCCTGGTCGACGAGTCGGTGGTCTGGCGCATCGTCCAGCTCATCGATCCGCAGCCCGCGGATGCCATGGTCGAGATCGGGCCGGGCCTGGGTGCGCTGACCCGGCCGCTGCTCGAGCGCTTGCCGCGGCTGACGGTGATCGAGCTGGACCGCGACCTGGTCGCGCGGCTGCGGGCTGACAAGCGCCTGAACGTCATCGCTGCCGACGTGCTCGGCGTGGACTTTGGCGCGCTGGCGCGTCGCCTGGGCGCAGTCAGGCTGCGCGTTTGCGGCAACCTGCCGTACAACATTTCCACGCCGCTGCTGTTCCACCTGCTGCCGCAGGCCGCGTGCATCGCGGACCAGCATTTCATGCTGCAAAAGGAGGTGGTGCAGCGCATGGTGGCAGTGCCCGCGACCAAGGCGTACGGCCGCCTCTCGGTCATGCTGCAGTGGCGCTACGAGATGGCGTTGCTGCTCGACGTGCCACCCACGGCGTTTTCACCGCCACCTCGCGTCGACAGCGCCGTCGTTCGCATGCTGCCGCGCCAGGAATTTGCCGCCCTGGACGTGCCCGCCTTCACCGATCTGGTGCGCATCGCCTTCAGCCAGCGTCGCAAGCTGCTGCGGCACAGCCTGGGCAAGTGGCTGGACGCGCGCGACTTTGCCGGTGACTTTGACTTGCAGCGGCGCGGCGAGGAGGTGCCGGTGGCTGAATATGTGGCGCTGGCGCAGCAGTTGCAGCGGCGCGGAGCCTGATTGAAACGATGCCCGGCAAGATCAGTCAGGCGCATGACGGATGACCGCGCTGACGCCTTGATGATGAGGTTGAGCGTCAAGCGTTGAGCGTGGTGCGGTATACGCTGTTGACCGGACGCTGGACGCTCAACGCAATACGCTCAACCTTCATGCATGGGCCGAGATCATCGTGTCATCCGGTGCGCTGGCAATGCTTGCCAATCAGGAAGGGCCAAGACACCGGGCACCTGCGAGCGCTGCCGCGCCGGGCGGGCAGCGCCATGCCCTGTTCAACGCCCGCTCAATTCAGCGCCATCGACAGCTTGCGCCGGTAACGGGACAGCAGTTCGGCCTGGGGGTCTTCCTGCATGGCGGCCTTGCCGGTCAGCTCTATGCCGCCTTCCTTCTTGGCGGCGGTCTGCGCCGCTGGCGTGCGCGGCGGGGTCAGCAGGTCCAGGATGGCCACGTACGTCTTGCGCGCGGCCTCGTCGTTCCAGGACTTGTCGCGCATGATGATCTCCAGCAGCTCGTCCATGGCGTCGGTCCAGGCGCCGGCGGCCATGAGCACCTGCGCCTTGCCGAAGCGGGCGTCAAAATCGCGCTTGTCCTTGGCAATCTCCGTGTCAAACTGCTCGGGCGTCCACTGGCCACGCTCGTCCTGCTTCGTGTAGGCAATGGCCGCCAGCCAGCGCGCCAGCGCGTCAAACTGCAGCGGGCGCGGCTCGCGTGCCAGCGGCTCGCGCAGGGCTTCCATGGCCTCGTCGTAGCGCTGCGCGTCGATGAGCAGGCGCACGTACGCGGCCCGCACGTCGTCGTTGGCCGGGTCCTGGTCCAGTGCCACGCGCAGCTTGGCCAGCGCGGACTCGGCGTCGCCACCGTCCAGCAGCGCGCCGGCCTCTTGCGCCTCGGCCTGCGCGGCCGCCGCATCCGCGCTGGGGACGTGCTTGTCCAGGAACTCGCGTACGCTGCCTTCCGGCACGGCGCCCATGAAGCCGTCCACCGGCTGCCCGTCCTTGAGCAGGACGACCGTGGGGATGCTGCGCACGCCAAACGCTGCGGCCAGCTGCTGCTCCTGGTCGGAATCGATCTTGACCAGCTTGAAGCGCCCGTCGTATTCGGTTTCCAGCTTTTCCAGGATGGGGCCCAGCGTCTTGCACGGACCGCACCATGGCGCCCAGAAGTCGACCAGGACGGGCGTCTGCCGGGACGCTTCAATGACTTCGGCTTCAAAATTGGCAACGGTGACATCGATCATGAACGTAACCTGCGGGTCGGGAGGACAATAACAAGGCTGAAGCCGTTGATTGTGCCCGACCCTGGGCCGGACACCGCTGCTGCAGGTCTTGCGTTGCTGCCAGCCGCGGCCGCGGCGGCATCGGGCCGCGTGTGCATCGCGACCAGCCATCCCGTGCCTTCCAGTGTATTCCCGTCAGGCCAAGCCATGATCCTCCCAGGTACCGATCCCGAAGCCGTTGCGCGCGCTGCAGCGGCACTGGCCGCCGGCGACCTGGTCGGGCTGCCGACCGAGACCGTTTACGGCCTGGCCGCCAACGCGGAAGACGACGCGGCCGTGCAGCAGGTCTACGCCGTCAAGGGGCGCCCTGCGGATCATCCGCTCATTGTCCACGTGATCGGCGTGGCCGAGGTGGCGCATTTCTCGGACCGTGTTCCGGACTTTGCGCGGCGCCTCATGCAGGCGCTGTGGCCGGGGCCACTCACGCTCATCCTGCCCCGCCGCGCTGGCGTCGCCGCAGCGGCAGCGGGGCAGAACCCCACCATTGGCCTGCG
The DNA here is from genome assembly GCA_023228705.1 of Ottowia sp. Taxonomy (GTDB): domain Bacteria; phylum Pseudomonadota; class Gammaproteobacteria; order Burkholderiales; family Burkholderiaceae_C; genus Ottowia. Next base: position 7,974 of record JALOAS010000075.1, on the reverse strand, counting down.
CTGCCCCGCGCATCCGGTGGCGCGTGCGCTGCTGGACGCGTGCGCCGCGCACGGGATCCGTGGCCTGGCCGCACCCAGCGCCAACCGCTTTGGTCGCGTCAGCCCCACCACGGCGCAGCATGTGGCCGATGAATTCGGCGACGGACTGCTGGTCCTGGACGGCGGCGCGTGCAGCGTGGGCATTGAATCGGCCATCGTGGATTGCACGCGCGGCGCGCCGGTGCTGTTGCGGCCGGGGCATCTCACGCGCGAGGTGCTGGCGCGCGCTGCCGGCTGCCCGCTGCGGTCTCCCGATGCGCTGACCGCGCCGGACCCCAGGGCTTCCGGTACGCTGCCGGCGCACTATGCGCCCCGCGCCCGCGTGCGGCTCATGCCGGTGACGCAACTGCGCGCGGCGCTGGCGGTGCTGGGCGGCGACGCCGGCCAGATCGGCGTCTGGGCGCGTTCATCGCTGACCGCGTACCGGCACAACTGCGTGCTGCGCCGCATGCCGGCGGACGCCGCCACGGCAGCGCAGGAACTGTTTGCCACGCTGCGCGCGTTTGACGATGCCGGTGTGCGCCTGATCTGGATAGAGACGCCACCGGCGGACCCGGCGTGGGAAGGCGTGCTGGACCGGCTGCAACGCGCCGCGGTGGCCGGCTGATACGCTTGCAGACAAAGTCTGGTGGCCGGCAGCGTGCAAGCCGTTAAACTTGGCGTTTGCTCAAAAATCACTGGAGTTGACCATGGATTGGATGCGTGTCGGCGCTGCAGCCCTGTTGACAGGCGCCTGCACCCTGCTGGTGGCCTGTGGCTCGGGGGTGGTGTCGGATTTGGATCCGGAACGATTCATCACGGTAGGCGATGGCTTTCTGGACGTGGGCCAGAATGGCGGAAAAATATTTACGGTGGATAACGGCGAGCCGACTTGGGTGCAGCAGATTGCCGCCAACTACGGGTTGGGACTCGAGGCCGAATCGTCCGGTGGCCTGGGCTATGCCGAAGGCGAAGCCTGTGTTGGCATTGCAAGTGGCTCATGCGCTACAGCTGCGCGATCGATCCGTGAGCAGACAGACGCGTTGCTGTCGCGTGGAATCGAGGAGAATGACCTGGTGCTTGTCGGTGGTGGCATACAGGATATCGTCGCTGCAGTGGAGGCAGCGGTGGCCGCTGGCAAAACAGGCAAGGAGGTCAGGGACTGGGCAAAACCGCAGGTAGAGGAAGCGGCCAGGCTGCTCTCAGATCAGGCGGTGCGCATTTTCAGGGCGGGGGCCAGCCATGTCCTGGTCGCCGGTGTGTACAACCTGGGCAATACGCCTTGGGCCAAGGATTTGCGGACGGAGGTCGAGGATTTGAGTGTCGACTTCAACTCCGAGCTCGCAATGCGGTTGAATGAGTCTATTCGAGGAGATATTCACGTATTGTTTGTCGACCCGGCGCTGTTTTCCAATTTGATATATAACGAGCCAGGTGATTATGGGTTTGATGAAAACAAGAATGATAAGTGGGCTTGTCACCAGTTGATTCCCGTTGAGAGGTGCACCCCGACGACAGCAGAGCCTGATTACAACAAATACATATTTGCTGATAACTTGTATATGACGCCTCGCATGCTGAATTACTATGCGGACAAAGATTATATCGAAAGTGTATATGGCATGATGGATTATCACTGGTGAATCAAGCTATCGGAACCGATGGTCATTTGTGGCGATGAGGCGATATCATTCGGGAATGATGGGCTGGGGCTGAGCATGCACCGCATCGCCATCCTCCCCGGCGACGGCATCGGCAAGGAAGTGATGCCCGAGGCGCTGCGCGCGCTGGAGGCGGTGCGGCGCCGGTTTGGCGTGCAGCTGGCGCTGACGCACATGGACTGGGCCAGCTGCGACTGGTGGCAGCAGCATGGCCAGATGATGCCGGGCGACTGGAAGCAGCAGCTCGCGGGCATGGACGCCATCCTGTTTGGCGCCGTGGGCTGGCCCGCCACCGTGCCCGACCACGTGTCGCTGTGGGGCAGCCTGCTCAAGTTCCGGCGCGAGTTCGACCAGTACGTCAACCTGCGCCCGGTGCGGCTGTTTGCCGGCGTGCCGTGCCCGCTGGCCGGCAAGCAGCCGGGCGACATAGACTTCATCATCGTGCGCGAGAACACCGAGGGCGAATACACCAACCTGGGCGGCATCATGTACGCCGGAACCGAGCGCGAGATCGTGGTGCAGGAGACGGTGATGAGCCGGCATGGCGCCGACCGCGTGCTGCGCTATGCGTTCGAGCAGGCCGCCGCGCGCCCGCGCCGGCAGCTGGACGTTGCAACCAAGAGCAACGGCATCGCCGTCTCCATGCCCTGGTGGGACGGGCGGGCGGACGCGATGGCCGCCAGCTACCCGCAGGTGGCCGTGCAAAAGCACCACATCGACATTCTGGCCGCGCGCTTCGTGCTGCAGCCCGAGCGCTTTGACGTGGTCGTGGCGAGCAACCTGTTTGGCGACATCCTGTCCGACCTGGGCCCGGCGTGCACCGGCACCATGGGGCTGGCGCCTTCGGCCAACCTCAACCCGGAGCGGCGCTTTCCCAGCCTGTTCGAGCCCGTGCACGGCTCGGCGCCAGACATTTATGGCCAGAACGTGGCCAATCCCATTGCCATGGTCTGGTCGGCCGCGCTCATGCTGCAGTTCCTGGGCGAGCAGGCGGCGCATGATGCGCTGTTGCGCGCCATAGAGCAGGTGCTGGCGCAGGGGCCGCGCACGCCGGACCTGGGCGGCAACGCCAGCACCACCGAGCTCGGCCAGGCGCTGGCGCGGAAAATAGAAGAGGTGAATTGATCAGGGTTTGCTCTGCTCCGCATCCTGCGGCGGTGTGTCCGCGTCGGACTCGGGTACCGCGGATGCTTCAGCCGGTGGCTCATCGCGGTCCTTCCGCCGCAGTTCGCCCTTGTCGCGGCCGGAGAACATGGTCCACCAGATGGCCGCGCCAAACAGGGCCACGGCAGCCAGTGCTTCCAGCAAAAGGATGATCATGAACGGGATCCTTCGGTTCCTTGGTGCAGCGCTCATTCTAGGAATGCTGGCCAGCTGTGCCAGCAAGAAGCCGCCGCCGCCCGTGCCGGACCTGCCGGTGCGCGCCGAATCAGCGCTGCCGCCGTTCATCGACATCCCCGATACGCCGCCCGTGGGACCGGCCATGGAGCGGGCGGGCAGCCGCTGGGTGCCCGTGCAGTGGATGGAGCTGGTGGGCTTTGGCGACGACGACCTGCACGCGGCCTGGAACGCCTGGCTGCGCAGCTGTGAGCGTCCTGCCGCGTCGTTTGAGGTGCTGTGCACCGAGGTTCGCCGCCTCACGCTGGCCAGCAGCCAGGAGCAGCGGCAATGGATGCGCCAGCGCCTGCAGCCGTACCGGGTGGAAACCAAGCGCCGCGAGACCGACGGGCTGCTGACCAGCTACTTTGAACCGCTGTACGAGGCGTCGCGCGTGCGCCGCCCCGGCTTTGAGGCACCGGTGTACGCGCCGCCACCGTCGCTGCCGCGCAAGAGCAGCTGGTACACGCGGCGCCAGCTGGAGACGCTGCCGGCGGCGCAGGCGGCGCTGGCCGGCCACGAGATCGCCTGGCTGGCCGATCCGGTCGACGCCATGATCCTGCAGATCCAGGGCTCCGGGCGGCTGCGCATCCAGGAACCCGATGGCCGCGAGCAGGTTGTGCGCCTGGCCTTTGCCGGCACCAACAACCAGCCGTACCGCAGCCCGGGCAGCTGGCTGCAGCAGCAGGGCTACGTCAGCGATGCGACCTGGCCGGGGATCAAGCGCTGGCTGGCGGCCAACCCCGACCGCGTGCAGGATTTCCTGTGGAGCAACCCGCGCGTGGTCTTTTTCCAGGAGGAGCCGCTGGGCGAGGACGCGGCGGGCGGGCCGCGCGGCGCGCAGGGCGTGCCGCTGACGGCCGGCCGCTCGATTGCGGTGGATCCCCGCAGCATCCCGTACGGCACGCCGGTCTGGCTCGTCACGCGCGGGCCGGTGGCCAACATCGAGCGCCTGGTGCTGGCGCAGGACACCGGCAGCGCGATCACCGGCAGCGTGCGCGCCGATCTCTTTGCCGGCACCGGGCTGGAGGCGGGCGACTTTGCCGGCCGCATGAAGCAGCCGCTGCGCCTGTGGGCGCTGTGGCCCAAGCCCTGACCTGACTGGCAGGCGTTGCCAGCTCAGCGGATGACGGATGACCGCGCCGCTGCGCGGCTGCAATGACTGCGGCTGCGCCGCCATGATTCATCATGAGCCGCCGCAGGCGGCTTTCATCAAGGCCCGCAAGGGCCGAGGTCATCGTGTCATGCGCGTTCCGACAGCGGGGCAAGGCCGCGCAGGGCAGGCGGCACAGCGGCCGGCGGATAATCAGACCATGGTGTCTTCCCGCGTGGTCGGCGTCCTCGCCTCGGTCGTGACCGTGGCCATCTGGACCGGATTCATCGTCATTGGCCGCGCTTCGGCTGCGCTCACGCTGTTGCCTTTTGACCTGGGCCTGATCCGCATTGCGGGCGCAGCGCTGGTCGCCGTGCCCTGGGCGCTGTGGCTGACCCGCCGCCAGGGCCCGGCGCATGCGTCGCGATCGCTCGCCGGCCTCTCGCCGCTGCCGCTGCGGCAGACGCTGATCACCGGTGCCGTCGGCGGGCTGGTCTACGCCGGGCTGTGCTACGCGGGCTTTTTCTTTGCGCCCGCGGCGCATGCGTCGGTGCTGCTGCCGGGCAGCCAGCCGCTGTGGGCCGCGCTGCTGGCCATCGTGCTGCTGGGTGAAGCGCTGACACGCCAGCGGGCCATGGGCCTCGCGCTCATCCTGGCCGGCGTTGCGCTCGTGGGCGGCACCAGCCTGCTTGCGGCGTTTGGCGGCGGCGAGGTCTGGAAAGGGGACGCGTTCTTTTTGGTCGCCGGCGCCTGCTGGGCTGGCTATGGCGTGCTGACAAGGCGCTTTGCGCTGGACCCGGTGCATTCCACCATCGCCATCACCGTGGTGGGCCTGCTGTCATACGTGCCGCTGTTCGTCGCGTTGACCGCCAGCGGCCTGCTGTCCACGCACCTGCTGCTGGCGCCGTGGACGGAGATTGCGTTGCAGCTGTTCTACCAGGGCATTTGCGTGGTCATCGTGGCCGGCATCACCTTTGTCACCATGGTGCGCGCGTTCGGGCCCGTACGCGCCGCCATGATCACCTCGCTTGTGCCGGGGCTGTCGGCGCTGGGTGCTGCGCTGCTGCTGGGCGAGCCGTTGGGTGCGTCGCTGCTGGCCGGCCTGGCGCTGGTCACGCTGGGCATCTTGCTGGGCGTCTGGCCGCTGCGTACCCAAGCCGCGGGGGCGGCGCTTGGCGTTGCGCCGGGTCCCGCTGCAAAATAGGCGGCATGAACCTCCTGGCGTTTGACACCAGTACCGAGCAGCTGACGGTTGCCGTGCAACGCGGTGCGCGGCAATGGCAGCATGCCGGCGCCGGCGGTCGGCACAGTTCCGCCGCGCTGATTCCGCAGAGCCTGAGGCTGCTGGACGCCGCAGACCTGAAGTTGCGTGACCTGGATGCTATCGTGTTTGGGCGGGGGCCGGGCTCGTTCACCGGCTTGCGCACCGCCTGCTCGGTGGCGCAGGGGTTTGCATTTGGCGCGGACGTGCCGGTCCTGCCAGTGGATACGCTGCTGGCGGTGGCCGAGCAGGTGCGCCTGCAGCACGGCGCAAACCAGGTGCTGGCGCTGCTTGATGCACGCATGCAGCAGGTCTATGCGGCGCCCTGGGTTTGGCGCGCAGGCCATGGCTGGCGCGCTGCAGGGCCGACGATTGTCTGTGCACCGCAGGAGCTGGAATTGCCGCAAACGGAGACGCGTGCCGGCTCTTGGGTGTTGGCGGGCAATGCGCTGGCCGAATACGCCGGCCGCTTTCCAGCCGCGCTGCAGGGCCTGGCCGCGCATGAGGCCTGGCCCTCGGCAACGGCGCTGCTGCAGCTGGCGCCCGCCCTGCTGCAGGCCGGGGCGGCCGTGCCCGCCGAGCAGGCGCTGCCGCTGTACATCCGCGACAAGGTGGCAAAAACCATCGCGGAACGGACGGCAAGCCATGCGGCAAGCTGAGATGCTGGCGGAAGCGGCCGCGCAGCCGCAGGCTGGCCTGGCGGCCATGACCGCGGCGGACCTGGACGCGGTGTTGGAAATAGAGCAGCGCTCGTACGGTCAGCCCTGGTCGCGACGCAGCTTTCTGGACAGCCTGCATGCTGGTTACCATGCGCAGTGCCTGTGGCTGGCTGATACGCTGCTGGGTTATTTCGTGGCCCTGCGGGGCCTGGAGGAAGTGCATTTGCTCAATCTCGCCGTGGCGCCGGACTGGCGCCGCCAGGGCTGGGCGCGGGTCTTGCTTGAGGCGCTGGTCCTGCGGGCCCAGCGCACAGATGCCCGCTGGCTCTGGCTGGAGGTGCGCGCCGGCAACCGACCCGCACGCACGCTGTACCGGCGTTTCGGCTTTGCCGAAGTCGGCCTGCGCAAGGGGTACTACCCCGTTGGCCGCGGCCGGCACGAGGACGCCGTGCTCATGACCCTGGCGCTGCCGCGGGAGCCATCGTGAGCGCACCGCTGGACCGGCGCCAGCGGGCCATGCTGGCAGAGATGGGGATCCCCTTGTGGAGCCCGCCGGCGCGGCGTCACGCCGTGGGCCGATCGCCCGGGAAGCCGGCGCCGGTGCCGCAGGCTGACGCCAGAAACACGCCGCCGCAGCCCGGCGTGCCAGCGCCGGCAGCAGCGCCGGAGCGCGGCCTGGCTGCGCTGCCGCCTGGCGTGTCCGGCATGGACTGGGCGCAGCTGGCGGCGGCTGTTGCGCAATGCCGCGCCTGCGGGCTGTGCGAGAGCCGGACGCAAACCGTCTTTGGCGCCGGAGACAGGCGCGCCGACTGGATGGTGGTGGGCGAGGCGCCGGGCCGCGAGGAAGACCGGCTGGGTGAGCCATTCGTGGGCCCGGCAGGCCAGCTGCTGGACAACATGCTGGCCGCGATCGGCCTGTCCCGCCATGCGAGCAGCGCCGACGCAGGCACCGACGCGGCAGGCCCGGGGCGGCCGCTGCGCGGCGTGTACATTGCCAACGTCGTCAAGTGCCGGCCGCCGCGCAACCGCAATCCGGAGCCGGATGAAATTGCCCGCTGCGAACCGTACCTGCAACGCCAGATTGCGCTGGTGCAACCCAAAATCATCCTGGCCATGGGCCGCTTTGCCGTGCGCGCGCTGCTCAAGACCGATGCGCCCATAGGTCGCCTGCGCGGCCAAGTCCATGCATACGAAGGCGTACCGGTGGTCGTGACCTACCATCCGGCGTACCTGCTGCGCGCGCTGCCGGACAAGGCCAAGGCCTGGCAGGACCTGTGCCTGGCGCTGTCCGTTGCCGGTGGCGCGGCGGCCGAGAGCAACTGAAGCGCACCCGCTTTGCGGCGCGGGCGGGGCCGGGCGGCAAACCCGGCCCGCCCGATCCGTGCGGCCGGGTTCTGGTTGGCTGGCTGCCGCTTGGCCGGCAGCCGTGCTTATTCCACGTGTGCGCTCTCGCGGGCGGCCATCTTGTCGCGCCAGGCCTGCAGCGCGGTGAAGCCCTCATCGCCGGCCTTGAACTTGACCAGGCGGGCAAACTCCAGGAAGCAGAACGCCGTAATGTCGGCAATGGTGAACCGGTCGCCGGCAATCCAGGGCTGGCTGGACAGCGTCTTGTCGAGCCAGCGCGCACTCTCGCGCGCCTTCTCGCCCTGCGACTGGCCAAATTCGGTGAACTGCGGCCTCTCCAGCGCGGCCAGGCCCGGATGCGTGTGCCGTATCCAGTTGGCGATGGGCTGCACCCAGTACCACTCGACGCGCCGGTCGTGCATTTCTATGAAGGCACGCTCATCGGCGGTCTTGCCCATGAGGTTGGGCTCGGGATACCGGCCTTCCAGCCAGGTGCAGATGGCCCGCGTCTCGCTGAGGATGCGGCCATCGTCCAGCTCCAGCGCGGGAACGCGTGCCACC
>JALOAS010000188.1 GCA_023228705.1 Ottowia sp. | reverse complement strand
TCGTATTTCTTCGTCAAGGAAGCGGTGCTGCCCTTTGTCAAGTTCCCGGGCGTGGACATCATCCTGGGGCCGGAGATGAAGTCCACGGGCGAGGTCATGGGTGTGGGCAAGACCTTTGGCGAGGCGTACATCAAGGCGGAGATAGGCGCGGGCGAGCGCATGCCCGGCCCGCTGCGCACCGACGGCACGCCGGCGGGCAAGATCTTCCTGTCGGTGAAGAACCGGGACAAGCCCCAGCTCGTGCCACTGGCGCGCGCGCTGGTGGCCATGGGCTACGCGCTGGTCGCAACCCGGGGCACGGCAGCTGCGGTGCAGGCGGCCGGCATTGCCTGCCCGGCCGTCAACAAGGTGACCGAAGGACGCCCGCACGTGGTCGACGCGATCAAGAACGGGGAAGTCTCGCTGGTGATCAACACCGTCGAGCCACGGCGCAACGCCATCGCCGACAGCCTCGCCATCCGCATCAGCGCCCTGGCCGCCCGCGTCCCCATCTTCACCACGCTCGCCGGTGCCCAGGCCGTGGTGGCGGGACTGGACAGCCTGGGCCACCTGGACGTCCGGTCGCTGCAGGCGTGGCATGCGCTGCAGCACGCTGCCTGAAGCGGCCGCGCGCAAGAGCGCAAGCCCCGCGCCGATTGCGCGCCGCGCGGTGGCGCAGCAGCCGCTCAGCGCTTCTTCTGCGGCGGCAGGTCGGTACAGCTGCCCAGCGCCACCTCCGCGGCCATGCCCATGCTCTCGCCCAGCGTGGGGTGCGGGTGGATGGTGCTGGCGATGTCCATCGCGTCGGCGCCCATCTCTATGGCCAGCGCCACCTCGCCTATCATGTCGCCGGCATTGGTTCCCACGATGCTGCCGCCCACGATGCGCCCGGTGGCGTCGTCGAACAGCAGCTTGGTCAGGCCCTCGTCGCGGTTGTTGGCGATGGCGCGGCCCGAGGCGCTCCAGGGGAAGACCGCCTTGCGCACCTTGATGCCCTCCTCCTTGGCCTGCAGCTCGGTGAGCCCCACCCAGGCCACCTCAGGATCGGTGTACGCCACGCTGGGAACCACGCGGGCGTTGAACGCGGCGCGCGCCAGCTCCTCGTTGTCCTGCAGCTCGCCGGCGATGACCTCGGCCGCCACGTGTCCCTCGTGCACCGCCTTGTGCGCGAGCATGGGCTGCCCGACGATGTCGCCAATGGCAAAGATGTTCGGCACGTTGGTCCGCATCTGCACGTCGACCGGGATGAAGCCCCGGTCGGTCACGCTGACGCCGGCGCGGTCCGCGCCTATCTTCTTGCCGTTGGGGCTGCGGCCCACGGCCTGGAGCACCAGGTCGTAGGTCTGCGGCTCGGGCGCGCCCTCGCCCTCGAAGCGCACCTCTATGCCCTTGTCGCTGGCCTCGGCCGCAACGGTGCGCGTCTTCAGCATGATGTTGTCGAAGCGCGGCGCGTTCATCTTCTGCCACACGCGGACCAGGTCGCGGTCCGGGCCCTGCATCAGCCCGTCGAGCATCTCGACCACGTCCAGCCGCGCGCCCAGCGTGGAGTAAACGGTTCCCATCTCCAGCCCGATGATTCCGCCGCCCAGCACCAGCATGCGCTTGGGAACCGCCTTGAGTTCCAGCGCGCCCGTGGCGTCGACCACGCGCGGGTCATCGGGCATGAAAGGCAGCCGCACCGCCTGCGAGCCGGCAGCAATGATGCAGCGCTTGAACGAGACGCTCTGGCTGCTCCCGCTCCTGTCCTGCGCCTCGCCCTGCGTTTCTTCAACGACCAGCTGGTGGGTGCCGCTGAAGCTGCCGTACCCGCGCAGCACGGTGACGTTGCGCATGCGCGCCATGGCGGCCAGCCCGCCAGTGAGCTTGGCGACGATCTGGTCCTTGTGTGCGCGCAATCTGGCCAGGTCGACCTGCGGCGCGCCAAAGTCTATTCCCGCGACAGCCAGCCCGCGCGCCGCGTCAATGAGACCCGCCACGTGCAGCAGCGCCTTGGACGGAATGCAGCCCACGTTGAGGCAAACGCCGCCCAGCGTTGCGTAGCGCTCGATAAGCACCACGCGCAGCCCCAGGTCCGCCGCGCGGAACGCAGCGGAGTAGCCACCGGGGCCGGCGCCCAGCACGAGCACGTCGCAGTCCACGTCCGCGCTGCCAGTGGGCTGCGCCGCGGCTGCGGCTGCCGGAGCCGCCTTTGGCGCCGGCGCCGGTGCGTCGGCAGCGTCCGCCTCTGCTGCTGCGGGCTGCTCGGCGGCGCTGCCCTCGAGCACGGCAATCACGTCGCCGGCGTTGAGCTTGTCGCCGAGCTGGACCTTCAGCTCGCTGACGGTGCCGGCGTGGCTGGACGGAATCTCCATCGACGCCTTGTCCGACTCGACGGTGATCAGGCTCTGCTCTTCCGCTATCTGCTCGCCCACCTGGACCAGCACCTCGATCACGCCCACGTCCTGGAAGTCGCCCAGGTCGGGGACGGTGACTTGTATCTTGCTCATGGCGCGCCCCCTTACAGCAAGACGCGACGGAAGTCGCCGAGCAGCCCAGCCAGGTACGCGTTGAAGCGCGCGGCGGCCGCGCCGTCTATGACGCGGTGGTCGTAGCTCAGCGACAGCGGCAGGAACTGGCGCGGGACAAACTGCTTGCCGTCCCAGGCCGGCTTGGTCTGGTTGCGCGACAGGCCCAGGATCGCCACTTCCGGCGCGTTGATGATGGGCGTGAAGTGCGTGCCGCCTATGCC
>JALOAS010000187.1 GCA_023228705.1 Ottowia sp. | reverse complement strand
CGCCCAAACCCGCCCACTCCGCGTTGCAAATGCTCGCCATGGCACGGGCCATGCCTGCGCTTTGCGTCTTGATTGGACGGGCTTTGGCGATCCTCTCGGGCGCGATCAATTCATTCTCAAGCTCTGACTACACTGGCTTCATGCAAGCAGACACCCTCGCCAGAGAACACGTGGACATTGCGCTGGGCGCGCGCAGCTACCCCATCCTCATCGGCCCGGGGCTGCTGGCGGACGCCAGCGCCTTTGATTCCGCACCGGCCAGCAGCGACGCCTGGATCGTGACCAACGTGACCGTTGCGCCGCTGTATGCCGACCGGCTCCGCCAGACGCTGGCGCGGCGCCACAAGCGGGTCCACCTGATTTCCCTGCCCGACGGCGAGAGCCACAAGACATGGGACAGCGTGGCGCAGATCTTCGATGCGCTGCTGGCGCATGGCGCCGATCGCGACACCACGCTGTACGCGCTGGGCGGTGGCGTGGTGGGCGACATGACCGGCTTTGCCGCAGCCTGCTACATGCGCGGCGTGCCCTTCGTGCAGGTGCCCACGACGCTGCTGGCGCAGGTGGATTCATCGGTGGGCGGCAAGACCGCGATCAACCACCGGCTGGGCAAGAACATGATCGGCGCCTTCTACCAGCCGCGCGCCGTCATCTGCGACCTGGACACGCTGCAGACGCTGCCCGGGCGCGAGCTGGCGGCCGGGCTGGCCGAAGTGATCAAGTACGGACCCATCGCCGACATGGCGTTCTTCCAGTGGCTGGAAGCCGGCATGGACCAGCTGCTGGCACGCGACGCCGCCGCGCTGGCGCAGGCGGTGCGGCGCAGCTGCCAGATCAAGGCGGATGTGGTGGCCGACGACGAGCGCGAAGCCGGCCGGCGCGCCATCCTCAACTTTGGCCACACCTTTGGCCATGCCATCGAGACCGGCATGGGTTATGGCACGTGGCTGCATGGCGAAGCGGTGGCCGCCGGCATGGTCATGGCCGCGCAGCTGTCCTGCGAGCTGGGACTGCTGCCCGCGGCGTTTGTCACGCGCCTGTCGGCCCTGCTCGCGCGGGCGGGGCTGCCGGTGCACGGGCCCGCGCTGGACGCCAGCGACAACGCCGGGCACTACCTGCAGCACATGCGCGTTGACAAGAAGGCGCGTGCCGGCGAGATCCGCTACGTCCTGATTGATGGCGACCGCGGCGCGGTGGTCCGCACGGCGCCGGACGCGCTGGTGCGGCGCGTCATCGACCGCTGTTGCCAAGCGGGGTGATGCGGCAGCGCGTCGCCCCATCCACCGATGCGGCTGCGCTGCTGGCGCCTTGGGCCGCCCGGCCGGCGCATTCGCGTGGCCGCCGGCATCCGGTCACGCCAGCGCCCACGCGCAATGCGTTCCAGCGCGACCGCGACCGCATCGTGCACTGCAGCGCGTTCCGGCGCCTCGTGTACAAGACGCAGGTTTTCGTCAACCACGAGGGCGACCTGTTCCGCACGCGCCTGACGCACACGCTGGAAGTTGCGCAGCTGGCCCGGGACATCGCCCGCGCGCTGCGCCTGCACGAAGACCTGGTCGAGGCCATCGCGCTGGCGCACGACCTCGGACACACACCCTTTGGTCATGCCGGGCAGGACGCGCTCAACGCCTGCATGGCCGAACACGGCGGCTTCGAGCACAACTGGCAGAGCCTGCGCGTGGTCGACGTGCTGGAGCATCGCTATCCGCAGCACGACGGCCTCAACCTGACCTTTGAAACCCGCGAGGGCTTGCTCAAGCACTGCTCGCTGGCCAACGCACGCGAGCTGGAAGTGCGCGAACCTGGCGGCCCGGGACGCCGTTTCCTGGACCGCACGCGGCCCGGGCTGGAAGCGCAACTGGCCAACCTGGCCGACGAGATTGCGTACAACACGCACGACATAGACGATGGCGTGCGTTCCGGACTGCTGCAGATGGCGCAACTGGCGGACATTCCGCTGTTTGCCGAGCACCAGCGCAGCGCCCTGAGCGACCACCCCGGCCTGCAGGGGCGGCGCCTGCTCTACGAGACCATCCGGCGCGTGCTGTCCGCGCAGGTCTACGATGTCATCGCCGCTTCGGCTGCCGCCATAGACCGTGCCGCCCCCGCCGACATCGACGCGGTGCGCAGCAGCGCAGAGCCGCTCATCGTGTTCAGCCCGGCCATGCGCGAGCAGTCCATGGCGCTCAAGCGTTTCCTCTTTGCCAACCTGTACCGCCACCCCCAGGTTGTCCAGACCAACGAACAGGCCCGGCAGGTCGTGCGCGAGCTCTTTGCCGTCTACCAGGAGCGCCCCTGCGAGCTGCGCCCCAGCTTTGCCGCCCGCAGCGACCGCGAGCGCGCCATTGCCGACTATATTGCCGGCATGACCGACCGCTTTGCGCTGCACGAACACCAGCGCCTGACCGGGCGGCGGCTGATGAAGGTCTGGCGTTGAGCGTTGGGCGATACGCCCTGTGGGAGCGGCGCCCTCGCCGCGATTCCCCGCTCCGGATGACGGATGACCTCGGCCCTTGCGGGCCTCGTATGAAAGCCGCCTGCGGCGGCTGATGAAGGTTTGGCGTCAAGCGTGCAGCGGCCAGCGTGTGCCCACCACGCCCAACGCCCAACGCCCAACGCCCAACGCTCAACGCTCAACGCTCAACGCTCAACGCTCAACGCTCAACGCTCAACGCTCAACGCTCAACGCTCAACGCTCAACGCTCAACGCTCAACGCTCA
>JALOAS010000186.1 GCA_023228705.1 Ottowia sp. | reverse complement strand
GTAATACTCCCAGTATTCTTGTTGAGTAATGCACCACTTAGTACCCTTACCATAAAGAGCACATGCTGGATAACTCTCTATCTTATATACTCTATAGTTATTATCTTCATATAGTAATGTAGCTCCTTCAACATCTTTAGCTCTTAGTTCTCTACTAGTTGGCTTATCTAATAGACTATCTACTGCTATCTTTAGTTGTTCAGGATTTCTAGTCCAGTAACCGATGTCTTTGTTACCTATTCTGTTGTATACTCTTGGGGTATAGAATAGCTCGTAGTATTGATCACCTACTGCTTGTCTAAACCTTTCTTTCATCTCTCTTGATTCAAGGAGAGTTGACTCAGGTTGAATAAGTGCTTCTTGAGTTTCTTCTTGGTAGTCTACTTCAACTCCTGCGTCTTCAAGTGCATATGCTACGTCATAAAATAGCCAATCATAGTACTCTATTAGGAATGTTCTTCCATATACTGTGAGTAACTCAGTGCTTATCTCATCTACAGTTATTCTATTGTCATATGTGTTAGCATATAGTGAGTCTATTATGTCATCTGTTTCATTGAAGTAGTACTCTGAGTAAGTCATGCCAGTAGCATTTGGTATGCTTGGTAAGTTATCTGCTACTGGTGCTTCAGTGATACCTGTTACAAGGAAGTCACTACTGTCATATATATCAAAGTACTTTATATTATCATTAGTAGTATGAGGTATTAGTACTGCATACTTATCAAGGGTATTCTTCTTTGGAATATAGAATATAAAACTATTATCTTGAGTATAGTCGTTCCAGTGGTTTGGCATTGTTATGCACCACATAGTCTCTTTGCCATATAGTTGACAAGCTTCTAATGATTTAATAGCATATACGAAATAGTTGTCATCTTCATATAGTAACTCAGAGCCTTCTTGTGCTTTTAGTTTCTTAGTTTTTCTCGTGCTTAAAGAGAGTAGTCTGTCAACTTCTCTCTTAAGTTCTTCTGGATGTTGAGTCCAGTAGCCTATATCTTTATTATCTATCCTACTATGTACTTTGTTTGAGTAGAAGTGCTTGTAGTACTCATCTCCTACTGCTTGTTTGAATAGTAGTCTCATTTCTTTTGATTCTTGAATTGACTCTTGTTTAACTTCGTCTTTAGGTTCTCCGAGAAGTTTCATAGCTTTTTTAGCTTCATCTTCTGGGACTTCTTCATCTTCAGGGTAATCTATGTAGTCATAGTCATCCTTGTATACTACAACATAGTCATCTGCATATACTACTTCGCATTGAAGTGGTAAGTCTACTGGTGTTATGTTTGCTTTATACCCTTTCTTCTTTAGTAAGTTTCTTAGCTCACTAATAGTTCCTAAGTAAGTGTCTATACCTTTTTCAGTAAATACTAAACTATAGTCATAGTCAAAGAAATCTACCTCTGCTGGAAGGTTAATATCAAATACTATCTCATCATATATGTCTAAGATTTTATCTCCTATATCTTCTAGTTCTTCTGGCGTTGCTTCTGTGTTGTTAGATTCTTCAATGTAGTAGTCAACAAACCTAAAGAAGTTATAGTCTCCATCAACTTCTAAAGAATAGAATTGCTGAGACTTGTCAACACCATACTCCTCATAGTCATAGTCTTCATAGTCTCCTTTCCAAACATCGTCATCTAAGTTACCCCACTCAGGGTCATCTTTAGGATCATAATCCTCGTAGTCAAGGTATTTGAGGTCTTCATAATCTATTTTATTCTTTGAACCTTTTCTTCCTCTTGGGAAATAGGGGCTATAGTCATAAGTAGGTAAAGGTTTAGTTTTATCTGCTATCTCTTCAGGTGTTAATGGAGTGTAGTCTCTTGTCTCAATATAATGGACGATATCGTTGTATACTTTCTTTACTGTTGACCAGTTAATGTATTGTATATCGTCATACTTATTACCATGGAATGACTGGTAGAACTCTGGGCTCTTGTTTAGTTTAATAGTTCCATCAGGGTTTATTATAAGGTCTTTTCTTGGCACTGATACTATGAGAGAGGTGTCTATTCCTTTTCTACTAAATGAGTAGTTATCACTTGGTAGGTTGTCAGTAATATCAATGGATGAGAGGAACTCACACTTGCCATTATTAGTACATACTACTGGGACGTCTCCAAACCCTATAACATCTACTACTAAAGCGTGTTTAAGGTGTCTGTTTTGTCCTCCATATAAAGATGAGCCTGACATTCCTGTCTCTTCCTTATCTGTAAACACTATGTCTACTGGTATGTTTTGGTCTTTGAATTCTTTAGCTACCTTTATAAGGACTACTACTGATACTGCGTTATCATTAATACCTTTTGACTTTGATACTTTGTCAAAGTGAGATACTATAGCGTACTGTGGTATAACATCTTTATCATCATATAGTTTTACTACTACGTTATTAGCATAGCTGTCTTTAACATTAGTGAATGGTATGTTCTCAGAAGTTAGTATACTCTCTACTATATGTCTCCTGTCATTTACATCTTCAGCATTTTGAAATACATCTATATATGATAAGATGTCTTCCATGAAGTCTTGGTTACTAATAGTCTCTGCTTCTAATAGTTTCTGGATTTGACTAAGTGTTACTTCTTGTTTAACAGTGCCATCAAGTGACTCAAGGATAAAAGAAGTTCCTTTTATGGTACTCATGTTTATTAGTTTGGTATTCTCTCTTAGTCTCTCTAACTTATCATAGTAGTCTTTGACTTTGAATAAGTTGTCTAATGCTATACTATATGCTAAGTCTTGGTTAGAGGTACTTTCT
>JALOAS010000185.1 GCA_023228705.1 Ottowia sp. | reverse complement strand
CGCGCCAGGCGGTGCAAGCCCCGGGGTTGCGGGGTCGCGATCGCCTCGCGTCCGCCGCGAGCGCTTGAGTCTACAGCGCAGGTGGGCGGGCCAGCGCCCGCGGGGTTTTCCGCAAGCCGGGCCGGCCCCGTCCACGCCGGCGCCTACGGCAGCTCGACGATCAGCCGCGGGTCAAACTGCAGGTTTTCGGCCTTGCCTTCCTTGACGTAGCCGCGCGGGTTGCACAGCACGCGCGTGCCGTTGACGGTGTAGTCAAAGCTGTCGTGCACGTGGCCGTGTATCCACAGCGGCACGCGGCTGCCGTCCATGAGGTGCTCGACGTCGGAGACAAACGCGCCGTTGATGGGCGAGCCCTCAAAGCGCGGGTGTATGCTGCCCGGCGACGGCGCGTGGTGCGTAACGACGACGGTGCTGCCGGCAAACGGCGTATCGAGCTGCTCGCGCAGCCAGCGCACGTTCTGGGCAAACATCGCCTGCGTGTCTTCGGGCGTGAGCGTGCGCGGCGGGTCGCCGTACTGCACCTTGCGGAAGTCGTAGGCAAACTCCGCCGACTTGGCCTTGGCCAGCTCCTCCGCTTCGCCCTCGCCGTTGATCCTGAAGTCGGTCCACAGCACGCTGCACAAAAAGCGCAGGCCACCCATTTCCAGGACCTCGTTGTCCAGGAAGTGGACGTGCGTGCCGGCGCACAGCTCGCGCAGCCTTGCGGTCGTCGCCTCGATGCTGGAGCCGAAGTATTCGTGATTGCCGCAGATGTAGAGCACCGGCTGCTCAAAGCCCAGCGCCCATTGCACCGCGGCCTCGGGGCGCTGCAGGTCGCCGGCCAGGATGACTAGGTCGGCGTCGGTCCGTGGCAGCTCCAGCGGGCTCACGCTCAGGTGCAGGTCGGACAGGATTTGCAGTTTCATGAAGCAAGTTTCGCACAAACCGCAGGCGATCCGGGGGCGCAGCCGCGCGCCGGTCCTGCCACCGCCGTGCAGACGCGGGCGCTTGGTCTTACAGTGGCAGGCGTCATCCAACAACCAGGGGAGCACGCGCATGGCCACTGCCGGCGTTCATCATTTTGGCCTGTCCGTGTCGCAGCTTGACGCGACCGCCGCCTTTTTCACCGACTGCCTGGGCTGGAAGCTGGCGCGCGAGGTGCCGCAGTATCCGGCCAAGTTCGTCACCGACGGCCGCGCCGTGGTGACGCTGTGGCAGACCGAAGCGGGTGCGGCGCCGTTTGACCGCCGCAAGCACGTCGGGCTGCACCACATGGCGATCCAGGTCGACAGCGCGGCGGAACTGGCGTCGCTGTTCGAACAGGTGCAGGCCTGGCCGGGCGTGAGCGTGGAGTTTGCGCCACAGCCGCTGGGCGCGGGGCTGGCGCGGCACTGCATGTTCTTTGAACCCAGCGGCCTGCGCATGGAGCTCATCTGGACGCCCTGATGCCCCGGCGTGCCGGTCACATCGCGGAATCCTCACTCGCGCCGGAGAGCACAGCGGCGCCAAAGAGCGGCTGCGGCGTTCAGATCCAGACCAGCGTGGCCCAGACCACCGCGGGGATGACAAGCACCGACATCAGGTTCCCGAGCAGGACCACGTTGGCCACGGTCTCGGGCTGCACGTCGTACTGCTCGGTCATGAGGTAGTTGAGCACGGCCGGGGGCAGCATGAGCGAGAGGACAACCAGCCGCTTCCAGTCCGGCGTGAGCGGCAGCAGCCACAGAACGACCGGCAGCGTGGCCAGGCTCACCAGCAGGTACAGCACGTTGATGCGAAACGCCAGCGCCAGGCGCGTGATCCGGTCCTGCGACAGGCGCACGCCCAAGCCAAACAGCATGAGCGGAATCGCGATATCGCCGGTCATGTCAACGGCCGTGACCAGGAACCGCGGCAAATGCTGCACCCAGGGCGCCAGCACGATACCCAGGACCGCAGCCAGGAAGTTGGGATTGATCATCCACTCCCAGCGCCGGCCCCCATGTGACAGCAGCGCAAGCCCAAGCGAGAAGAACAGCGTGTTCGAGATCACGAACAGCAGCACGATGGCACCCATGTGCTCCTTGCCGTAGGCCAGCATCATCAGCGGGATGCCCAGGTTGCCCGTGTTGCGGAACATGCCCGGCACAATCACCGCGGCCCGCGGCAACCCGCCGGGTGACGGAAGCAGCCAGAGAAAGACGCCCGGCAGGACAAAGATGAGCACGCCAGCAACGATCAGCGGCCAGCCCTGCAGCAGGTCAACCGGGCTGTGGAGCAGCGCAGAGAAGATCAACGCCGGGCAGAACACCATCACGTTGGCGTGGTTGATGAACCCCATCTCGGCCGTCCTGCCAGACCAGCGCCCAAAGCCGTAACCCAGCGCTGCAACCAGCAGCACCGGCAGCACGATGTTCAGGAGCGTGATGAGCATGGCGGGAACGTCTGTCCGGTTTCTTTTTTCCGTCAGGCTGCTGCGAGACCTTGGCAGAATCCGGTGCCGGGTCCCGGAAACAACGCCAACCGCACTGCGGACACCAACGCCAGAGCATGGGCCACAACCGCGACTGTCCGCGAGAGTCGGTTGCGCTGCCTGTTCCCTCCAGCACCGCGCAAGGCGATGGCCGAGCCCGAAACCGCATGGGCCAAGGCCAACCACCGGACCGCACAACAAAAAGGCGCCCGCAGGAGGCGCCAGACTGCCATTTTTTTCATATGGTAGGCACGATTGGATTCGAACCAACGACCCCCACCATGTCAAGGTGGTGCTCTAACCAGCTGAGCTACGTGCCTGCAAGGTCAAGCAAGTAATTTTAGCAGGAATGCGGGTGCCCCAGGCACCG
>JALOAS010000073.1 GCA_023228705.1 Ottowia sp. | reverse complement strand
AAGCGCGACCTCAAGCCGCGTGACATCGTCACCAAGGAGGCCATAGAAAACGCGGTGGCGGTCATCATGGCCGTGGGCGGCTCGACCAACGCCGTGCTGCACTTCCTGGCCATCGCGCATGCTGCCGGAGTGGAATGGAACATTGACGACTTCGAGCGCATGCGCAAGAAGGTGCCGGTTCTTTGCGACCTCAAGCCCAGCGGCAGGTACCTGGCCGTCGACCTGCACGCCGCCGGTGGCATCCCGCAGGTCATGAAGATCCTGCTCAATGCCGGCCTGCTGCACGGCGATTGCATGACCATCACCGGCCAGACCATCGCGGAGACGCTGGCCGACGTACCGGACGAGCCGCGCGCAGACCAGGACGTGATCCGCCC
This sequence comes from Ottowia sp., assembly GCA_023228705.1. Lineage (GTDB taxonomy): Bacteria > Pseudomonadota > Gammaproteobacteria > Burkholderiales > Burkholderiaceae_C > Ottowia. Next base: position 16,081 of record JALOAS010000073.1, on the reverse strand, counting down.
CATCGGCAACCCCATGTACGCGCAGGGCCACCTGGCCATCCTCAGGGGCAACCTCAGCCCCGAGGGCTGCGTGGCCAAGATCACCGGCCTGAAAAACCCGGTCATCACCGGCCCGGCGCGCGTGTTCGACGACGAGCAGTCAGCGCTCAAGGCCATCCTGGAGGGCAGGATCAAGGCGGGCGACGTCATGGTTCTGCGCTACCTGGGCCCCAAGGGCGGGCCCGGAATGCCTGAAATGCTGGCGCCCACCAGCGCGCTGGTGGGCGAGGGCCTGGGTGAAAGCGTGGGCCTGGTCACCGACGGCCGTTTCTCAGGCGGCACCTGGGGCATGGTGGTCGGCCACGTCGCGCCGGAGGCCGCTGCGGGGGGCAACATCGCCCTGGTTGAAGAAGGCGACTCGATCACCATGGACGCGCACAAGCTGGTGCTGCAGGTCAACGTGTCTGACGAGGTGCTGGCGCAGCGTCGCAGCCGCTGGCAGGCGCCGGCACCGCGTTATCCCCGCGGTGTGCTGGCCAAGTTCGCGCGCAACGCATCCAGCGCCAGCACCGGCGCCGTGCTGGATCGGTGAACCGCGCGCGCACCACGGAACCGCAGGTCCGCCAGCTGCTGCCGCAGCCGCGCTCAGCGCCGGCGGTTGGACGGCAGGTCGCGCGGCGGCGTTTTCCCCAGGGCCTCGTAGTGCCGCCCGGCCCGCTTCCTGCGCCGCTGCTCGTCGCGCTGCATCGCCTTTTTCTTGGTGTAGCCAGACCAGTCGGCCCACTGCCACCAGAACACCGCAGCGACAAAGGGCACCGCGACCCACCACCAGGACAAATTGGCCACAGGGCCCACGGCCTGCCATTTGAGTACGAGAAGCACCAGTCCCAAGCCCAGCAAATACATGATGAATCCTTCGCGTGCTGCGACGCCCCAAGTGTAATGTTTCATTTTGTTTGACGCCGGCCCAACCGCCAGAGGCCCAGCTGCGCGCTGTGGCTGCGGCCTGTTGCTGCGCCGAAAAAGCTGGTGCGCCACTTCGGCCTGGCGCCAGCAACCCGGCGCAGCGGAAGCTTGTCATTTCTTTACAACGGCTGCGCGCTCCCTTTACCTGCGTGCGCCACGCTGGAGTCATAGCGCGCTCGTCCTGTGCCAAATGCCGGACAAGGCAAACGGCCGGCATCGATAAGACTACAATATCGAACCCAATGAGCCCATTCCCATCCAAGCAGATAAAGGAGCAAACATGAAAGCGAGTATTTTGACAGCGGGTGCCGCGTTGGCGCTGGCCACCCTGTTCGGTACCGCTCCGGCCATGGCGCAGGACGGTGAAGCATTGGCCAAGGCCAAGAACTGCCTGGCATGCCACACCGTTGACAAGAAGGTGGTGGGCCCGGCATACAAGGACGTGGCCGCCAAGTTTGCCGACGATCCGGGCGCCGTGGACATGCTGGCCGATCGCATCAAGAACGGCAGCAGTGGTGTCTGGGGTGCCGTCCCCATGCCGCCAAACAACGTGACCGAGGAAGAAGCCAAGGAACTGGCCGAATGGGTCATGAGCCTGAAGTAAGCCCAGGCGCTTGCCACAAGAAAGCCCGCCATGGCGGGCTTTCTTGTGGGCGGATTGCGGCAAAAGGGGTCAGACCATGTCCTCGGGCCGCACCCAGGCGTCAAACTGCTCGGCCGTCAGGAAGCCACTGGCAACGGCCGATTCGCGCAGCGTCAGGCCGTTTTCATGCGCGTGCTTGGCAATCTGGGCTGCCTTGTCGTAGCCTATGTGCGTATTGAGCGCCGTCACCAGCATGAGCGAACCGCGCATGAGCGCATCAATGCGCTCGCGGTTCGGCTCTATGCCGACAGCGCAGTGGTCGTTGAAGCTGGCCATGCCGTCGGCCAGCAGGCGCACGCTCTGCATGAAGTTGTACGCCATCATGGGCCGGAACACATTGAGCTCGAAATTGCCTGAGGCGCCGCCCACGTTGATCGCGACATCGTTGCCCAGCACCTGTGCGCACAGCATGGTCAGCGCCTCGCTCTGGGTCGGGTTGACCTTGCCCGGCATGATCGACGACCCCGGTTCGTTTTCCGGGATGCTGATCTCGCCCAGCCCGCAGCGCGGCCCGCTGGCCAGCCAGCGCACGTCGTTGGCAATCTTCATGAGGCTGGCTGCAAGGCCCTTGAGCGTCCCGTGCGCCTGCACCAGCGCATCGCTGCCAGCCAGCGCCTCGAACTTGTTGGGCGCAGTGACCAGCGGCAGGTCCGTCAGGCGCGCCAGCTCGGCCGCTGTTGCCGCGGCGTAGCCCTCAGGCGTGTTCAGGCCGGTGCCCACGGCGGTGCCACCCAGGGCGAGCTCGTACAGGTGGTCCAGGCTGGTCCGGACATGCCTTTCCGCGTGCACGAGCTGTGCCACCCAGCCCGATATCTCCTGACCCAGCGTCACCGGCGTGGCGTCCTGCAAGTGCGTGCGTCCGATCTTGACGATATCGGCAAACGCACGCGCCTTGGCGTCCAGCACGTCGCGCAGCCGCGCCAGCTCGGGCAGCAGGCGGTGCACGATGGCCTCGGCGGCAGCAATGTTCATGGCGGTCGGGAACGTATCGTTGCTCGACTGGCTCTTGTTGACGTCGTCGTTGGGGTGCACCAGCCGCTTTTCGCCGCGCTCGCCCCCGAGCAGCTCGCTGGCCCGGTTGGCCAGCACCTCGTTCACGTTCATGTTGGTCTGCGTGCCCGAGCCGGTCTGCCAGACCACCAGCGGAAACTCGCCCGCGTGCTGGCCGTCAAGGACTTCGTCGGCCGCGCGCATGATGGCGTCTGCCCTGCCCCGGTCCAGCTTGCCCAGCTCGGCATTCACGTGCGCCGCGGCGCGCTTGACCAGCACCAGGCCGCGGATGACTTCGAGCGGCTGATGCTCGCTGCTGATCTTGAAATTCTGGAGCGAACGCTGTGTTTGCGCGCCCCAGAGCCGGTCCGCCGGCACGTCAATGAAACCAAAGGAATCGCGTTCGGCGCGCGTGGCCGGTGTGCCTTGAGCCATGAGATCATCCATCCTCAAAAAGGGAAATCAACAACAAGCCGCCCACACGGTTGCCATGCCGGACGGCGAGACGACACGCCCGGCCCAGGGCCGTGCGTGCGCGCTGCCATGGTGCAAGTCAAAGCCGCACGGCACGCGTGCGCCACTGCGCAAGCCCGGCGCACGCACTATCTTGCCTGATGTGGCCTGGTCGCAAGCGCATTGCGGGCAATGGCGTCCACGTCAAGCGAGCGGATGGCGTCCACCACCATCTCCCAGCGCCCTTCTTCGCACAGGCCGCCAAACCCGGCCTGTTCGTAGCCGTCTACGGCTGCCTGCAGGCAGGCCGCGCGCACCGCTTCCGCGGCAGCACGCACCCTGTTTTCCGTTGATTCCGCCATGTTCTCGGCTCCGTGTCGGCCCCGCCCTCTTGCGACCGCGGGGCCGATCGCTACCTATCGGCTCTGCACCAGAATGCGGATTTCCTCGACGACCTCGGGGTTGGCCAGCGTGCTGACGTCGCCCGTGTCGCGCCTGTTGGAAATGGCGCCCAGCACGCGCCGCATGATCTTGCCCGAGCGTGTCTTGGGCATGTCCGGCACCACGTAGACGCGCTCGGGACGCGCGATCTTGCCGATGATGTCCTCACAGGCCCGGATCACCTTGGTGGCGACCGCATCGCGGTCGGTCACGTTGACCGGCACCGACACGTACACCTCGGGCACGGTGCCCTTGATGTCGTCGTGCACGGCCACCACGGCGGCCTCGGCAACCTCGGCCACGGTCAGGCAGGCGGACTCGATCTCCTTGGTTCCCAGGCGGTGCCCGGAAACGTTGATGACGTCGTCTATGCGGCCCAGGATGCGGTAGTAGCCGTCCTCGGCGTCAATGGCGCCGTCACCCGATATGTACGGCCAGTCGCGCCAGTCCTTGCTGTCCGGGTTCTTGCAGAAGCGCCGGTAGTAAGTGTCGACGTAGCGCTCGTCGTCGCCCCAGATGGTCTGCATGATTCCGGGCCAGGGATTGCGGATGCACAGGTTGCCCGCCTTGCCGCTGCCCGCGGGCAATTCGTTGCCGTCGTCGTCCAGGATGATGGGGTAGACGCCGGGCAGGCCCGGGCCGGCGCTGCCCGGCTTCATCTTCTCCAGTGCCGGGACGGTGCTGATCAGAAAGCCGCCGTTCTCGGTCTGCCACCAGGTGTCGCAAATGACGGCCTTGCCCTTGCCCACCTGCTCGTGGTACCAGCGCCAGGCCTTGGGCTCGATGGGCTCGCCCACGGTGGTCATGTGCTTGAAGTTCTGCGGGCCCTTGCTCGGCGCGTCCGGATCAAGCCGGCGCAGTGCGCGTATGGCCGTGGGCGAGGTGTGGAAGATGTTGACGCCCAGCCGCTCGGCGATGCGCCACGGCCGGTTGTGGTCTGGAAAGGTGGGCGTGCCCTCGTAGACGACGCTGGTCGCGCCTATGGCCAGCGGCCCGTACACGATGTACGAGTGCCCGGTGATCCAGCCGATGTCGGCCATGCACCAGTAGGTGTCGCTGGGGTGGATGTCCTGGATGTACTTGGACGTGGCCGCCACGTACGCCAGGTAGCCGCCGGTGCGGTGCTGGCAGCCCTTGGGCTTGCCCGTGGTGCCGCTGGAATACATGAGGAACAGCGGCGCCTCGGCATCCATGTGCACGGGCTCGACGCGCTTGCCGCGGTAGTCCTTGAGGATGTCGTTGACAAAGGCGTCGCGGCCCTCGACCATGGGCGTCTTGGAGCTGTCCTTGCCCGGATAGCGCTGCCAGACCAGCACCTTGACGCCGGTCTTGCCAAGACTCTTGGCCTCTTCAAGCGCCGGAGCCACCTTTTCCCGGTGGTCTATCAGCTTGCCCGAGCGCCAGTACGCATCCATGGTGATCAGCCAGTCGCTGCCCGAATCGGCGATGCGGTCGCCGGCGGCCTTGCCCGAGAAGCCGCCAAACACCTGCGAGTGGACGACGCCCAGCCGCGCGCACGCCAGCATGGTGATGGGCAGCTCCAGCGTCATCGGCATGTGCAGCGTGACGCGATCGCCCGCTTTCAGGCCACAGTGGTCGCGCAGCAGCGCCGCCATCTCGTTGACCCGGACCCACAACTCCTGGTAGGTCATGGCGTACGGCTCTTCCTCTTCCGGCTCGCCGACAAAGATGAACGCCGCCTTGTTGCGATGCTGCGCCAGGTGGCGGTCTATGCAGTTGTAAGCGACGTTCAGCTTGCCACCGACAAACCACTTCCAGAACGGCGGATTGCTGCTGTCCAGCACCTGGTCGTACGGCTTGAACCAGTCGAGCATGTCCGCGTATTCCCGGTAGCATTCCGGAAAATTCTCTTCGCTGAAGCGCTCGCGGATGCTGGCGTCTTGCATGTTGGCCTGCGCGATGAACGCCTGGGACGGCTCGAAGTACTGTTCTTCCTTCCAATGCACCGCGATCTGCGCTTCAGTGGCCAATTCGGTGTCGTCGCTCATCGTTGTCTCCTTGACTTCAAAAAACACAAACTGCGGCTGCAGCCCGAGGGTTCCTGGTCGCCCTGCCAGCCCGAACACGGCTTCGGTGGCCCTGCAGTACGCTCACCAGCCTGCCGAAGATATCAATGACCCGTCGGCACCTTGCAAGGATATCACCAACCGCCCACATGATATGCACGATCGGATCCATGCCGCCCCATGCCAAAAGCCCGGCCCCTGCGCTTGAAAGCGTCGCCCAAGGACACCATATGCGAGCATGTCATGCGTGTTGGGGAATTTTCGGCTGCGCCATGACTCCATTCACACGTACAATCAACCGCTGACCTCATTGTCGGCAATGTGTCCGGCATGGCCATCAAGGGTGGTAATCAGGAGTTTTACACCATGAACGATCGTCTTTCAAACATGACCTACGGGGGTATGGCCCCCGGCAGCGCCCTGTCGCAAGTCGAGCGCAACAAGGTCCTGCGCAACACCTATCTGCTGCTGGCCATGACGCTGTTGCCGACCATCGCGGGCGCGTGGATAGGCGTCAACACCGGCATTGCGCGCCTGTTCGTGGGCGGCATGGGCCTGCTCCTGTTCTTTGGCGGCGCCTTCGGGCTCATGTTTGCCGTGCAACGCACGCGCAACTCGGGCGCGGGCGTCGCGCTGCTGATGGCGTTCACGTTCTTCATGGGACTGGCGCTCTCGCCGCTGATCGCGTTCACGCTGGGCCTGAGAAACGGCCCGCAGCTGATCATGACCGCCATGGGCGGCACCGCCGGCGTGTTCTTCCTCATGTCGGTCCTGTCCACCGTCATCAAGCGTGACCTCTCGGGCATGGGCAAGTGGCTGATGGTGGGCGCGCTGGTCGTCATCGTCGGCGCCATCATCAACGTCTTCGTCGGCTCGACTGCCGGCATGATGGCGATCAGCACGCTGGTCGTGGGCGTCTTCAGCCTCTTCATGCTGTACGACCTCAAGCGCATCATCGACGGCGGCGAGACCAACTACATCATGGCCACGCTGGCGCTGTACCTGGACCTGTTCAACGTATTCCAGGGCCTGCTCATCCTGCTGGGAATGGGCAGCAGCGACTGATCCTGCCAGAACCAGAACGCGCGCCTTGGGCACCCGCGGCACCGCTGGCGCCCTATAATCACCGTTTCCCTGCGGTGACTGTAGCTCAGTTGGTAGAGCCCCGGATTGTGATTCCGGTGGTCGTGGGTTCGAGACCCATCAGTCACCCCACCAGTCAAGCAACAAGCACCTGAAGCCAAGGCGGCGTCAGGTGCTTTTTTCTGACCTGATCGGCAACGATGCCAGCAACACCCAAGCGCAGACCGATGCCCTCGCTGGCGCCTTGAAGAGGTTGAGCGAAGTGCGTCCAGCGTTTGGCGTATCGTTCGTTATTCACCCTACGCCCAACGCTTGACGCCAAACCTTCATCTGCCAATCGGGTTTTCTGATGCAGCACAGCGCGTCGCCCGATGGTGGCGCAGGCGGCCCGGACCCAAGCCTGCCGGCCGCCCGTGGAGCGCAGCTGCTTGCATTTCAGGCCCAAACCATGGCGCCCCCGAACAACACCGCTGAGCAGCCCAATACCGTTGTCCTGGTGGCGTCGTCCATGTTGACGGCGCTGGTCGTCATCGTGTTCGCGCGGCTGGCGTACGGGTTGCTGCTTCCGTCCATGCGGGCGGACCTGGGGCTGGGCTACCAGCAGGCCGGCAACCTGGGTACGATCAACGCACTGGGCTACTTCCTGTTCATCCTGCCCGGCGGCGCCGCCGCCGCGCGCTGGGGTGCGCGCAATGCGGTGGTGGGCGGACTGCTGCTGGTGACGGCGGGTTTCGTGGGCCTCACCTTGGCGCAGTCGTACTGGGTCATCGCCGCGCTGATGCTGGCGCTTGGCGTCGGCACCTCGTACTGCTTTGCGCCCATGCTGTCGCTGGTGGCGACCTGGTTCCCGCTGCGGCGCGGCATGATGATCGGGTACATGACCGCCGGCATAGGCGCAGGCCTGTTCCTGTCCGGTCTGCTCGTGCCCAAGCTGATCGCGCTGTTCGGCAACCTGGGCTGGCGCGTGGCCTGGGGCCTGTTTGCCGTGGTGGCCGGCGCAACGGCCGCGCTGGTCCTGACAGGCGTGCGCAACCCGCCCGTGCGCCACGAAGACAGGCACCGGCAGGTCAGCACGGCGGACCGGTGGCTGGTTTACCGCGACCCGCGCGTGATCGTGATTGGCGCCACCTACGGGGTGCTTGGCATGAGCTACATCGTGCAGGCCATCTTCATGGTCAGCTTTGCCGAAGCTTCCGGTATTGCCAGCACCACGGCGGGTCGGCTCTTTGCCATGTCGGGCCTGCTCGCAGTGGTTACGGGTCCGCTGTGGGGCAGACTGTCCGACTCCTGGGGACGCGGCAATACGCTGCTGCTGACGATCTCACTGGTGACCGCCGCCATGGCGATTCCCATCGTATCGCAGGGCCTGCCGGCATTTTTTGTCCATTTCCTGCTGTTTGGATGTACGGTCAATGGCGCCTTCACCATGGTGCAGGCCGCCAGCACCGACCAGGTTGTGGACCATCAGATCCCCATTGCCATCAGCTACGCGACGCTTTTCTTTGCCGCTGGCCAGTTTCTCGGGCCGGCGATTGCGGGCTGGTTGATCGAAGTGGGCGGATTCACGTGGGCGCTGGGCTTCACGTGCGTCGCGCTGCTGTGCGGCGTCGTGCTGAGCCAGCGGATCCGCGGCTTCCCGCGCAAGCTGGCAGCAGCCGGGGAAAGCCCAGTGCCTTAGCACCGCCCGCGTGCCGGGTGGCACGCCGACTCGCGTGTGCGGGATTGCCCTGCGTGCCGAGCACAACGGCCGGCCGCTGCCCGCGAGGTCGGGGTCAGCCTGCTGCGCCAGTCGCCAGCGCCGGCTTGCGCGCCGCCAGCATGTAATTGACGCGCGTGTCCGGCGTGAGGCGATAGCGGCGCGTGACGGGGTTGTACGTGAGGCCTTCGAGCCGCTGCAGCTCAAGACCGGCCTGCCGGCACCAGGCGGCCAGTTCACTGGGCCGGATGAAGCGCAGGTACTCGTGCGTACCCCTGGGCAGCAGGCCCAGGATGTATTCGGCCGCGACGATGGCCTGTGCAAACGACATGGCATTGCGGCTGATGGTGGAGAAGAAGGCCCAGCCGCCCGGCCTGAGCAGGCTGGCGCAGGCGCGCACGATGGCGGCCGGATCGGGCACGTGCTCGAGCATTTCCATGCAGGTGACCACGTCGCGGCTCTGCGGCTCATCCGCTGCCAGCTCCTCTACCGGCACCAGCCGGTATTCGATTCCGGGCGTCCCGGTGTCCAGCGCGTGCAAATGGGCCACCTTGAGCGACTTGTCGGCCAGGTCTATGCCGAGCACGCGGGCCCCGCGGCGCGCCATGGCGTCTGAGAGGATGCCGCCGCCGCAGCCCACGTCCAGGACGTCCTTGCCGTCCAGGCCGGCGATCCGGTCTATCCAGTCCAGCCGCAGCGGGTTGATTTCGTGCAGGCTGCGCAGCTCACCGTCCGGATCCCACCAGTGATGCGCGAGCGCGGAAAACTTGTTCAGCTCCGCCTGATCCAGGTTGGACGTTTGCATGGCCTGCATTGTCCCATGGCCACTGCTGCCGCGCGCCAAAAGTCGTTGCACAGCAAGGCCAAATGTGGCGGCTACACTCGAATCCGGACACCAGCCACGTGAATTTTGCGGTATAACCAACCTTGCAGCCGCCAGTGTCCACTGGTGACCGCACGCTGGGGCACGTCATGTGGGCGGCCCGCGTGAAGTACCGGTTTTGCCACAAGACAAAGCAAAGGAGACAAGCCATGAGAGGGATCAGGCGCAAAAACCAGGTTTCGATTGCGGCCATGGTCGTGGCAGCGGCGTTTGCCGTGACCGCGCAGGCGGCCGTCGAACCCAGTCCCATCGAGTTCCCGTCCGAGTACGGCTCGGTCAGCTTTCCGGACAAGTTCCCGGACGGCACCACGCTCAACATCACGCAATGGAGCCACTTCGTGCCGCGGTACGACAAGTGGTTTGACGCGTATGCAGAGGACTGGGGCCGGGCAAACAACGTCAAGGTCACGGTGCAGCACATTGCGCTGGGCGACCTGCCCCCCACGCTTTCAGCGGCCGTAGCGGCCAAGAAAGGCTCGGACCTGTTTGAGATGATTGCCCCGCCTGCCGCGTTCATCGAGGGGCTGCAGGACATGAAGCTGGTAAACGAAGCCGCCGAGGCGGCCTTTGGCAAGGCCGAGGAGGTTTGCACCTCGCAGGCTTACCTGCCGGTGACCGACACCTGGTACGGCTTTTGCCACGGCTGGGTACCGGATCCGGGCAACTACCTCATCTCGCTGTGGAAAAAAGCCGGATACCCCGATGGCCCGAAGACGTATGACGACCTGTACGAGGGCGGCAAGAAGATCTTTGCCGAAGATGGCATCCCGGTTGCAGTGGGCATGTCGCCCGAACTGGACTCGGAGTTCTACGCGCGCTCGCTGATCTGGTCGTTTGGCGGCAAGGTGTTTGACGAGTGCGGCGACGTCGCGCTGGATTCGCCAGAGGTGATAGATGCGGTCAAGTACCAGACCAAGCTGTTCAAGGACGCGTCCACGCCGGAGGTGTTTTCCTGGAACCCGGCGTCCAACAACCAGGCGTTCATTGCCGGCCAGGCGTCTTATATCCAGAACTCGATCTCGTACTACCGCACCGCTCAAAAGGACGACAACCCCATCGTTGCCGACACGGGCCTGACGCCGGGGTTGAAGGGGCCGGGCGGCGAGGTGCACCAGACCTCGCACGTCTGGTACATCTACGTCATGCCCAAGTACGTGGCCAACGAGAACACCAAGCAGGCAGCGCAGAAGTTCCTGCTCAACCTGGCGACCAACTCCAGCCACGCCACGTACGAGAGCGAACTGTACAACTTCCCCGCCTACACCGGGCAGGTGCCGCAGCTCTTCGAGGAAGGCGGCTGGCTGGACAATGACCCGTTTGGCTCCACCCCGCCCGACAAGCTCAACGTCTTGCGCAACGCGGTGGACTGGACCGTCTGGCCGGGCTATCCGGGCGCATCCAACCCGGCGGTGAGCGAGGTCTACAACACGCACCTGCTGGTGACCATGATGGCGCAGGCCGCACGGGGCGAGAAGACCGCCGAGCAGGCCGTGAAGGATACCGCCAAGCAGATCGGCGACATCGTGGCCAAGTGGAAGGACCGCGGCCTGGTGGGCTGCGCCAAGTAACTGGCAGCGCGCGCGAGCCCGCGCCACAACGGGCCCCAATCCCCGTGGGCATCAAACCCCGGGCCAGCCAGCCCGGCGGCCCGACCCGCCCACGCTGGGCCGCGCGCGCCACCGTCTTCTGCCCTGAAGACACGCCACGTCACCGCATGCGCACGGCACAGGGCCGGCAGCGCGCACCCGAGAAGGCCCGAGAGAACAGCTGATGGCATCGCTTGAACTGCGCAATCTGGTAAAAATCTACGGCAGGACGCATGCCGTCGACGGCATCAGCCTGACCGTGGCCGATGGCGAATTCCTGGCCATACTGGGGCCGTCCGGATGCGGCAAGAGCACGACCATGCGCATGATTGCCGGCCTGGAACATCCCACGCAGGGCGACATCCTGATCGACGGCGAGGTGGTCACGCCACTGCCGCCGCGCATGCGCAATGTCTCCATGGTGTTCCAGAGCTACGCGCTGTACCCGCACATGTCCGTGGCAGAGAATATTGCATTTCCGCTCAAGGCGCGGCGGATCCCGCGCAGCGACCGGGAGCAGAAGATCCGGTGGGCAGCCGGCACCATCGGCATCGAGCACCTGCTGGCGCGCCGTCCGGCACGACTCTCCGGCGGCGAAAAACAGCGCGTGGCGCTGGCGCGCGCGCTGGTGCGCGACCCGACGCTGTTCATCTTTGACGAGCCGCTGAGTGCCCTGGACGCGCAGGTACGCGCCATGGCGCGCTCCGAGCTGCGCCAGCTGCATGATCGCACCGGCATCACCACGGTCTACGTCACGCACGATCAGTTCGAGGCCATGGGCATGGGCGACCGCATAGCCATCATGAAGGACGGCCGGGTGCGACAGATCGGCACGCCGCAGCAGATGTACGCACACCCGGCCGATACCTTTGTTGCGTCCTTCCTGGGGACGCCGCCCATGAATCTGCTGACCCAGGACGACCACATCGTGGGATTCCGCCCGGAACACGTGCTGCTGGCGGGCGAAGCCGCGGCATCCGGGCACTTTCACGTCCCGGCGCGCATCATTCGCCAGGAGTTCCTGGGCGCGATCTGGCAGATTTATGCGGAGACCGAGCTGCGCGGGCACACCAACAAGCTGCTGGCACAGTTCACCTCGGCCGAGGTCCAGACGCTGCACGACGGCGACGCCGTGCAATTCATGGTCAGCCCGGAGCACCTGCGTTATTTTGACCCCGGCAGCGGCAAGAAAATGGATGCCCCCCATGTCTGACGCAACGGCGCGTGCCACGCGACACGCGGGCGTGACCGACCGGAGCACCCTGTTGGGCGCGCTGATGCTGGCGCCCGCAATTGTCTATATCGTTGCGCTGGTCGGCATTCCGTTCCTGCTGGCGATCGGCCTCAGCCTGAGCAATGCGACGGTGGGCGATCCGGGCTTCCACACCTTTGTCGGTTTCAAGAATTTTGAGCGCGTGCTGAACGACCCGGCGTTCCCGGTGGCACTGCGCAACAGCATCCTGGTGACGCTGGCCACGCTGGTCATCACCATCATCCTGGCGACCGCGGAATCCGAGCTTTTTGCCCGCAACTTCCGTTTCAAGCGCTTCTGGCAGATCATCATCATCCTGCCCTGGGCCATGCCGGTATCGCTGGCAGCGGTCAACTGGCTGTGGCTGCTGGACTCGCAATTCAGCCCGGTGGACTGGATCCTGGTGAAGACGGGACTGCTCGGGCCGGGCGGCGTGTGGGGTCCGGCCCGGCACCTGTACTACTACGGGCGGGAATGGCTGGGGCTGGGCTCGCTCACGCTCATCAACGTCTGGCGCCTGCTGCCGCTGGCCACCATCATCGTGCTGGCCGGTCGCACGTCCATCCCGCACGAGGTGTTCGAGCAGGCGCAGGTCGATGGTGCCGGCTTTTTCCGCGTGCTGTTCCGCATCACCGTGCCGGCGCTGATGCCCATTTTGGTCGTGGTCACCATGTTTACCGCACTCATGGTCTTTGGCGACATGGCGCTGATTGCCATGACCACGCACGGCGGCCCCGGCCACTCAACGCAACTGATCCCGTACCTGGCCTACGTCAAGGGCGTTGAAGGCGGTGCCCTCAGCGAAGGCGCGGCCGTGGCGCTGTTCATGTTCCCCATCCTGCTCGCGGCGGCAATCGGCGCGCTGCGCTTTGCATCACGGAGTGAAAGCAATTGAACCTGGCCATTAAAAAACGCCTGCGGCGGTTGGGCTTCTGGCTGGGCATGCTGTTTTTTGCCGCGTTTGCCATCTTTCCGACCGTCTGGATGCTGATTTCAGCGTTCAAGCAGAATGCCGACCTGTACAACGCGGCCAACAACCCGTTCCTGTTCAACCTGCCACCGACGCTCAAGCACATCACGTTCCTGTTCACGAACACCGATTTCTCGGTGTTCCTGTGGAATTCCGTACTCATCGGCGTCATGGTCGTCATCATCACGCTGCTGCTGGCGGTGCCGGCGGCGTACAGCCTGTCGCGCCTGGTCGGGCGCTGGGGCGAGCGCTCCGGCATTGCTGTCTTCCTCGTCTACCTGATTCCCCCCACGCTGCTGTTCCTGCCGCTGTACCAGGTCATATCGCTGCTCCGTGCGGCCAACACCATCTGGGCGCTGGTGCTGGTCTACCCGACGATCACCGTACCGTTTTGTACCTGGCTGCTGCTTGGCTTTTTCAAGTCCATGCCGCGCGAGATGGAAGAAGCCGCGCTCATAGACGGCTACAGCCGCTGGCAGGCGTTCCTGAAGGTATCGCTGCCGCTGGCCTGGCCCGGCATTGCCACCTGCGTCGTCTTTGCCTTTGCGCTCAGTCTCAGCGACTACATCTACGCCGCCTCGTTTGTCAGCGAGACCGCGAGCCGTCCGCTCAATTCAGGCGTGCCCACCGCGCTGATCCGCGGCGACATTTATTTCTGGCAATCGCTGATGGCAGCCGCAGCCATCGTCACCATTCCGCTGGCCATTGGCTACGGCCTGCTGTTTGACAAGCTCATCCAGGGGTTCCAGCCCGAAGCGGCAAGCTGAACGAAGCAAGGTTGAGCGTATTGCGTCCAGCGTCCAGCGTATGTCTGCCACGCTCAACGCTCAACGCCTGACGCTCAACCTTCATGCAAGGGCCGAGGTGATCTGTCATCGGGTATCCGGTGAGCTGACCATGCTTGCCAATCGGGAGACACGTTGCCGGTATGGCTTGGCCTGCTACGCCACCGCCACGCAGCCGGCAAGGCCGCGCTCACGCGCCGGCCAGCAGCTGCCGGAAGTCCTCGGCCAGATCCTGCGTGCTGGCGCCGTAGCGCGCAAACAGCCGCAACCTGCCCTTGGGGTCGTACACGTAGCTGGCAGCGGTGTGGTCTATGGTGTAGGTATCGGGTGCGCTGCCCTCGACGCGCTCATAAAAGATCTTGAAGTTCCTGGCCAGCTCTTGCAGTTCCTGGTCCGAGTCGGGCACCAGGCCGACAAAATCCGGGTCAAAGGCACCCATGTAGGCCTTCAGCACCTCCGGCGTATCACGCTCCGGGTCCAGGCTGACAAACAGCACCTGCATCTTGTCGCCATCGTCTCCCAGCGCCTGCTTGACCTGCGCCATTTCCATCATGGTCGTCGGACAAACGTCCGGGCACTGCGTGTAGCCAAAGAAGATGACGACGACCTGGCCTGCAAAATCAGACAGCGTGCGCGTCTGGCCGTTGACGTCGGTCAGGCGGAAGTCAGCGGCGTAGTCGGCGCCGGTGATGTCCACGGAATGGAATTCGGCCGGGGTCGGTCCCTTGCTGCATGCACTGAGCAGTGCGCCGGACGCCAACGCCACGGCAGAACCCGCGGTGATGTACTTGAGAAAAAATCTGCGCGTTTTCATAAGTTGTCATGTTGCCACATTCAGGGCGTATTTTCCTGCCGCGGTGATCAGCGCCCGCCGACCATGCGGCCGTGCCACGGGCTGGCTCCAGGCGGTGGCTGCCAGGAGCGTCCGCACGCCGGCGCAAGATCCTGCAGTCGCGACGTCAGGCCACGTAATGATCCAGCAACAGCGCGGCAAACAGCAGCGTCAGGTGCAGGATGGAAAAGACAAAGGTCTTGCGCGCGAGCAGGTCCGATTCCGGATCGCGCCAGAGCCGGTACGCATGGAACACAAACACCAGGCTCAGCGGCAGCGCCACGCCCAGGTAGAGCCAGCCGCTCATGCCGTAGACAAAGGGCAGCAGGCAGGCGGCCAGCAGCATCAGCGAGTACAGCAGCACCTGCAGCGCGGTAAACGCCTTGCCGTGGGTGACCGGCATCATGGGCAGCCCGCTCTTGCGGTAGTCCTCGATGCGGAGCATGGCCAGCGGCCAGAAGTGCGGAGGCGTCCAGATGAAGATGATGAGGAACATCATCAGCGCCTCGGGGCTGACCACGCCGGTCATGGCGGCCCAGCCAAGCACCGGCGGCATGGCGCCCGTGGCACCGCCGATGACGATGTTCTGCGGCGTGGACGGCTTCAGGACCAGCGTGTAGACCATCGCGTAGCCGACAAAGGTGGCAAAGGTCAGCCACATGGTCAGCGGATTGATCCACACGAGCAGGATGACGCTGCCGAGCACGCACAGCACGGCCGAGAACCACAGCGCCTGCCTGTCGCTCAGCTCGCCGCGCGCGGTCGGGCGCCAGGCGGTGCGCTTCATGCGCGCGTCTATGGCTTTTTCCACGACGCAGTTGAACGCAGCGGCCGCGCCCGAAACAAACCAGATGCCCAGGCAGGCCACCGCCATCTGCAGCAGCTCCGCTGGCGTCGGCACGCCCGGCACGGCCAGCATCATGCCAACCAGCGCACAAAAAATGAGCAGGCGCTGTACGCCCGGCTTGGTCAGTGCGTAATACTGCCGCCACAGTGGGATGGCGTGCGCGCCCAAGGATCCCGGCGCCGCGGCCACCGAGGCTTGCCCCTGCGCCGATGATTGAGTCGTCATGGTTTTCATTGTCTCATGTCGTGTTTCACCGCGATGCGGCCGGGGGTGCCGTATCGCCGCGAGCCACGCACAGGCTCCAGGTCAGCACCACCACCAGCGCCGCGGCACCGCCAGTATGCAGCAGCGCCGCCAGCACCGGCCAGCCCAGGATGACGTTGGACAGCCCGGTCAGCAGCTGCAACACCAGCAGGACCAGCAGCCAGCGGCGCTGCACCACGAGCAGCGAGCGAGCGCGCAGCGCCAGAACCAGCAGCAGCAGCACGGCGAGCACGCCGTAGGCAAACAGCCGGTGCACGTAGTGAATGGCCGTGAGCGCGGCAAAGACCAGCAGCGACCCGTCTGCGCTGCGTCCCAGCGGCCGCCACAGCTCAAAGCCCTGCGCAAAATCCATGGCGGGCCACCAGCTGCCCTGGCATTTGGGGA
>JALOAS010000072.1 GCA_023228705.1 Ottowia sp. | reverse complement strand
TATCCGGCCTACAAGCCGCACGCACCACCACGTAGGGTGGATAAGCGCAGCGCATCCACCAACCCTTGCCCCACCGGCTCACCAATGCACGTGCGCCAAGCCGGGCCGGGCTGCTGCTCACAACACGCGGTGCGCCAGCGCCGGCAGCTGCTTGCGCCGGGCCGCGATTTCAGCGGCGTCCAGCTCGGCCAGCACGACGCCGGCCCCCGTCGCCCGCAGGGCCAGCACTTGGCCCCAGGCGCTGACGATCATGCTGTGGCCCCAGGTGCGGCGGCCGTTTTCATGCTTGCCGCCTTGTGCGGGGGCAACGACGGCGGCCAGGTTTTCCACGGCGCGGGCGCGCAGCAGCAGTTCCCAGTGCGCCTGGCCGGTGCGGTACGTGAACGCGCTGGGAACGAGCAGCAGGTCGGCGCCCTGCGCGGCGTAGTGGCGGTAGAGTTCGGGAAAGCGCAGGTCGTAGCAGATGGACAGGCCCACGCGCCAGCGGTGGCCGTCCCGCGCGGCCAGCTCGAAGGTGGCCGGATCGGTGCCCGGTTGCAGCGTGGCCGCCTCGTCGTAGCTGCGGTCGCCGCCGTCAAAGTGGAACAGGTGGATCTTGTCGTAGCGGGCCATGCGCTGTCCGGCCGGGTCGAACACGAGCAGGGCATTGCGCACGCGGCCCGGGTCGGGCGGCTGGCAGGCCAGCGGCAGGGTGCCGCCGGCGATCCACAGGCCCAGCTCGCGTGCGGTGGCCGACAGCCAGTCCTGGACGGGGCCGCTGCCCGGGGTTTCCTGCACGGCCAGCTTGTCGGCGTCATGGTGGCCGAGCAGGCAGAAGTATTCGGGCAGGACGGCCAGCTCGGCGCCGGCCGCAGCGGCCTGCTGCAACAGCAGGCCGGCGGTGTGCAGGTTGGCGTCGACCCGGGTGCCGGACACCATCTGGATGGCAGCAACCTTCATGACGGTCTCCGCAGCGGAACGCGGCGGCTTGCGCCGGATGCGGGCGCGGCCGCCCGCGGTTCAGGGGTTGTTTTCGCCAGCGGCGGGCATGCGATCCTCATCTTGGTTCGAGTCCTCATTTTGGGGTGGCGGCGCCAGGGCCTCAACCTGCGGGTCACTCCAGCTGCCGCGGACGTGGAATTCACGCGCGTTGGCCTTGCCCAGCGGCCCCTTGAGCGCCAGCTGCGCGACAAATGCAGCGGCGCCCAGCGCCGGACTGATGGCGGTGGCGGCCAGCGCCGCCGCGCCCGCATCAAGACGCGGCTGGACGCGCACGTGCAGGTCCTGCGTCTTTTTCTGCAGGTCGGCCTGGCCGCTCATCTCAATGATGGCGCTGACGCCCTCGATCTGCAGGTTGTCGGCGCTGATGATGCCGTGGTCAAGCCGGGTCTCGGCGTGCATGCGATCATAGGCGAAGCCCGAACGAAAAATATCGCTGAAGTCCAGCATAAACCGGCGTGGCAGGGCTTGCAAGCTGAGCACGCCAAAGAGCTTGCTCGCCCCGGGCTCCAGCTTGACAAAACGCCCGTTGGCCAGGTCAAGCTGCAGCTGGCCGCGCAGTGCGGGCACGTCCAGCGCCAGCGGCGACCCCTTCCACGCCAGCTCTCCGGTCACGGAGCCGGTGCCGCCGGCCATGACGCCCGGTTGGCCCAGGCGCTGCAGCAGGACGCCGGCGTCTTCTACCTCGAGCTGGAACCCGAGCACGGTCTGGTTGGTGGCGGCGCCGTCCTTGCCGCCCGGCAGCACCGTGCTCTTGCCTCCGGCCTGCAGCCGCGCCTGCGGCGTGGCCAGGACCAGCCGGTCGATGCGCCAGCCCGGCGCGGCTTCTCCAGCTTCATGGCTGGCCTGCAGCTCAAGCCGCCCCAGATCCAGCTGGTTCCAGACAAAGTGGTCGGCCACGATGGCCATGGATGGCAGCTCAGACGCGGGGGTCACGTCCTGCTGCACGGCCGGTTCGGCCGTTTCCGCTTTGAGGTGCGACAGCTGCGCCTCAAGCTGCCCGGGCTGCCCCACTGCGCCCCACTGGTACGTCACATCGCCCGCCAGATCGGGCGACTGGACGCTGCTTTGCCAGCGCATGCCCTGGCGCTGGCCACTGGCGCTGACGTCGGCCAGCTCGTGCGCGGCCACGCGCAAGCGCCGCACCGCGATGCGCCAGCGGTCGGGAAACCAGCGGTCGGCTGCGCCGCGCTGGTCCGCAGCCTGCACCAGCGGGCGGGCGAGGCTGGCCCACCGGTCGACGTCCAGCGCAGCCAGGTCGGCTTCGAGCGCCAGGTCCTGGCCAGCCGGCGGCTCGTGGCCGGCTGCGGCGGCAGCGCCCAGCAGCGTCGTCCCGCGCGGCGCTGCTGCCAGCCCCTGCGGCCAGGACCAGTGCACGGCAAGCCGGTCCGCCAGCTGCAGGTCCAGCCGCAGCGGTGTGGCGGGACGGTCCGCGCCCTGGCGCTGCCAGCGCAGCTGCAGCGGCCAGCGCGGCGCGGCCGGCTTGTCAAGCGGCGCGGGCCAGGCCATGGCCAGCCCCTCCAGGCTGCTGTCCAGCGCCACCGTCCGGGCGCCATCGGTGGCGACGTCCAGCGCCAGCACATAGTCGGTGCTGCCTTGCAGCGCGTCGGCCAGCGGGGTCCAGGCCGCCAGCGGCAGTTGCCTGGCCATCTGCTGCAGGCCGGCAGCGCTGGCGGTGCCGCGTGCCTGGATGCGCGCAGACTGCACAGTGTTTGCCTTGTCGTTGGCCAGGCCGCCGCTGATGACCACGGGTCCGCCCAGCGCGCGCGCCTGCACATCGTCGATGGAAAAGCCGGATTCGGAAAACGCAACGCTGCCTTGCGCGGCGTCCAGCGGCGGCACGGCAGGGCCCATGCTGATCCTGTTTTGCTGCAAATGCACGCGCCCACGTACGGTGGATTTCGACAGCGCCGACACGGGCAGGTCCAGCTGCAGCTGCAGCTGCGCCTCGCCGCTGGCGTGCGCATCGTCCAGCGCATGTCCGGTGAGCGCGGCCAGCGGCGAGGCGCGCACCACGTCCAGCGCCGCTTCCAGCTTGCCGCTGCCGCTGGCGCTCACGACCACCCGTGCCTTGTCAAAGTCGGCGATGTCGGCGCTGATGTCGTCAAAGGCCCAGCCGGGATGATCCCGGACCTGCGCCGACGCCTGGCGCACGTGCATGGCGGCCGCGTCAAATTCCAGCTGCCCGCCCAGCTCATGCAAGGCTGGCCAGGCGGACTCGCCTGCATCCTGCAGCCGCGTCGGCACGTACGCCATGATCCCGTCGTCGACCTGCCCGCTTATGCGGAAGATCCCTTCTTCGCCGGGCATGTTGAACGGCACCTCGGCCAGCGGGCCGCGCACGCGCACGTCGGCATTGCTGATGCGGCCCTGGACGATGGCGTCGCGCACGTAGTGGCGCGCGTCGGCAGGCAGCACCAGCGGCAGGTAGCGGTGCACGCGCGCACCGTCACCGCGGCTCAGCCTGCCGCGCAAGTCCAGGAAGCCGGGATAGCGGCCGTCGCCATCGGGCGGCATGGCGCCTGTCCGCCAAAAGCCGCTGAACGTTCCCTGCGCGTCGGCGTTGGCCAGCTCCAGCCGGTCGACGTCGACGCGGGTGCCATCCTCGTCTGTGCGCCAGCCGAGCTTGGCAAGCAGCTGGCCCACGTCCACGGTTGGCTCCTCGAACACGCCCGGAAACGTGAGCGTGCCGTTATTCATGGTGACAGTGGCCCGGCCGCCGGCCTGGCTGGCGTCAAAGACAACGTCCAGACCCTGCACGCCGGGCCGGCCGATGCGGGCATCGGCAGGTCCGCCGTCCGCTTCTTGGGCAACAGGCCGGGCCGCGACCGCCAGCTCGTGGATCCTGCCGCGAGCCTGCCAGTTGCGCGTGAGGCGCAGCGGACCCAGCCACCGGGCGTCGAGCGTGTCCAGCCAGCCGGCCGGCCGCAGCTCGTGCAGCGCCCGCTGCAGCGCATGGGGCAGCGGCAGGTGCCGCGCCAGCTGCTGCAGCGCGTCCAGGTCGACGTGGCTGGCCTGCAGCCGCATGGGCGCATCCGCTTCGGGTGCCAGCGCGTACGACAGCGTTGCAGACGAGCCGGTCAGACTGCTGCCGTCCGGCCATGCCAACTGCACGTCGTCCAGCGTCACCTGTGCCCCCTCGGCCTGGCGCTGCCACCGCACGGTGCCGTCCAGCGTCTGCAGCTGCAGCGGCTGCACGTAACGCCCGAGGCGGCCGGCCAGCTGCTGCAACGACACGCTGGCCTCAAACTCCCCAAGCTGGCCGTCGCTGGCGTTGCCTTGAACGTGCAGCGTGGCTGTTCCCGCATCCAGGCGCACGCCCCAGCGCGTATCCAGCGCCAGCGCGTCGGCCAGCTGCGTCACCGGCAGACCCTGCACATCCAGCTGCAGCCGGCCGCCCCAGTGCCGCCAGTTGCCGGCACGGAGGGGCCAGAGCGGCCGGCGCAGGCGCGCGGCGAGCGACAGGTGGGGACTGCTGCTCGTGCTGCCCGCTTCCACGCTGAGCGCCAGCCGCCGGTCCCGGCCCCGCAGGTCCACGTCGACGGCGTCAAGCGTGAATTCGTGATCGTGCCACGCATCGACCCAGTGCAACTGCCCGCCGTGCAGGCTGATCCGCGGCTGCGCCAGCAGCCAGTGCAGCGCTACGCCGGAGTCGTCCGCGTCAGGCGTCAGCGCGACGCCGGCGGCGCGGATGCCACCGCCGGCATCGCGACGCAGCCAGACCGTGGCGGCGTCGACGTCGAGCGCGTCGATGCGGCCGCGCAGCAGGTTCCAGGGCGAGAGGCGCACGCTGGCCCGCCCGGCCTGCAGGCCGGGCTGTCCGTTGGCATCGGTGATCTCCAGTCCCTGCACCACGAGCGTGGGCAGCCAGCCCTGCGATTGCGCCGACAGCCGCTGCGCGGAGACGTGCGCATCCAGCGCCTGGCCTGCCCAGGCAGCCAGCTGCGGGCGAAAGTCGTCGATTCGCGGCACAATGAGCCAGTGCAGGCTTGCCCACGCCAGCGCCACGAGCAGCAGCAGCAACGCCGCTGCTGCTGCCAGGCTGCGTACCAGGGTGACCAGTATTTTGGGGATCAAGACAAAGTGATGAAAGGGCTGCAGCAAGAACCAGGCGCAGCAACCGATCCGGCAAGTTGAACACAATGTACCGCGCCAGCAGGGCGCAAGCGCCGGCTTCTTCCGGTTTTTTTGAGCAACGCGGGGCTGCCAGCTGCCGTGTCCTGCGCAGCACAACGAATGCAATGACAGATGCCCGGTCTGCGGTCACGGATCCGATCCGCCCTCCCATCGATTCAGATCCTGCGCCGTCGGCTGGTGTCGCCAGCCATTCGCGCATGGTGCAGCGGCTGAGGCGACGCTACGGCGATTTGCTGCCGCTGCTCGCGCCCGGCTGCCCGGACACGGCATCCATGACCGCCTGCCTGCAGACGCTGCGCGAGCGGGGCCATGGCACCGGCGCTGCGCTGCGCATCTTGCGCAGCCTGGTCATGGAGCGGCTGGTCGTGCTTGACTGCGAGCGCGGCAAGCCGCTGGCGGCGATCATGCGCGCGGTCACGCAGCTGGCCGAGCTGGCGCTCGATGCGGCGTGTACCGAGGCGTACCGCGAGCTGGACGCGCGCTGGGGCGCACCACTGACCGACCGCGGGCAGCGCGCGCGGCTCTGGGTCATCGGCATGGGCAAGCTGGGCGGGCGCGAGCTCAACGTGTCCAGCGACATCGACCTCATTTACGTCCACGACCACGACGGCCAGACCGCCGGCGGCGCCGACGGCGAGCGCATCTCGGTCCGCGAGTACTTCACGCACGCGGCGCGCCGCATCCAGGGCCTGATCGCCGATCCCACCGAGCATGGCCTGGTGTTTCGCATCGACCTGGCGCTGCGCCCCGACGGCAACGCCGGCGCCGTGGTCAGCTCGCTGGAGTCGCTGCGGGAATACCTGCTGGTGCAGGGCCGCGAATGGGAGCGCTTTGCCTGGCTCAAGAGCCGCGTCGTTGCGCCGGCCAGCGCCATCAGCGACGGCTCGGCGCAGGCGCTGCGCGGCGTGGTGCTGCCCTTTGTCTTTCGCAAGTACCTGGACTACAACGTCTTTGAATCGCTGCGCACGCTGCATGCGCAGATCCGCAGCCATGCCGCGCGCCGCAGCGCCGGCCGGCCGGCGCGCCTGGGCGACATCAAGCTGTCCTGCGGCGGCATCCGCGAGATCGAGTTTGCCGTGCAGCTGCCGCAACTGGTGCGCGGCGGCCAGTTCCCTGAGCTGCGCACCCGCTCGACGCTGACGGCGCTGGAGCGGCTGGTCGACGCCGAGCTCATGGCGCCCGACGCCGCCACCCAGCTGCGGCAGGCGTACATCTTTTTGCGCCGCGTCGAGCACCGCATCCAGTACCTGGACGACCAGCAAACGCACATCCTGCCTGCCGACGAGGCCGACCTGCAGTGGCTGGCGCGGACCATGGGCTTTGACTCCGCGTCCGCTTTCCTGGCGCAGCTGGACCAGCATCGCGAGGCGGTGGCCGAGCAGTTCAACCAGTTACTTGGCGAGAGCAAGGCGTGCCGCAACTGCCATCCGGCCGCTGCGCCGGCCGACGGCGCCAGCGCGGGGCCGCCGGCAAGCCTGCACGAGCTGGCGCAGCGCAGCAGCAGCGCCAGCGTCCGGCAGCAGTTGCAAGCCTGGCAGCAACAGCCACGCGTGCAGGAGCTGGGCCCGCGCACGCGCCAGCGGCTGTTCCCCGTCATGGCGCAGACCGTGGCCTGGCACAACCGCGGCCGCGTCAGCGAAACCGCCGTGCTGCGCTTCATAGACTGGATCGATTCGCTGCTCGGGCGCGACAACTACCTGGCGCTGCTGCAGGAGCGGCCCGTGGTGCACGAGCGGGTCCTGCACGTCCTGAACACGGCGCGCTGGCCAGCCCGCTACCTCTTGCAGCACCCAGCCGTCATCGACGAGCTGGCCAGCGACGACGTGCTGGTCGGCCGCTTTGACGCCGACGCCTTCGAGCACGAGCTGCAGGACCGCCGCGCCGCGCTGGTGCGGACGCAGGAAGACAGCGAAGAGAACCTGCTCAACCTGCTGCGCCGCGCCCAGCACGCCGAAACGTTCCGCACGCTGCTGCGCGACCTGGACCGGCGCATCACCGTCGAGCAGGTGGCCGACGACCTGTCGGCGCTGGCCGATTCCATCCTGCGTGTTGCGGTGCAATGGTGCTGGCCGTTCCTCAGGCGGCGCCACCGCGAGCAGCCGCGGCTGGGCATCATCGGCTACGGCAAGCTGGGCGGCAAGGAGCTGGGCTACGGCAGCGACCTGGACCTGGTGTTTGTCTTCGAGGACGACGACGAGCGCGCGCCGCAAGTCTACGCCGCCTTTGTCCGCAAGCTGATCAGCTGGCTCACCGTCAAGACCGCCGAGGGCGGGCTCTACGAGATAGACACCGCGCTGCGCCCCAACGGCAACGCCGGCCTGCTCGTGACCCGCTTTGACGCCTACGCCGACTACCAGCAGCGCCGGGGCAGCAACACGGCCTGGACGTGGGAGCACCAGGCCATGACGCGGGCACGAATGGTGCCCCCACGCTCCCCCGCTGCGCGTGGTCCGCTGCCCCCCGAGGGGGCTGATCCGGCTTGGGAGCGGCCCGGCGCCGGATCGCTGCCCCCACGCTCCCCCGCTGCGCGTGGTCCGCTGCCCCCCGAGGGGGCTGATCCGGCTTGGGAGCGGCCCGGCGCCGGATCGCTGCCCCCACGCTCCCCCGCTGCGCCTGGTCCGCTGCCCCCCGGGGGGGCTGATCCGGCTTGGGAGCGGCCCGGCGCCGGATCGGTGCCCCCACGCTCCCCCGCTGCGCGTGGTGCGCTGACTCTCGAGCCAGCTGCTGACGCCCTCGGTCAGCACGGCGGTGACGGCGCTGACTCTCCGGCGCTGCCGCTGGACCTCGTGGCGCGGTTTGACGCCGTCCGCAACGCCGTGATCACCGCGCCGCGCGACCTGCCCGCGCTGCGCAGCCAGATCATCGACATGCGCCGCCGCATCCATGCGGCGCACCCGGTGCGTGTCGGGCTGTTCGATGTCAAGCACAGCAGCGGCGGCATGGTTGACGTGGAATTCGTCACGCAGTACCTGGTCCTGGCTCACAGCGCCCGGCATCCCGAGCTGCGGCCGAACTTGGGCAACATCTCGCTGCTGCTGCGCGCCGAGCAGGCCGGCCTGCTCAGCGCCGGAGCCGGTCATGCCGCGGCCAACGCGTATCGCACGCTGCGCCATGTCCAGCACCGGGCGCGCCTGGACGAGCGCCCGACGCAGGTCGCGCCCAACCTGCTGCTGCGCGAGCGCGCAGCGATCCAGCGCCTGTGGCAGCGCGTGCTTGAGGCCCCGGACGCACCAACATGACCCAGGCCCCGCCCGACAACGCGTTCCGCCAGGCGCACCTGCCGCTGGAAGCGCTGCTGAAGCAGCACCTGCTCGCCGTGGTGGGCGGCGACTTCACCGGGGCGCTGGCGCACCTGGCGCAGTGGCAGCCGGCGCTGCAGGAGCACATGGAACTGGAAGAAACCCGGCTGTTCCCGCAGATTCCGGAAGATGCGCGCTGGGCCGAGCGCGTCTACCGGCTCGAGCACGACCGCATTGCGGCACTGGCCGCAGATTACATGCTGCTGGTGCGCAGGGTGGCCGAGCGGCCGCCGCAGGGCCAGGCGCGGATACGTGCCGCTTCGCTGAGCTTGCTTGACGCTGCGCATTCGCTGCGCCACCTCCTGGAGCACCACCACGAGCGCGAGGAAAAGGCGCTGGCGCAGGAATTGCCGCTGGCGCTGCAGCGCGCGGTGCTGCAACCGGCCGGCGCCAGCGATCCCGCGCGCTGAGCCATGCCGGCGCCGCCACGCTTGCAGATCCGCCCGGCGGCAGCCACGCACGCCGCGTGCGCGCTGCTTGCGCGCGCCATGCGCGACAACCCCACGCATGTGGCGGTGTTCGGCCGCGATGCGCAGCAGCGCGCGCAACGCCTGCACGTGTTCTTTGGCGGCGTCCTGCCTTGGATTGCCGGCCATGGTCTCTTGCTGGCGGCGTCCGAGGGCAGCCGGCTCGTCGGCGTCTTTGCCCTGCAGCCGCCACCGCGCTGCCGGCCTGCCGGCTGGCAGCTGCTGCGCCTGGGCCTCCGGATCGTGCGCGGCCAGAGCCCGGCGCAGATCTGGCGCATGCTGCGCTGGCTGCATGCGTGGCGCAAAAACGACGCGCAAGTGGCACACTGGCACCTGGGTCCGCTGGCCGTGGCACCCGCGTCACAGGGCCGCGGCGTCGGGTCGGCACTGATGCGGCATGCGCTTCAGATCGTTGACGCGCAGCCCGCCTTGTGTCATCTTGAAACCGATCTGCCGCGCAACGTCGCCTTGTACACGCGCTTCGGATTTGACGTGACCTCGCAGAAAACGGTGCTGGGCGTACCGAACTGGTTCATGCAGCGGCGCGCCCGGACCTGATCGTTCCAGGAAAAAGACCGTCCGTTGCGCCTGTTCCTCCTGACCGCCACCGCCATGGTGGCCTTTGCCGCCAATTCGGTGCTGGCCCGGCTTGCGCTGTCCAATGGAGCCATCAGCGCCATGGCCTACGCTGGCATTCGCGTGGTGTCCGCGGCGTGCATCCTGGCCGCCATCCTGCTCTGGCGCGCCGCACGCACGCCATCGCAGCGCGGCAGCTCGCCATGGCAGCGCTTTGGCGGCGGCTGGGGTGGCGCCGCGTCGTTTGCGCTCTATGTTGTTGCCTTCTCGGCGGCGTACGTCGTGGTGCAGACCGCGCCTGGAGCGCTCATCCTCTTTGGCAGCACGCAGTTTGCCATGCTCGGATAGGCCATGCTGCGCGGCGAGCGGCCCCGTCCGCTGGTCTGGGTCGGCATGGCCGTGTCCGTTGCCGCGCTGGTCTATCTGCTGCTGCCCAGCCTGGTGGCGCCACCGCTTGCCGGCGCGGCGCTCATGGCCGTGGCCGGCGCCGCCTGGGGCGCATACAGCCTGATCGGCCGTGGCTCGCATTCGCCACTGGCCGACACGGCGGGCAATTTTTTGCGCTGCGCGCCGGTGGGCATCGTGCTGATCGCGATCGGCCTGGCCGGCCAGCGTCCAAGCGCGATCGGCATGGCCTACGGCATCGTATCGGGCGCAGTGGCATCCGGGCTGGGCTACATCATCTGGTACCAGGCGCTTCCCAGCCTGACGCGCACGCGTGCCGCGCTGGTGCAGCTGACCGTGCCGGCCATTGCCGCGCTGGGCGGCGTGCTGTTCATTGCCGAGCCGTTCACGCTGCGGCTGCTGGTTGCCACGGCCGGCATGATAGGCGGCGTGGCATTGGCGCTGCTGGCGTCGCGCAGCCGGGTCGCTGGCGTTCGGGCACGCTGAGTCGGCACCGCGGCGGCCCGGTGCCATCCGGCCGGGCCGCATCGCCTGGCCGCAAGAGCCATGCGGCCAAAACGACGTGCGCCTGGCCCCTCCACGGGAGCCTCGAGATTCGGGTTGCGCTTCGAACCGGCAGGCCAGCAAACGCGGCTCCTGGCCGCATGTGCGAGCCCGCCTGCGCGCTGCGTGCACGGCATGATCCCGCGTTCATCTTCGCGCCTGCATCGGCGTGGGCCGGTACGTCCGGCCAGCTGGCGCGCCAGGAATCCCGTGTTGCACAACGGCAAAAAACCGGTTGACAAGGATCCGGAACCAGTTTCACAATAGGAATGATTCGTATTTGAATGGAGGTTCCCATGCAGTTGAAGTGGCTTGCCGTCCTGGCCGGCATCGGCCTAAGCGGTTCGGCGCTGGCGGTCGAATATCCCATAGGCGAACCGCAGGTGCAGAACGGGCTGGAGATCGCCGCGGTCTACCTGCAGCCCATAGAGATGGAGCCGGCCGGCATGATGCGCGAGGTCAAGGACTCGGACATCCACCTGGAGGCGGACATCCACGCCACGGCGGACAACAGGAACGGCCTGGCCGAGGGCGACTGGGCGCCTTACCTGAACATCCAGTACACGCTGCGGAAGGAAGGCAGCGACACCGTCATCCGCGGCGACGCCATGCCCATGGTTGCAAACGACGGTCCGCACTACGGCGACAACGTCAAGCTGGAGGGCCCCGGCAAGTACCGGCTCACGTTCCGCATCGGTTCGCCCGACTCCGCGGCGGACAACCATTTCGGCCGCCACGTGGACAAGGAAACCGGCGTCGCGCCCTGGTTCGAGCCCTTTGACGTGAGCTATGAATTCGTCTGGGCAGGGACCGGGAAGAAGG
This sequence comes from Ottowia sp., assembly GCA_023228705.1. GTDB lineage: Bacteria > Pseudomonadota > Gammaproteobacteria > Burkholderiales > Burkholderiaceae_C > Ottowia. The sequence continues at coordinate 5,248 of JALOAS010000072.1, read as the reverse complement.
GCGGTTATTGACATGCGGGGCGGGCTTGCGGCCGCGCTTGTGGTGCTCACGGGCTGGTGGTTGCCGGTTGCGCCGGCACGGGCCGAGTTGCCGACCCACACCGTGACGTTCACCGCCAACGGCCGCTTCGAGCCCGAGCGGCTGGAGGTGATCGCCGGGCGCTTCAAGATCCGCCTCGTGAACGAGAGCAGCGAGGCGGTGGAATTCGAGAGCCTGCCGCTGCGCAAGGAAAAGGTGCTGGGACCGGGCGTGACCTCGTTCATGGTCCTGAAGGTCTCGCGGCCGGGTGAGTACCCGTTCTTCGACGACTTTCACCCGGAGGTGAGGGCCACGCTCGTCGTCCTGCCCAAGCCCTGAAGGCTGCCACCCATGGAAACTGCCGCATTCATCGTCTGGCGCGAGAGCGTGGAAGCGCTGCTCGTCGTGGGGATCCTGTACGCCTGGTTGCGCGCGTCGCCCGCCGGGCGGCGCGGGCTGCCCTGGCTGTGGGCCGGCGTCGCCGCGGGCCTCGCGCTGGCCGGCGTGCTGGCGCTGGCGCTGCTGGGCGTGGCATCGTGGCTGGGAGACAGCGCGCAGGAGTGGTTCCAGGCCGCGATGGCGATGGCAGCCTGCGCGCTGGTCGTGCAGATGGTGCTCTGGATGCGCGTGCACGGGCGCGGGCTCAAGACCCAGCTTGAATCCGGCGCGTCGGCGCATGCCGCCACCGGCCACTGGTGGGGCCTGCTGGTGCTGGTCGCGATTGCCGTGGCACGCGAGGGCAGCGAGACCGTCGTGTTCCTGTATGGCACCATCCTCTCGTCCAGCCAGGGCGGCCAGGTTGCCGCGATGCTGCTGGCCGGCGTTGGTGGCTTTGCCGCGGCGCTGCTCACGTTCTGGCTGCTGCAGCTGGGCGGCCGCGTCATCACCTGGCGGCGCTTTTTCCGCGTCACCGAGGTGCTGCTGCTGCTCCTGGCCGGCGCGCTGCTGGTGGGCGCCACCGACCGGCTGCTGTCGCTGGGCGTGCTGCCCGGGCTCGTCGACCCGGTCTGGGACAGCTCGGCGCTGCTGTCCACCTCAAGCGGCGTGGGCAAGCTGCTCGCGGACTTTGCCGGCTACCGTGATTTTCCGGCGCTGTCGCAGCTGCTGATCTGGCTGGGCTACTGGGCGCTGGTGGGCTGGCTGCTGCACCGAAGCCAGCCAAAAGGCACCGCGCACGCCGCGCAGCGCGTACGCGCAAGCACGTCAACGGCCAGCTGACCCGGAACACGCGACCATGCAGACCCGTGTTGCCCCGCTGCCGCCGCAGGAATCCCGCGCCCGCTCGTTTCGCGGCGCGGTGGCCGGCGTGGGCGACTTCCTGCGCGACCACCAGCGCGGCATCCGGCGCATGCAGTGGCTCATCGTCGTCGTCTACGTGGCGCTGCTGGCGATTCCGGCGCTGCTGCCGCTGCCCGGCCGCACCGCGTCCGTCTTCAACCACATGACCATCGTTGCGCAGTTTGCGTTCTGGGGCATCTGGTGGCCCTTCGTGCTGGTTTCCATTCCGCTGCTGGGGCGCGCCTGGTGCGGGCTCTTCTGCCCCGAGGGTGCGCTCACCGAGTGGGCCAGCCGGCACGGCCGCGGCGGCGCCATCCCGCGCTGGATGCGCTGGGGCGGCTGGCCGTTCGTTGCGTTCAGCCTGACCACGATCTACGGCCAGCTCATCAGCGTCTACCAGTACCCCTGGGCCACGGCGGCCATCCTGGGCGGCTCGACGGTGGCCGCGATGATCATCGGCTACCTGTACGGCAAGAACAAGCGGGTCTGGTGCAAGTACCTGTGCCCGGTCAACGGCGTCTTCAACCTGCTGGCCAAGCTGGCGCCCTGGCACTATGCGGTGGACGCCGACGCCTGGCGCGCTGCGCCGCGCCGCAGCGAACCCATCAACTGCGCGCCGCTGCTGCCGCTGCGAACCATGCAGGGCGCAGCCGAGTGCCACATGTGCGGGCGCTGCAGCGATTACCGCGGCGCCATCGCGCTCTCGCCCCGCTCGCCCGAGGACGAGATCATCCGGGTCGCCAGGGGCAGCGGCTGGCAGACCGCGCTCATCGTGTTTGGCCTCATGGGCTTTGCCGTTGGCGCGTTCCTGTGGAGCGCCAGCCCCTGGTTCGTCAGCATCAAGCAGGCCGCTGCAACCTGGCTGGTCGCGCACGACGTGTACTGGCCGCTGGCAGATACCGCGCCCTGGTTCATCCTCACGCACTACCCGCAGGTGGGCGACAGCTTCAACTGGCTGGACGGCGCGGTCATCCTGCTCTTCATCGGCGGCGCGGCAGCCATCGTGGGCGGCGCCGCGCTGGCCGGGCTGTGGCTGGCCGACCGGCTCCTGCCCGTGCTGCCCGGCTTGCGCTGGTCCGGTGGCGGCCCCAGGCGCCGCTCGCCGGCGGGAATCAACAAGCTGGCGCAAGGGCTGATCCCGGCAGCCGGAATGGGTGCGTTCCTGGGCCTGACGGCCATCACGCTGACGCTGCTCAGGAACGAGGGCGTGGCCACGGGCTGGGCCAACCCGCTGCGCTTCACGCTGCTTGCGCTGGCCGTGGCCTGGAGCCTGCGCTTTGAGTGGCGCCTCTCCGGCCAACGCAGCCACGCGCTGTGGCAGCGCTCTGCGGCCGTGGCGCTGGTTGCCGCCGGCATGCTGCCGTTCTGCTGGGCCTGGGTGCTGCTGTTCCTGCGCTGGTGAGCGCTCCCGCGGGCAACAGGCAAGGCCAGCGTCAGCTATCAATCACAAGGAGGAAAGAAAAAATGAAGAAGCACTTGTTTGGTCTGGCGCTGCTGACGGCATCGGGCAGCCTCATGGCCCAGTCCGCGGTCACGCTGTACGGCGTCGCCGACGCCGGAATCGGCAAGGTCAAGAGCGATGGCGGGGCAAACAGGGTGCAGATGACCAGCACGGGCCTCATGAACAACCGCGACAGCCTGCTCGGCGTCGAAGGCGTCGAGGACCTGGGAGGGGGCCTGCAGGCCGGATTCAACTTCGAGACCGCGCTCAGCCTGAAAACCGGCGCCGCCGACGATCCGTTCTGGGCCGGCCAGGCGCACCTGTGGCTGGGCGGCAACTGGGGCCAGCTCACGCTGGGGCGCACCGAGCACCGCTCGACCCCGGGCATCCTCGCGTGGGAGCTGACTCACGACGCCAACTACTCGGTCGTCAACAACACCTACGGATACGTTGACGGCAGCAACGCGGATGCCGCCACGGACAGCCAGTTCAGCTACACGACGCCCGGGTTTGGCGGCGTGAGCGCCGAGATCGGCTACGTGTTCAAGGACGACAACGGCGGCAACGCGCGTTGGGACGCCAACGTGGTTTACGACAACGGCCCGCTCAGCGCCGGCCTGTCGGCCAACAAGGTCAGGAACGAGAAAACCGGCTATGCGCTGGGTGGCCAGTACCGCTTCGGAAATTATTCGGTGGCCGCTTCGTACAGCGACAACCGCGACCTGCGGCGCGGCTTCTCGCTGGGCGGCAGCACCGATCTGGGTCCGTTTGCGCTCACGCTGGACCTCACGCGGGACACAAAAAACAGCGCCGGCAAAAAATACACCAACGGCTTGCTCGAGGGCAAGTACGCGCTGTCCAGGCGCACCTTCGTGTACGCGGCGTACCTGCGCCTGGACGGCGACAACAACTACGGGCTCGGGCTGCAGCACAGCTTCTGAGCACGCGCGGCCAGCGCGCCCGGCCCCTTGCACCGTAAACACGGGCCGAATTCAACTATACTGAAGTTCGACCACTCAACGAGCACATTTCTCTTAAGTGGCGCGCACTTGGCGGCCAATTGAGGTTCCGGCTTCTGTCTACAACTGGATCTGCTGGAGCAGTTCGAGGGCGCGCTGTTGCTTGGCGCTCGGTGTGGTGAGCACCTGGAACGTTGGCGCATCCGGCCCGGCGCCCGGCGCCCGGCAGGTGTTGCGCACGAGCGTCGCCAACTCGGCCATCAGCGTGGCAAAGCTGTGCGCCGCAGTGCCGTCATCCAGCGTGTGCCTGGCGGCCTTGGCCAGCGCCGCCTGGGAGCGCACGGCCGGCGCGACCGGATCTCGCGTGGCCTTTGCGGCCTGGTCCATATCGGCAAACATCAACTCGCGCCAGGCCTCGCGCATGTGCCACTGCACGTAATACGCCAGCATGCACAGCAAGATATGCGCACGCACCCGATCGGCCGTGCGGTGGTGGATGGGACGCACCTTCAGGTCCACCGTCTTCAATGAACGAAATGCGCGCTCGACGTTGGCCAGCGCCTTGTAGCTGCGCACGCACTCGGGCGCGTCCATGCGCTGCGCAGCCACCGAGGTGCGGATGATGTAGATGCCGTCCAGCGCCGCCTCGGCGGCGATGCTGCCGGCCTTGCGCGCAAACGTGAACGACGCCTCGCCGATGGCCAGCTCCAAGTGCTTGGCGACCTTGTACTGGTTGATCACCTTGCCCACGCGCAGCCCTATCTTGGCCGTGCCGGTGAGCTTGCCCGCGTCCACCCGCTCCTTGATGGCTTGCAGCTTCTGCTCGGTGGCCGCCAGCAGCGCTTCGCGCTTGTGCGCGCGCAGCCGGGCCAACTGCGGGTTGCGGCAGACGAGCAGCCGCTCGCCGGGATAGTCCGGGTGCTCGATCTCAAAGAGATTGCGCTCATCGAACAGGCCCAGTTGCAAGTGTCCCTGCTCCAGGAGCGCGCGAATCGAGGCGCTCTTGAGCGCCGTGATCCAGCCGATGCCCTCGGTCTCGCGCATCGCGTCGATGGCCTTTTGCGAGATCATGCCGCGATCGCCCACCATCACCATGCGCTCGATGCCGAAGTCCTGGCGCAGGCGCTGCACCTGCGGCATGAAGGTGGTGCTGTCGCAGGTGTTGCCCTCGTGCACGGACACCGCCACCGGACAGCCGCGCGCATCGGTCATCAGCCCGTAGTTGACCTGCAGCGTGCCGCGCTTGCCATCGCGACTGTAGCCGCGTGCGGCCAGCGGGCAGGTGGCGCCCTCGAAGTAGCTGGAGGACAGGTCGTAGAGCACCAGGCCGCCCTCGTGCAGATGGCGCGCGGCCAGCTTCTTCTGGATGCGCCCCTGGCGCGCGAGCAGCCAGTCCATGGCGGCGTACAGCTCGTCCTCGCTGGCATCGGCCACGCCGAAGTCCTCGGCCAGCGTCGTGGTGTGCCACCAGCGCGTGGTGGCCAGCTTGGTCTGTGGCGAGACGATGCGCGCGGCCACCATGGCCAGCACCCGCTCGCGCTCGGGCGATGCC
>JALOAS010000071.1 GCA_023228705.1 Ottowia sp. | reverse complement strand
CACACCGAGCGCCAAGCAGCAGCGCGCCCTCGAACTCCTGCAGTCGATTCGCCCGTAGTCAGAAAAACGCACCCCGGTTTGAACCCAAATAATTGGGTTGCAAGGAAAATTCGCTCGCGGAGCGCTGGAACTTCAGTCTAGGATAATGCAGGCACAGCAACGGAGTGATCCCATGCCACGTATTTCCATGTACCAGGCCAGCGTGCCGCGGCTGGTCAACGTCCTGACCAATCTGTCGGGCCTGCTTGACAAGGCACAGGCGTTTGTCGAGGCCGGCCATGCAAGCGAGCGCGCGCTGATGGACGACCGCCTCATCGCCGACATGTATCCGTTTTCCAAGCAGGTCCAGATCGCCTGCGACAAGGCACGCAGCGTGGTGGCGCGGCTGGCCGGCCTGGACGTGCCCCGATACGAAGACAATGAGCAGACGCTGGCCGAGCTGCAGCAACGGATCGCGCGCAGCATCGCGTTCCTGCGCAGCGTCCCGGCCGAGCGCATCGACGGCACCGACGAGAGGCCAATCACGCTGCCGGTGACCGGCACGCCAACCACCTACCAAGGCCTGCAGTTGCTGCTTGGGCATTCCATGCCCAACGTCTACTTTCACACGGTGACCGCATACAACCTCCTGCGCCGGAGCGGCGTGCCCGTGGGCAAGCGCGACTTCCTGGGCGAACCCTGAACGTTCCGGCGCCGATCCAGGCGCCGTCGGGGTTCGCGCCACCACCCGCTGCGGCGAGATAATCGCGTCATGGACGAGATCGTCAGGCAGGCCATGGCCAAGTGGCCCGATGTGCCGGACTGCTACGGCTGGCTGGGACTGGGCGCGCGCGGTGACTGGTACCTGCGCGACGCGCAGGTACAGGCCTGCGGCCCCTTTGCCAGCGGCAAGCCGGGTGCGCGCGGGGCGCGGCTGGTGCATGAGGCGCTGCTGTCGTTCATCGGCCGCAATTACGCGGCCGACGCGCGAGGCTGCTGGTTTTTCCAGAACGGGCCGCAGCGCGTCTACGTCGAGCTGGACGTGGCGCCGTGGATCTGGCGCGTGGACGAGAATGGCGTGGTCACTTCGCACACGCAGCAGCCTGCGTCGCTGCGCCAGGTCCTGACCGATGAGCTGGGCCGCGTGTTCCTGCAGACCGGCCTGGGGTTCGGGCTGGTGCACACGCAGGACGTGGGGCGCGTGGCCGACCTGATCGAAAGCGGCCGGTGGCAGCAGCCAAAGGCCGTTGCCGCTGAAACGCTGCCATCGCGCTTTGGCTACGAACCCAGTCCGCAGCGACGGGCCGAACTGCGGCCGTGACCTGCCGTGCCTGCCAACAAAAAACCGGCGCACGGCCGGCTTTTCAACAGCATTGCGGAACGAGCCTACTTGCCTGCCTGCTTGTCAACGAAATCCGGGTCGACTTCGTTGACCATGTAGAGCACGGCGTTGCGCAGTTCCTCGTCGCTTGCGGACGAAGCGCCACGCGGCGGCATGGCGCCCTTGCCGTTGATGGCAATGTCCATCATGACGGTCATGCCCTCGTCGATGCGGGGCGTCCACGCGGCACTGTCGCCCAGCTTGGGCGCGCCGGCCACTCCGGAGCCATGGCACGCGACGCAGCTTTTTTCATACAGCGCCTGGCCTGCGGCCAGATCCACCTGGCCGCCCGCTGCACCGTCCTGTGCTTCAGTTTCAGACGCGTCGGTGCCGGCTTCGGCGCTTTCCTGGGCGCCGTCATCGGCGGGACCGGCCGCTTGTGCGTCTTCCGCAGCAGCCTGCTGCGCCGGCGCAGCAGGCTGCTCGTCCGCCGACTCTTGTTCGGCTTCGATGGCCACGCGCGCCACGGGCTGGATCCGGGCCTCGACCTTGGCGGTTGTGTCGGTGGCGCCCGGAGACTGGCGGTCGCCCGCATTGATCCACGAGACGAGCGCGACAATGGTAAAGAACGGCACGACGAAGCTCGCCACCGCTACCCAAAAAAATTGCTTGCCCGTTTTGATGGGTCCGGTCATTTCCTCGTGCGTGTTGTCGCTCATGGTGTCCTCAAGACTTTGTCCGTATCGTTGGGTCTGTTGCGCGCATGCCCGAGCAGGCGGGCCCCAGCCCTGCGGTGCCCGCAATTATAGGAGCGAAACAACGCAGCGCTCAGCGGGCCGTGCCCCCGGCAACCGGAGGCGTGTCGCCGTCGCTCCAGCCGCCGCCCAGCGACTTGTAGAGCGCGACCTCGTTGGCGCGTTGTGCCAGTTGCACCTGGGCCAGCGCCTGCTCCACGGCAAACAGCGAGCGCTGCGCGTCAAGCAGGTCCAGGAAGCTGGCCACGCCGTTGCGGTAGCGCAGGTCCGCCAGCCGGAAGCGGTCGCGATCGGCAGCCACCTGTTCCTGCAGGGCGTTGAGCTGGTCGCCCAGGGTGGCGCGCCCGGCCAGCGCATCGGACACTTCGCGGAACGCGGTCTGGATGGTCTTCTCATACTGCGCCACGGCGATCTCGCGGCCGGCCCGCGCGGACTCGAGCCCGGCGCGATTGCGTTCGGCATCAAAAATCGGCAGCGTGATGCTGGGCCCGAACGACCAGGCCTTGCTGCCGCCAGAGCCAAACAGGCCGTCCAGGTCGTGGCTGGCGCGGCCCAGGCTGCCGGTGAGCGTGATGCGCGGGAAGAAGTTGGCGCGCGCCGCACCGATGTTGGCGTTGGCGCCTATCAGTTGCTGCTCGGCGGCATGGATGTCCGGGCGGCGCAGCAGCAGGTCGGACGGCAGGCCCGCAGGCACTTGGGCAAAGTCGGGCAGGTCGGCGGCTGGTGCCACCGTGGCCGTGGGCTGGGCCAGGTCGGTAGGGGCCTCGGCCACGGAAGTGTCGGGCAGCTCGGGAATGAGCGCGTCCGGCACCTGCGTGCCCACCAGCAGCGTCAGCAGGTTGATGTCCTGCATGCGCTGGCGCTTTTGCTCGGCGCTGGTGGCCTTGGCGCTGGCCACCAGCGACTCGGCCTGGCGCAGGTCCAGCGCCGAGGAGGCGCCATTGTCAAAGCGCAACTGGATCAGCTCCAGCGATTGCTCGCGCGTGGCCAGCGTGCGCTCGGTCAGCGCCAGCAGCTCGGTGTCGGTCTTGAGCTGCAGCCAGGTCGTCATGACGCTGGCAACCAGGCTGATCTGCGCGGACTTGCGCGCCTCGGTGGTGGCCAGGAAGTCGGCCAGCGCCACGTCCTCGAGCGCCGCCACGCGGCCAAAGAAGTCCAGCTCCCAGGCCGATACGCCCAGGCCCACGGTGTAGGAGCTGCTGACGCTGGGCGTACCGGTCGGCGTGGGCTGCGAGCGGGTGCCGGTGGCCTCAGCAGCCACCGTGGGCAGCCGGTCCGCCTGGCGGATCCGGTATTGCGCCCGTGCCTGTTCTATGTTCTGCACGGCGATGCGCAGGTCGCGGTTGTGGTCCAGCGCCAGCTGCACCACCTTGCGCAGCTGGTCATCCTGCACGAAATTCTGCCAGCGCAGGTCCGCAGCGGCGGCGCCCTTGGTGTCAGCCTCGGTGGCGCCGCCGACCGGCCAGTGGCTGGCAATGGGCGCGGCTGGGCGCTCGTACTCGGGCACCAGCGAGCAGGCGCTCAGCGTCAGCAGCGCCACGGCGCCCAGCGCCGCCAGCCGGGGTAATGAAGATGTGCGTGTGTCAGACATGGCTCAGAGCTTGAGAATGAATTGATGGTGTCCGAGAGGATCGTCAGGATTTGTCCAGTCAAGACGCAAAGCGCAGGCATGGCCCGTGCCATGACGAGCATTTGCAACGCAGAGTGGGCGGGTTCTGACCGTCAAAGCGGGCATGAGGGATTTTTTCTCAAGCTCTCAGTTCTCCAGCTCGCCGACCCGGGATGCAGGCGGGTGCGCCGGACGCGGTTGCCGTCGGTGGAACAGCTTGCGTACGATGAGGAAGAATACCGGCACCATCAGCACGGCCAGTACGGTACCGAACATCAGGCCCCAGAACACGCCGGTGCCAATGGCGCGCTGGCTGGCGGAGCTGGCGCCGGAGGCCGTATACAGCGGCAGCACGCCCAGCATGAACGCCAGGGACGTCATCAGGATGGGCCGGAAGCGCAGGTGCGCGGCCGTGAGCGCCGATTTCACGATGCTCATGCCCTCGGCCTGCAGGTCCTTGGCAAATTCAACGATGAGGATCGCGTTCTTGGCCGACAGGCCGATCACGGTGACCAGTCCGATCTGGAAGAACATGTCGTTGGGCATGTCCCGTATCCAGACGCCGAACAGCGTCCCGAGCACGCCCAGCGGCACCACCAGCATGACCGACAGCGGGATGCTCCAGCTTTCGTACAGCGCCGCCAGGCACAGGAACACCGCCAGGATGGACAACGCATACAGCGTGAACGCCTGTGCACCCGCCTGCTTCTCGTCCAGCGAGATCCCGGTCCATTCGTAGCCAAAGCCGGCCGGCAGCGCGGCTGCCAGCCGCTCCATTTCGGCCATGGCGTCGCCCGAGGAGTAGCCTCGCGCCGCCTCGCCCGAGATCGACATGGACGGGTAGCCGTTGTAGCGCTTGAGCTGCATGGGGCCGGTAACCCAGCGCGCGCTGACCATGGTCGACAGCGGCACCAGCTGGCCCTGGTCGTTGCGCATCATCAGCGACAGCACGTCGTCCGGCGTCATGCGCTTGGGCGCGTCCGCCTGCACCGTCACGCGCTGCAGGAAGCCCCGGTTGGGGAAATCGGCCACGTAGGCCGAACCCAGCGCCGTGCCGATGGCCGAGGAGATTGCGGCCACGCTCACCCCCTGCGCGGTGGCCGCGTTGCGGTCTATGGTCAGCTCCCACTGCGCTGCATCCTCTATGCCGTCGGGGCGCACGTTTATCAGCATCGGGCTCTGGGCTGCGCCGCCCAGGATCTGGTTGCGTGCTGCCAGCAGCGCCTCGTGCCCCTGGCCGCCGCGGTCCTGCAGGCGGAAGGCAAAGCCGTTGGCGGTGCCCAGCTCCGGGATCGACGGCGGCGTGACCGCGAGCACGAATGCATCGCGGATGGACGCCAGCGCGCCGGTCATCTGCTCGGCAAAGGACTTGGCGTCTTCACCGGGGCCGGTGCGGTCCTTCCATGGCGTGAGCGTGGCAAAAGACAGCGCCACGTTCTGGCCAGTGCCCGAGAAGTTGAAGCCGATGATGCTCACCATGTCCTTGACTATCGGCTGCGCCAGCACGTAGTCCTCCATCTGCTTGACCACGCGCGTGGTGCGCTCCTTGGTCGCGCCCGGCGGCAACTGTACATTGATGAGGACGTTGCCCTGGTCTTCCACCGGCAGGAACGCGGTGGGCAGGTGCCGGAACAGCAGCACGGCGCAGGCAATGATCACGCCGTACAGCACCACCGTGATCCAGCCGTGGCGCAGGATGCGCGTCAGCCCCTTTTCATAGGCGCGCGTGGTGCCGCCAAAGCCCCGGTTGAACGCGTTGAAGAACCAGCCCAGCGGCCCGGTCCTGCGGCTGCGGTGGTGCCCCTTGGGCACCGGCTTGAGCAGCGTGGCACACAGCGCCGGCGTGAGCGTGAGCGCAAAGAACCCGGAGAACGCGATGGCCGATGCCATCACCACCGAAAACTGCCGGTAGATGTTGCCGGTGGCGCCGCTGAAGAACGCCAGCGGGATGAACACCACGACCAGGATGGTGGTCATGCCGACCACCGCGCCCTGGATCTGGTGCATGCCCTTGATCGTGGCCTCCATGGGCGGGAGGCCCTCCTCGGCCATGATGCGCGCCACGTTTTCCACCACCACGATGGCGTCATCCACCACGATGCCGATCACCAGCACCATGGCAAACATGCTGAGGATGTTGATGGAAAAGCCGGCCGCCAGCAGCACGGCAAACGTGCCCAGCAGCGCGATCGGCACCACGATGGTGGGGATCAGCGTGTAGCGCCAGTCCTGCAGGAACAGGAACATGACCAGGAACACCAGCACGACGGCTTCGAACAGCGTCTGCACCACCTTCTGGATGGAGATGGAGACGAACTCGGACGTGTCGTACGACACGTCCCAGCTCATGCCATCCGGGAAGAACGGCTCCAGCTCGCCCATCAGTTCGTGGATGGCCCTGGACGTGGCCAGCGCATTGCCCCGGGAGTTGAGCAGCACCGCAACGGCCACCGAATCCTGCCCGGCCTGGCGCGAGCCGAAGTTGTAGTTTTCTATGCCCAGCTCCACCCGCGCCACGTCGCGGATGCGTACTGCCGAGCCGTCCTCGCGCGCGCGCAGCACCACGTTGCCGAACTCCTCGGGCGTGGTCAATTGCCCGCTGGGGATGATGATGGTGGCGTCTATGCTCTGCCCCGGCACGGCCGGTTGCGAGCCCAGCGTGCCGCCGGAAATCTGCATGCTCTGCTGCGTGATGGCATCGTTCACGTCCGCGGGCGTGAGGTTGTAGCCTTCCAGCTTGTCCGGATCGATCCAGATGCGCATCGAGCGGCCCGAAGCGTACAGCATGGCGTCGCCCACGCCCTCGACGCGCTGGATCTCGGTCAGCACGTTGCGGTTGACGTAGTCGGCCACGTCGTCACGTGCGATGCTGCCGTCGCTGTTGAATGCCACCACCAGCAGGAAGTTGGACGTGGCCTTGACCACGCGTATGCCCGTGCGACGCACCACCTCGGGCATGCGCGGCTGGGCGCGTGCCAGGCGATTTTGCACCTCCACTTGCGCCAGGTCGGGGTCGGTGCCGGGTTGGAACGTGACCGCGAGCTGGGCAGAGCCGACGGCGGGCGACGTGCCTTCCATGTACATCATGCCCTCGGCGCCGTTCATCTCGCGCTCGATCAGCGAGATCACCGTCTCGTCGATCACGGCCGCGCTGGCACCCGGGTATGACGCCGTGACGCGAATGGTGGGCGGCGCCACCGCCGGATATTGAGACACCGGCAACTGGGTGATGGAAACCAGTCCTGCCAGGATCACGAAGATCGCGATCACCCAGGCAAAAATCGGGCGGTGGATGAAGAAAGTGGACATGATGGGCGGTCCCTGCGCTCAGTCGGCGTTGGTGCCGCTGGCGCCATCGGCTGGCGCGTGCTCGGAGTCGGCCTGCTCGGCGCCGGCTTGAGCCTCCGGCTTCCACGGCACCGGCGTGACCTTCTGCGCGCCCATGGACAGCTTCATCTGGCCCTCGACGACCACCTTCTCGCCCGGCTCCAGCCCATCGGTGACGATCCACTGGTGATTCTGTGCGCCCTCCACCTTGACCGGCCGCGGCGACACGGAGCCATCGTCGGCAACGACCATGACGCTGTCGCCCTGGCTGCCACGCTGCACCGCCTGTTGCGGCAGCAGCATCGCGTTCTCCATCTGCGCCTGCTGCAGCCGTGCGCGCACGTACATGCCGGGCAACAGCCTGCCATCCGGATTGGGCACTTCGGCACGCAGCGCCACCTGTCCCGTGCCCGGGTCCACGCTCAGGTCCGTGAACAACAGCCGGCCGATGTGCGCGTACTCGCGGCCGTCTTCCAGCACGATGTGTACCCGCGCCGCTTCATCGCCGCTGGCACGCTCCAGCTGTCCGGCTTGCAGGGCATCGCGCATGCGCAGCACGTCAGTGGCTGACCGCGAGACGTTGACGTACAGCGGGTCGATCTGCTGGATGGTTGCCAGATGCGTGCCGTCCTCCTGGCTGACCAGTGCCCCCTCGGTCACCAGCGATCGGCCGATGCGCCCATCAATGGGCGCCGTGACCGTGGCATAGCCCAGATTGATTTGTGCCGTGCGCACGACCGCATTGCCAGCGGCTACCTGCGCATCTGCGGCCTGGGCCGCGGCAACGGCGGCGTCGTATTCCTGCTCGCTCACCGCATGTGCATCGGCCAGCGGCTTGTAGCGCCGGGCGCGTGCGCCGGCGTCGGCCAGCTGCGCCTTGGCCTGCGCCAGCTGCGCCTTGGCGCTCTGCAACGCCGCCTCGTACGGCGCCGAATCAATCTTGTACAGCGTCTGACCGGCCTTGACATCGCTGCCTTCCTCGAACACACGCTTGAGCAGCACGCCCGTCACGCGCGCCCGGACCTCGGCCACCCGCGACGCCTCCAGCCGGCCCGGCAGCTCCGTGGTCAACTGCACCGCGCCCGGCTGCACCGTGACCACGGCCACTTCGGGCGGCATCTGCTGGCTCTTCTGCTCGCCGTTGGCCGCCTCGCCATTCTGGTCACAGGCAACCAGGCCCAGCCCGACCAACAGGGTGCAGGCCACTGCCACTGTCAGCCGCAACCAGGCCATGCGAGCGGGGAATTGATGAGACATGATGTTGTTTTTCGTCAGCTGGTTCGATTTTGGCGCCGGGAGGCCCCGCCTGCGGACATCGGATGCGCAGAAAAAGTTCCGTTGGTGCCGTTGGTGCATGCACAAAACACGCAGCTGCAGGCGCCTGTACGACACGACGCAAAACCCGCAATTATAGATACATCCTTGAATGTATGTTGTAGAATCCGACCCGCAAACAGGCACTCTTGCCGTGTTGCCGTCCTTTTTTTGCTACATCATGGCCCGCCGCACCAAAAAAGATGCGCTCCTGACGCGATCGACGCTGCTGGATGCTGCCGAACGCCTGTTCCAGAAGCGCGGGGTGTCGCGGACCTCGCTGGCAGACATTGCCCGTACGGCCGGCGTCACGCGGGGCGCCGTGTACTGGCATTTTAAGGACAAGGCCGACCTGTTTGACGCCATGCTCGAGCGCGTCACGCTGCCGCTGGAAGTCGACATGGACCGCGTGATGAAGCAGGAAGGGGATGTGCTGCGCGCCTGGTGTGCTCATCTGCGCGGCGTCCTGCACCAGATCGCGCACGACGCCCGGACCCGGCGCGTGCTGCAAATCGCCATGCAGAAGGTCGAGCACGCGGAAGAAATGGGGCCCATGGTGGCCCGGCACATCGCCCTGTACCGCATCAACCTGACGCAGGGTTGCCAGATCCTGGAGCAGACCGCTGCCAACCGGGGCCGCGCGCTTCCCGCGCCAGCGCTGGAACTGGCCCGCAGCCTGCACGCGCTGCTGCACGGCCTCATCTACGGCTGGCTGCTCGACCCCTGCTTTGACCTGGAGCAGACCGGTGCCAACGCCATGGCTTTTTTCCTCGATGGCGTCGGCCTGGCAATAGCCAGCGACGAAGCGGCGGCGCCAGGTCAGATCAGTCATAATCAATAGGTGCAGCCCCCGCGCAACCACGCGTGTCCGCAAGTTTGCAGGCACGTGGCGGCTCCCGGGTTCTGCTGCAATCCAGGCGCTCGTAGCTCAGCTGGATAGAGTACTGGCCTCCGAAGCCAGGGGTCGTGGGTTCGAGTCCCGCCGAGCGCGCCAATTCACAGGCAGGAAGCAGCACGCCAGCTGGCGCATGCCCGGCATGGACGTCGATGCTGCCGCCAGTCAACGCGAAACCCAGCCCGGCAAGCCGGGCTGGGTGAAGGGGCACGCCGGGCCACGTGCCGGCACGCCCGCGGCCGGGGCTTGCCGGCTCTTGCTACAGCGACTTCAGGTACTGGACCAGGTCGGCACGCTGGGCGCCGGTCAGTTGCAGGTCGTGCCCGTCCGCCGCGTTGTAGCGGTTGACGACGCAAGCCAGGTCCTCGGTGGCCCGGTCGGTACCTGCCAGCGCGCCTATGCCCGAACCGTCCATGCACAGTCCCGTGTCCTTGTCAAAGGCGCCGGAGCCGTCGTGGAAGTACGGCGGGTGCTGCCAGATGCCCCTGAGCGGAGTCACGCGCCATTGCCTGGTTGCCGAGAAGTTGATGTAGTCCCTGTCCAGCGCAACGCTGGCGCTGGCCGGGTGCAGGCCGGCGGTGTTGACATCGGTCAACGCGTCGCCGCTGTGGCAGCTTGCGCAGTTGGCCTGGCCGTTGAACAGGGTCTTGCCGCGCGCAACGGCCGCTGCGTCCAGGCTGGCGCTGACGTTCCACGTGGCGCCGTGTTCTTCCAGCGAGGGTGCGGGAAGGGACCATTGGTACGCTTCCAGCGCCGGCAGGATGCCGGTGATCCGGTCGTCGCCTTCGCGGTGGTCGACCGAGAGCGGCTGGCCGTTGATGGTGAGCCGCTCGTCGCTGAAGGTGCCGTGTCCGTGCATCTGCACCACGCCAACGTAACGGTTCCAGTACGACACCGGGCCCGCCGGTTCGTGCGCGGTATCGCCGTCGCCGGTGAAGATGGCCTTGTCCAGCCCGACCAGGCCGAACGCCGGCGGGATCACCACCGGGTTGCCGCCCTTGGCCTTGTAGGCAGCGAGGTTGGCGTCGACGTCGGTGCCCGCCAGCGCCGGGTTGCTGCCGGGGTCGGTCCACACGTTGATGCGCGGATCGTAAAAGCCGGCGCCGAAGTCTGCTGCCCAGGACGCATATTCTGCAGATTGATCGTCAGTGAGTGCGGGCGACAGCGAAATGATGGTTCCCGGCTGCAAGTCGCGGTTGGGCCAGCCGTCCAGCCGCTTGCCGACGATGCCGCGCAGATTCACGCCCCCGCTGCCTGCAACGGGCAGGTCCAGGTCGCGACTGACGGTGGAGTGGCAGAGCGCGCAGGTGATGCCGAATCGGTCCAGGTGCATGATGCCGTCAGCGTCCGTGCTGACTTCGCCCCGGGCACCCACCACGGCGTCCAGGCTGAGCAGCGCCAGCGTCGTCTGCGGATCGTCCAGCGGGATGCTTCCATCGAGGACACCAGCAACCACTTCATCCGGCAGCGCCTCGGCATCGATCTTCAGGCCGACCGATGCTGCAGTCAGCGGGTCCACGGCCGATGCTATGACTTCGTTCATTTTGAGCAAGTCGGTCCAGAACGTTTCGTCGCCAAAGGTGTCGTAACGGAAGATCTCCTGGCCATCGGCTACCAGTTGGGGGTCCAGCGGCACCTGCGGAACCTGGCTCACCGGCTGCGAGCCGCCGCCGCAGGCACTCAAAACCAGCGTGCTGCCGGCGAGGGCCGCCGCCAGATGCCTGGACGGCAGTGACAGCCAGAAACGGATGGGTGGCTTGCGCATGTCTTGCTCCTCGTGTTGGCGTGTAAGTGGGTTGCTGGCCGAAGTGACAGCTGCCCGGGAGGGGCTTCACCTGCTGCACGGCCCCTGTCCGGTTGGATGCGGCAACGGAGCAAGCCGTTACAGCGCGGCCCACAATGCATGTGCTGCGGCGGAGCGATGCGTTTTTTTTGGGCAGTGAACCGGTGGCTGGCTCCGCCATGCGGGCGAGCGCGATCCCGATTGCCCATCACGCAGTTCATGGGGTGGATGCAGCCAGCCCATGCCCAGCAGGCCGACTTGGCTGAGATGCCGAAGCCGCGCAGGCGCTTCCGCTTTGCGGCCCGGCGGCAGTCGCTGCTGGGCACGGCGCCTGAGGCAACAGGCTGCCAGACGGCAGCGCCGTCCCGCGGGCAGGTGGCGCAACTGCAGATGCGGGGTGCGGACCCGGTCTCCCCCGGGGTGGACGTTTGCGTCAGCCAGCAGCCGGGCATTCAGCGCCCGCCGCCATCGGAGACATCGGGGTCGGCCCTCGGCGCTTTCTTTTTCGGCGTGCTCGCACACGAAGCACGGCAGCTGTTTTATCGGTGCGCAGCGCGAGCTTCTTGCGCTGTTCTTCCGGCACGCAAAAGAGGCGCCAGGCCTGGCCTGCGCTCACGGCGTTTCGCATGACCGGCCGGGCCAGCACGCGATGGCGGTTTGGCCGGACACCAGGCCGGAAGCGCCTTGGGCGGCGTCCTGATGCGCGACGGCGGCGGCCCGCATGCGGGCGCCGGGGTCAGTGTGCGGCCGACAGTTGCGCCACTTCTGCGAGCTTGCGCTGCCTGGTGGTCATGAACGAGCCTGGGTACGAGTCCACGGGCGCGCCGCCCTTGCCGGCAACGACCTTCGTGATGTCTTCGTCGGTAGGAACCAGGCCAGCCAGCCAGTAATCCATGACGCGGCGCACCACCGGCGCCGCGTACGCGGCGCCAAAGCCGGCGTTTTCAACGAGGGCTGCCACGGCAATCCGCGGTGCTTCGGCGGGCGCAAAGCCGATGTAGACGGAATGGTCGCGCTGGCGCTCGGCCAGTTCGGCGGCGTTGTACCGGCTGTCTTTGCCGATGCTGATGGCCTGCGCGGTGCCGGTCTTGCCCCCGGAAATGTACGGCGCGCCGGCAAAGACAAAGCGTGAGGTGCCTTCCTGCGTGACGCCGACCATGCCCTGCAGCACCGCAGCAACGTGCTCGGGTGCGTACCCGAGATCGTCGGCGTCCGGTGGCGGCACGGGAACGAGTTTGCCGGTCTGCGGATCGCTGCGGGCCTGGATCAGGTGCGGCGGGCGGTGCATGCCACCGGCGGCCAGCGTGGCCGTGGCGCTGGCCAGCTGCAGCATCGTGAAGTTGTTGTAGCCCTGCCCTATGCCCAGCGAGATGGTCTCGCCCGGGTACCAGGTCTGCTGCTCGCGCGTCTTGTACGTTTGCGCCTTCCAGGCCTTGGACGGCAGGACGCCGGGCTTCTCGCCGGGGATGTCTATGCCCGTGATCTGGCCCAGGCGCAGCGGCGCCATGAAGTCGTGGATGCGGTCCACGCCCAGGTCGGCCGCCAGTTGGTAGTAGTAGACGTTGCTTGACTTGACGATGCTCTTGTACAGGTCAACGCGGCCGAGCGCGTGCAGCGCGCGAAAGGTGTGGCCCTTGTAGGTCCACGATCCGCCGTCCATGATGGCCGTATCGGCCTGGCGCACGCCGGTCTCCAGCGCCGCCAGCGCCATGAACGGCTTGTACGTGGAGCCGGGCGGGTACGCGCTGCGCAGGGCGCGGTTGAGCAACGGGTAGTCAAGCGAGTTGTTGAGCGCGTCCCAGGTCGGCTGGTCTATGCCCTCGACAAAGAGGTTGGGATCGTAGCTGGGCTGGCTGACCATGGCCAGGACTTCGCCGGTGCTGGGGTCTATGGCGACCAGCGCGCCGCGATGGTCGCCGAAGAGCTCTTCGGCCAGTCTTTGCAGGCCGATGTCCAGCGACAGGCGGATGGACTCTCCCGGCACCGCCGGTCGTGTGACCAGCGGCCGGACGGCGCGGCCGCTGGCCGAGATTTCCGTGTGGTCGACGCCGGTGGTGCCATGCAGCAGCGTCTCGTAGCTCTTCTCGACGCCGAGTTTGCCGATGTACTGCGTGCCGCGGTAGTTGGCCACCTCGTCGCTTGCTTCTATGGCGTCTTTTTCCTGTGCGTTGATGCGGCCGATGTGGCCGATGACGTGCGCGGCGGTCCGGCCCTGCGGGTAGCTGCGGAACCAGCGGGCGCGGATCTCTATGCCCTTGAAGTGGTAGATCTGGCTTGCCAGCCGCGCCACGTCGGCGTCGCTGAGGCGCGTGAGCAGCGGCAGCGATTCAAAGCTGCGCGAGTTGGCACGCAGCCGGGCAAAGCGGCGCCGGTCCAGCCGGGTGACCGGGACGATATTGGCGATGGCGTCGATGACTTCGTCCAGCGGCCGCTGCACTTGCGCGGGCGTGATTTCCAGCGTGTACGCCTTGTAGTTGGACGCCAGCAGCACGCCGTTGCGGTCGTAGATCTCGCCGCGCTCGGGGACGATGGGGGTGACGGCGGTGCGGTTGGTGTCGGCGCGCTCGGTCAGCGCGTCGTGGCGCAGGACCTGCAGCGCATACAGCCGCCAGCCCACCAGGGCCAGTGCGCACAGCACGAGCAGCGCCGCCGCGACCAGCCGAAGCTGAAAGCGCGACAGTTCGATGCGCAGGTTGCGCACCTGGCTGTCGACACCGTTGCCGCCGTTCTTGCGCGTGCCGTTGCGGGTGTTCATGCCGGAACAGGGGTCAGCAGGCTGCTCGGATGGGCCATGGTGCGGTCATTTGTGGGTCGGGTGGGCGTTGTCAAGCCTTGCGTTCACAGCGGGCGGTCGGCATCGGGGTTGGGCGAGCGCCGCTGCGGCGCCAGCAGGAGCGCGCTGGCCAGTGGCCACAGCAGCATCTCCAGCACCGGCGCCAGCAGGACCTCCCAGCCCGGAAACGTGGCGCCGCCCAGCAGGCGCAGCACGATGGTAATGATACGGGTGAGAAAAAACAAGGGCAGCAGCTGCAGCGCCTGGTCTGCAACGGCAAACCACTGGATGCGCCGGTGCAGCATGATGGCAAAGTAGATCAGCACGGTATACGCCAGCGCATGCTGTCCGAGCAGCGACGCCTCGTGCACGTCAAGCACGAGGCCAAAGCAGAACGCCACCACCATGCCGATGCGCCGTGGCTGGTGGACCGCCCAGAAAACCAGCGTCACGGCCAGGAAGTCGGGCATCCACAGCAGCCGGCCCAGCGGCAGCAGGTCGATCATCAGCGCGACGAGCAGGCTGGCCCAGATGAACCAGAGCCGGGGCGGGAGCAGCAGCGGTTGGCCGCGGCGCATGCTCATGGACCGGCCTCCGGTTTGCGCGGATACTGGCCTTCGCCGGCGCCGCTGCCGGCTGCCTGGTCCGCATCATCGCTCTCGTCGGGGTTGGCCGTTGCATCGTCTGCGTCTGGCAGCGCCGGCTCGGGTGGCGCGGCCGGGTCGAGCACCATGACCATGGTGATGCCCCTGAGCTGGGCCAGCGGCTGGCAGCGCACGCGCATGAAATTGGAGTCGCTGCGCGGCTGGATCTCACCCACGCGCGCAACGGGCAGCCCGGGCGGGTACGTGCCGCCTATGCCGCTGGTGACCAGCAGGTCGCCTTCGCGCATGTCCTCGGCAGCTGACATGTAGCGCAGCTCCAGCGTATCGATGTACGCCGAGGCGGCGCCGTAGGCCACGGTGCGCACGCCGCTGCGCGTGTTGATCACCGGCGTCACCTGCTGGCGGTCGATGAGCAGCGTGACTTCGCTCACCAGCGGATAGACCCGCGTGACCTGGCCCAGCACGCCGGTTTCGTCCATGACCGGCGAGCCACTGCGCACGCCGTGCATGCGGCCCTTGCCAATGACTACGCGCCGGCTGAACGGATCGGTCGCGTCGTACAGGACTTGTGCGGCCTGTGCTTCAACGGGGATGCGCTTGCGCAGGTCCAGCAGCGCGCGCAGGCGGTTGTTTTCCAGCAGGAGCTGCTCCACCTGCCCGGCCCGCTGCGACTGCTCGGTCAGGCGGCGGCGCGCGGCCGCTTCCGTCTTGCGCGCGGTCTTGAGGCTGGTGAAGTAACGGCTGACCTCCTCGACCATCAGCACCGGCCGCAGCGCCAGCCATTGCGCCGGATACAGCGCGGTGGCCACGACGTTGCGCACCTGCTCCACCATGTGAAAGCGCGCGTCGGCCACCATCAGGAACAGCGCCAGTGCACTGAGCACGATGAACCGGGACAGCGCCGACTGCCCCTGGCGGAACAGGGGAGGCGGCGTGTTGTACAGCGTTTCAAAGAGCATGGTCGGTGCTTTGCGCATGCGGGGCAGCCAGCAGTTGGACCCATCGGTGCGCGCGGAGCAGCTTTCCTGCCACCTGCCTGGCGCCGGGCGGGCAGCGCAGGCGGGCGCATGCAAGGGCCGGGAACCAGCGCCTGCGCCGGTCCGCGGCGCGTGTTGCTGCAGGACCCGGCATCAGGCAGGAGGCGCGGGCAGCCGTCAATCTTCCGTGAACACGCCGCTGAGCCGCTCCAGCTGCTCCAGCGTCATGCCGCAGCCACGCACGACGCAGGTGGCCGGGTCCTCGGCCATGAACACCGGCAGCCCCGTCTCCTCGGCCAGCAGCCGCTCCAGGTTGTGCAGGTACGCGCCCCCGCCGGTGACCACCATGCCGCGCTCGGCAATGTCCGCGCCCAGCTCCGGCGGCGTGCCCTCCAGCGCCTTCTTCACCTCCGAGACAATCGCGTTGAGCGGCTCGGTCAGCGCCTCCAGCACCTCGTTGCTGCTGATCGTGAAGCTGCGCGGCACGCCCTCGGCCAGGTTGCGCCCCTTGACCTCCAGCTCGGTGACCTCGCCACCGGGGAACGCGCTGCCTATCTCCTTCTTGATCATCTCGGCGGTCTGGTCGCCAATGAGCATGCCGTAGTTGCGCCGGATGTAGTTGATGATGGCCTCGTCAAACTTGTCCCCGCCCACGCGCGCCGCGCCCTTGTAGACGATGCCGCCCAGCGAGATGACGCCCACCTCGGTGGTGCCCCCGCCCACGTCAACGACCATGGAGCCGCGCGCCTCGCTCACGGGCAGGCCCGCGCCTATGGCCGCGGCCATGGGCTCCTCGATCAGGTACACGGCCGAGGCGCCGGCGCCCGAGGCGGACTCGCGAATGGCGCGCCGCTCCACCTGCGTTGAGCCGCAGGGCACGCAGACAATGATGCGCGGGCTGGGCTTGAACAGCCCGCGCGGATGCACCATGCGGATGAACTGCTTGAGCATCTGCTCGGTGACGTTGAAGTCGGCAATGACGCCGTCCTTCAAGGGCCGGATCGCCTCGATGTTGCCCGGCACCTTGCCCAGCATGGCCTTGGCCTCGCGGCCCACCGCCTGGATGGTCTTCTTGCCGTGCGGCCCGCCCTCGTGGCGGATCGCCACCACCGAGGGCTCGTCCAGCACGATGCCCTTGCGGCGCACGTAGATCAGCGTGTTGGCCGTGCCCAGGTCAATCGCCAAGTCGGTGGAAAAGTACCGGCCTATCCGTCCAAACATGAAAATTCCTT
>JALOAS010000070.1 GCA_023228705.1 Ottowia sp. | reverse complement strand
AGCGTCCTTGGCCCACTGCATCGGCCAAGGCTGGCCTCGGGCACAGCGGTTCCGCAGGGCGTCATGTGCCCATGCTACTGCAAGCGGCGCCAGCCAGCGCGCCCGGCTCAGGCGCCAAGAGCTGCAGCGCGCGGTGCCGTTGCAGGCGGCGTCTGCCGCATGAACTGCCAGGTCTTGAGGCTGGCGATGAACATGGGCAGCGCGCCGGCAAAGATGAACACCATGTCGCCGGGGAAGCGCAGCCATTCAAAGGTGAGCGCCAGCGTGCTGCGCGTGTATTCCTGGCTGCGCGCGTGCCAGTAGCCGTTTTGCAGCACGTCCCAGATCTGCAGGATGCCGCCGGGCAGCAGGCTCATGGAGATCATCATGGCCAGGCCGATGTTGGTGCCCCAGAAGCTGTACTTGACCCAGCGCTCGACCGCCGGCCACTGCTCCTGCGTGCAGACGCCGCGCAGCACCAGCGTCATCAGGCCCAGCGCCAGCATGCCAAAGACGCCCATGAGCGCGCCGTGTGCGTGCGCCGGCGTGAAGATGGTACCCACCTCGTAGTAGCTGACGATGGGCGTGTTGAGGAAAAAGCCGAACACGCCGGCGCCCATGAAGTTCCAGAAGCCCACGGCCATGAGGAAGTACAACGTCCACTTGTACGTGAGGCGCACGGGCTTGCCGTCGCTATCGACCTGGTCGCGCGTGGTGCGCACGAAATCCCATGCGTCCAGCGTAAGCAGCGTCAGCGGCACCACCTCCAGCGCCGATACGACGCCGGCAATCGCCAGGTTGACGTTGGTCTGACCGGTGAAGTACCAGTGGTGCCCGGTGCCCAGCATGCCGCCGCCAAAATACAAAATGGCGTCCAGGTAGATCACGCGCAAGGCGGTGTTCCTGCGTGCAAATCCCAGTTGATAGAAAACCAGGGCAACGGTGCAGGTGGCAAAGAACTCAAAGAAGCCCTCCACCCACAGGTGCACGATCCAGAAGCGCCAGGTATCAACCACGGTGTAGTTGGTCTCGGCACCAAAGAAAACCGCCGGGATGTAGAACACCGGAATCGCCAGCGCACCCAGCAAGAACATGCGCACGATGGGCCGCGCGCGCTCGTCTTCCACGGCACCACCGCGCAGCACCCACAGCAGCATGAGGAACCAGACGAACAACCCGGCGATCAGCAGGAACTGCCAGGCCCGGCCCAGCTCCAGGTACTCCCAGCCCTGGTTGCCCCACCAGAACCACCAGTCGCCCAGCCACTGTGAAATACCCGCCCATTCACCCAGCAGGCTGCCGAAAATGACAAAGGCAAAAGCGACGAACAGCAGGTTGATCCCGTTGGCAAAGCCGCGCGGCTCGTCCGAGCGCAACGTGCGCGCCAGGAACAGGGCAGCGGCCACATAGGCAGTCGCAATCCAGAAAATGGCCGTCTGCAAATGCCAGGTGCGCAGCAGGTTGCTGGGGAAGAGCTTCTCCAGCGGGATGCCATAGAAGCCATCGGGCTCGATGCGATAGTGCGCTATGGCGCCACCGAGCAGCGTCTGCCCCAGGAACAGCAGGCTGACGATGACAAAGAACTTGACCAGCGCGCGCTGGCCGGGACCGGCCTGTCCCACCGGCAGGCGCTGCTGGGCGCGCTCGCCGCGCGACATCCAGCCCAGGTAGTCGAACTTGCCAAAAATCATGAGCACGCCGGCGATGCCGCCAAGCAGTGCAAAGAAGCTGATGGCCGACCAGATCAGGGTGGCACTGGTGTGGTGGTTGCCCACCAGCGGGTCGTAGGGGAAGTTGTTGGTGTAGGAAAAATCCTTGCCCGGCCGGTGTGCCACCGAGGCCCAGGCAGCCCAGCTGACAAAGTTGCCGAGCTGGCGCAGCTCGGTCTCGTCGGTGATGAAGTTGGCCTTGAGACCCGCGTTGTTGCCCGGCTCGCTCAAGTAATGGCGCCAATACGCGTCCTGCTCCTGCCAGGCCCGGGTTTCTCCCTCGGTCAGCTGCAGCGTATCGGCGCCGGCATCATAGCGGTTGACTCGCAAGACCGCCGGCACCTGGCCGTGCACGGCCGCCTTCTGCATGTCATCCAGCGCGTCCAGGGATTTGCCATAAGACTGCTGCGAGAGCAGCTCCGCCACGTCCAGGCCCTTGCGGTGCAGGGCATCTGCGGCGTAATCTGGCCCCAGGTAGCCGCCATGGCCCCAGATGCTGCCGTTGGCCATGAGCCCGTACCTGAGAAAGACCGCCTGGCCGGCGCTGATGTCGGCGCCGGTGGCCACCGTCGTGCCGTCGGAGCCGACCACCTGGCCCGGGATGGGCGGTGCGTTATCGTACGCCAGGCTGGTGATCCAGAGCAGGCCGGCGACGCCGATGACCATGACGATGAGCACCGTGCGCAGCCACCAGGGCGAGATGCTTTCATGGGGATCGGTGATGGGCAGTGCTGCTGTGGTAGGCATGGCGTGTCTCTTGATGCGTTTGTGTGTAATTTACTATCGCGCGCCCTGACGAGCCCTTGGACCATAGCAAAACGGCCGCGCGGCTGCCACGCAGCGGCCAGGCAGGCGCAAAAGACGCAGGGTCGCTTGGGCTCTCGTGGCCGCCGCCGCCGGGTGGCCGCAGGCGCCGTCACGCCAGGAGGGCGCCATCAGCGCAGCCGGGCCGGCGATACCGCGGCCGGATCGACTCCAAAGCGGCTCAGCTCGGGCGGCAGCGCCTTGCCCTGCAGCAGGCAGGACGCGAGCAGGCTCGCGCCCGGCGCGCTTTGGATGCCGTAGCCGCCCTGCGCCGCGAGCCAGAAGAAGTCGGCGTGGTCCGGGTCGCGGCCAATGACGATGTCGCCGTCCGCAACAAAATTGCGCAGGCCGGCCCAGGTGGCCGTGGGCCGCCGGATCTGCATGGTGGTGGCGTTCTGGATGTGGTCTATGGCCAGCGCAATGTCCAGGTCTTCCGGCTGCACGTCCTGCGGCGGCACCGGGTCCACATTGGCCGGCGAGCCCAGCAGCTGCCCGGCATCGGGCTTGAAGTACCAGCGCTCGCCAATGTCGGAAACCATGGGCCAGCCCGCGCACTCCATGCCGTCCGGCGGCGGAAAGATGAACGCACTGCGCCGCTTGGGCTGCATCCCGATGCGCTGCACGCCAAAGACTTCAGCCACCGCGTCGGCCCAGGCGCCGGCAGCGTCAACCACCCTCCTTGCATGGATGTTGCGATCCCCGGCCAGCGTGACGGTCCAGCCGCCTGCGCCGGCAGCGCGCGCCGCCAGCAGCTCCGTATTCATCAAGATGCGCGCGCCGGCCTGGCGCGCGCCGCGCAGGTAGCCCTGCAGCAGCGCGTCCACGTCGATGTCGTATGCATTGCGGTCCAGCAGGCCGTGGCGCACGACATCGGTGCGCAGCACCGGAACCCGGCGCGCCAGCGCCGCCGCGTCCAGTTCGTCCAGCACGGTGCCGCTCGCGGCCAGCTCCTGGCCACGCGCGTCCAGCATCTGTCGCTGCCCGGCAGTGGCCACGTACAGCGCCTGCCGCTCGTGCAGCAGCGGCATGGGTGCAAACCCCGCCGGGGGTGCCAGGTAGAACGCGCGGCCGGCGCGTGTCAGCGCACGCACGCCGGGCGGTCCATAGCTCTCCATGAACATGGCGGCCGAGCGTCCCGTACTGTGATACCCGGCCTGCGACTCACGCTCCAGCACGACGACGTCTACATCGTCCTGCGCCAGATGCCAGGCAAGCGACGCGCCAGCCATGCCGGCGCCCACGATCAATACATCAGCAGTGTCCATGCCCCATTGTGAACCCACTGGAACCCGGCGCGCCGCCGCGCGGGTGAAAAACAGCCACGCGCTCCCGCGCCGCGGGCTCAGCGGCGCTGCCAGGCCGCCGCAAAAAAGCCATCGGTGCCGTGCCGGTGCGGCCACAGGCGCAGGTAGGCACCGCCTGCGCCACACAGCGACGCCGCATCGGCCACCTTCAGCTCGGCCAGCAGCGTTGCGACGGGACGCGGCTCGAAGTCCGCGTGCGCTGCGTCAAATGCGGCGGCCACCGCCTCGTTTTCCTGCTCGAGCAGGCTGCAGGTAGCGTAGACAAGCCGGCCGCCGGGCCGCAGCAGGCGGGCCGCCTGCACCAGGATATCCTGCTGCTGCGCGGCAAACGCGGCCACCGCCGCCGCGTCCTGGCGCCACTTGAGGTCCGGGCTGCGGCGCAGCGTGCCCAGCCCCGAGCAGGGTGCATCGACCAGGACACGGTCCATCTTGCCATACAGGCGCTGCAGCTGCGGGCCGGGTGCCGCGCCCAGCACCATGGGGTACACGTTGGCCAGGCCGCTGCGCCCCACGCGCGCCCTGAGCACGTCCAGCCGCGCGGCCGACACGTCCATTGCATACAGGCGGCCGCTGCCGCGCATGGCTGCGCCCAGGGCCAGCGTCTTGCCGCCGGCGCCGGCGCAGTAGTCGGCCACCACCTCGTTGCGCCGCGCGCCCACCAGCAGCGCCAGCAGCTGCGAGCCCTCGTCCTGCACCTCGATGACGCCCTTCCGGTACAGGTCCAGCCGCTTCAGGCCCGGCTTGCCCGCCACGCGCAGGCCCCAGGGAGACCAGCGCGTGTGCGCAGTCTGCACGCCCTGCGCAAGCAGGCTGGCCTGCGCCTGGCTGCGCTTTTGCCGCAGGAGGTTGACGCGCAGGTCCAGTGGCGCCGGCGCGAGCAGCGCCTGCGCTGCCGCCTCAAACTCGTCGCCCAGCTGCCGGCACAGCGCGTCGGCCAGCCAGGGCGGCAGGTTGTGGCGGCAGGCGTCCGGGAGCGCGGCCACGTCCTGCGCGTCGCAGGCCTGCAGCCAGGCGCGCTCGGCCTCGCTCAGCACGGGCAGCAGCTCGTCCCGCGGCAGGGGCAGCGCCAGCAGGACCTGGCGGCGCAACGTGTCCGCGCTGTCCCCGGCCAGCGTCTCCAGCAGCGTCTTCCTGCGCAGGATGGCGTAGACGGTATCGGCCAGCATGGCCCGGTCACGCTGCCCCAGTGCACGGTGGCGCCTGAAGAACTGCGCCAGGACGCGGTCTGCCGGCTGCTCCAGGCGCAGGACTTCGCTGCCGAGCTGCTCGGCAAACTGCAACATGCGAACAACGGACATGGCGCCGATTGTCGCCCCCCGGACAGGCTGCTTGCCCCAGCCGTGCTAAAAAGGCAGCAAAGGGAGAACCGCATGGACTTGTCATTTACGCCAGAAGAACTGAAATTCCGCGACGAGGTGCGCGACTGGGTGCGCGAGAACCTGCCCGCCGAAACCGCTGCCAAGGTCAGGGCCGGCCAGCACCTGACGCGCGACGACATGCAGGACTGGGCCCGGATCCTGGGCAAGAAGGGCTGGCTGGGCTACGGCTGGCCCACCGAATTTGGTGGCCCCGGCTGGAACGCCATCCAAAAGCACCTGTTCGAAGAGGAATGCGCGCGCGCCGGCGCACCGCGCATCGTCCCCTTTGGGCCGGTCATGGTGGCACCGGTCATCATGGCCTTTGGCACGCCCGAGCAGCAGAAGCGCTTCCTCCCCGGGATCGCAAGCGGCGAGGTCTGGTGGAGCCAGGGCTACAGCGAGCCGGACGCAGGCTCGGACCTGGCGTCGCTGAAGACGCGGGCCGAGCGCCAGGGCGACAAGTACATCATCAACGGCCAGAAGACCTGGACCACGCTGGGCCAGTACGGCGACTGGATGTTCAACCTGGTGCGCACCAGCAGCGAGGGCAAGAAGCAGACCGGAATCAGCTTCATCGTGCTGGACATGAAGTCGCCCGGCGTGAGCGTGCGTCCCATCAAGCTGCTGGACGGCAGCGTGGAGGTGAACGACGTCTTCTTCGACAACGTCGAAGTCCCGGCAGACCAGCTCATAGGCGAGGAAAACAAGGGCTGGACCTACGCCAAGTTCCTGCTCAGCAACGAGCGCACCAACATTGCCGACGTCAACCGCTCCAAGCGCGAGCTGGCGCGGCTCAAGCAGATTGCCAGGCGCGAAGGCGTATGGGACGACCTGCGCTTCCGCGACCAGATCGCGCTGCTTGAGGTCGACATCGTGGCGCTGGAAATGCTGGTGCTGCGCGTGCTCTCGGCCATGAAGGCGGGACGCAACCCGCTCGACATCGCCGGCCTGCTCAAGATCAGGGGCAGCGAGATCCAGCAGCGCTACAGCGAGCTCATGATGCTGGCCGCCGGCCCGTACGGCCTGCCGTACATCCAGGACGCCATGGCGGCCGGCTGGCAGGGCGACCAGGTGGCCAGCGCCACCCTGCGCGGATTTCCCGGCGGCGAGCTCGACAACGCCACGCTGGCAGCAACGTACTTCAACCTGCGCAAGACCACCATTTACGGCGGCAGCAACGAGGTGCAGCGCGAGATTGTCGCCAAAGCCGTCTTGAGCTGAAGGGACACCATGCAGGGCGACAATCTCGCGCTGATGCGCAGCAACTGGGCTCCCCCTCACCCCCTCCGAGAGGGGGCTTGGCTTGCGCTGCGCGAGCACCATGGAAGTCATTGCCAGCCAAACCGCTCGGGCTGCAAGGCACAGGCCATGCAGGGCGACAATCTCGCGCTGATGCGCAGAAACTGGGCTCACCCGCACGCGGGCTTGGCGTGTCCGCCCTCAAAAGCAACCCCACGCGCATGACGGATGACCTCGCTGGCGCCTTGATGACCGCGCCGCTGCGCGGCTGCAATGACTGCGGCTGTGCCGCCATGATGGGGAGGTTGAGCGTTGATGGGGAGGTTGAGCGTTGATGGGGAGGTTGAGCGTTGATGGGGAGGTTGAGCGTTGATGGGGAGGTTGAGCGTTGATGGGGAGGTTGAGCGTTGATGGGGAGGTTGAGCGTTGAGCGTTGAGCGTTGAGCGTTGAGCGTTGAGCGTTGAGCGTTGAGCGTTGGGCGTTGGGCGTAGTGGGCACACGCTGGACGCTGAACGCTTGACGCCAAACCTTCATCAGCCGCCACAGGCGACTTTCATCAAAGGCCCGCAAGGGCCGAGATCATCTGTCATTGATCATCAGGTGAGCAGACGATGCTCGCTGCTCAGGAAGACAAAAAAACCCCGGCACGTGACACGACAACATAAGGACGACAGACATGGACTTTGATTTTTCCGACGACCAGGAACAATTGCGCGACGCCATTGCGCGCTGGGTCAGCGGCAGTTACGGCTTCGAGCGACGGCAGAAGATCGTGGCGGCGGGCGGCTTTGACCGCGCCGTCTGGGACGAGCTGGCGGGCATCGGCCTGCCAGGCCTTTACATCGTGGGCGAGTACGGCGGCCTGGACATGAGCCCCATCGATGGCATGATCGTCATGGAAGAGCTGGGTCGCGGCCTGGTCATGGAGCCGGTGGCACCGGTGCTGGTTGCCAGCGCCCTCCTCCAGGCCTACGGCGAAGAACCCGTACGTCAGCGCTGGCTGCCGCAGGTGGCCAGCGGCCGGACCATCCTGGTTCTGGCGCACCAGGAGCGCGGCATGCGCTACCGTCTGGACACCTGCACCACCACCGCGAGCAAGTCTGGCGATGGCTACACCGTCAGCGGCATCAAGAACATCGTGCCAGCGGGCGACCGCGCCAACGCCTGGCTGGTGCCGGCGCAGCTTGACGACAAGCTGGCGCTGTTTGTCGTCCAGCACGGCAGCGATGGCGTGGCGACGCGCAGCTACATCACGCAGGACGAGGCGCGCGCCGGCGACCTGGAACTGACGCAGGCGCCAGCCGAGCTGGTCAGCACCGATGGCCTGCGCGCGCTGGCGCATGCAGCCGATACCGGCATTGCGTTGGCCTGTGCCGAAGGCGTGGGCATCATGGAGCAAATGCTGCAAATGACCGTTGCGTACATGAACCAGCGCAAGCAGTTTGGCGTGCCCATTGCCAGCTTCCAGGCACTGCGCCACCGCGTGGCCCACATGAAGATGCAGCTGGAGCTGGCACGGTCCATGAGCTACTACGTCACGCTCAAGCTGGGCGACCCGGCGCCCGAGCGCCGCATGGCCGCTGCCCGAGCCAAGGTGCAACTGGGCCGGTCCATGCGCACCGTCGGCCAGGAATCGGTGCAGCTGCACGGCGGCATAGGCATGACCGACGAATACGCCGGCAGCCACTACTTCAAGCGCCTGACGCAGCTGGAGATGACCTGGGGCGACACGCTGCACCACCAGGCGTACGTGTCCGAACACATGCAGGACGAAGCCGGCGTCTTTGCCTGAGCCACGGGCGACTCACTCGGCCACCGCCTGCCGCACGGCATGCTCCCAGCGCGCCATGAGCGCCTCGGCCTGGTCGCGGCTCATGGTGGGAACAAAGCGGCGTTCCACCTGCCACGCCGCGGACAGCTCCTGCACATCGGCAAACAACCCGGTGGACAGGCCGGCCAGGCAGGCGGCGCCCAGCGCGGTGGTCTCGGTCACGCGCGGACGCACCACGGCGAGGCCGAGCAGGTCGGCCTGGAACTGCATGAGCAGGTCGTTGACGCTGGCGCCGCCATCAACCCGCAGCTCTGCCAGCGGCTGCCCGCCGGCCGCCTCCACGTCACGGCTCATGGCGGCCAGCAGCACGGCGCTCTGAAAGGCAATGCTCTCCAGCGCAGCGCGCGCCACGTGCGCCATGCTGGTGCCCCGGGTCAGCCCGGTGATGATGCCGCGCGCGCCGGCATTCCAGTACGGTGCGCCCAGTCCGGCAAACGCCGGCACCATCATGACGCCGCCGCTGTCCGGGACGCTGCCGGCCAGCGTGCCCACCTCGGCGCTGCTGGCGATGGCCCGCAGGCCGTCGCGCAGCCATTGCACCACGGCACCGCCCACAAAGACGCTGCCCTCCAGCGCAAACTGCGGCGCGTCGCCCCGGCCCGCGGCACGTGTCGTCAGCAGGCCGTGCTGCGAGCGCTGCGCTGTAGCACCGGTATGCATGAGCACGAAGCAGCCTGTGCCATAGGTGTTCTTGGCCATGCCGGCGTCAAAACAGGCCTGGCCAAACAACGCGCTTTGCTGGTCTCCGGCAACGCCTGCTATGGGCAGTGCGTGGCCAAACAGCCGCGCATCGCTGTCACCAAAATGGCTGCTCGATGGGCGCACTTCGGGCAGCAGCGACTCCGGGATCTGCAAGCGCTCGAGCAATACAGCGTCCCACTGGCCACGGTGTATGTCAAACAGCATCGTGCGCGCGGCGTTGGTCACGTCGGTGGCGTGGACACGGCCGCCGGTGAGCTGCCAGATGAGCCAGCTGTCCACCGTGCCAAACGCCAGTTCACCCCGCTCCGCACGGCTGCGGGCACCCGGGACCTGCTCCAGCAGCCAGGCCAGCTTGGTGGCTGAAAAATAGGGGTCCAGCACGAGTCCGGTGCGCTCGGCCACCGGCTCCGCCCAGCCCTCGGCGCGCAGCTGCTCGCACAGCGGCGCGGTGCGGCGGTCCTGCCAGACCATGGCGTGGTGCAGCGGCCGGCCTGTTCTCCTGTCCCAGAGGACGGTGGTCTCGCGCTGGTTGGTGATGCCCAGCGCGTGCACGTCGCCCGCGCCCAGGCC
The DNA here is from genome assembly GCA_023228705.1 of Ottowia sp. Classification (GTDB taxonomy): domain Bacteria; phylum Pseudomonadota; class Gammaproteobacteria; order Burkholderiales; family Burkholderiaceae_C; genus Ottowia. The sequence continues at coordinate 7,086 of JALOAS010000070.1, read as the reverse complement.
GGCCTGCCGCAGCGCGTCCTGCGCCGTGGCAAGCTGGCCACGCCAGATCTCCAGCGGATCGTGCTCGACCCAGCCGGGCTGCGGGTAGATTTGCGGCAGCTCGCGCTGCGCCGTCGCAACCACCTGGCCGCTGCGGTCAAACACCATGCTGCGCGAGCTGGACGTGCCCTGGTCCAGCGCCAGCAGAAAGGGACCGCGGGTCGAGGTCATGCCGGCAATTTAACGCATATGGCTGTCTCTGCCCTGGTCCTGCCATCCGCGCCGGATCGCGGTGCGGCGTCGCGGCAGCAGCGGCAGCCTCGCACTCAGCCGTGCAGCCGCGAGCTGCGCGGCAGCCGGGCGGAGAGGAATTCCATCTGGTCGGCCAGGATGCGCCGGTTGCGCAGGATGAAATCCTCCCACAGGCTGGGCACGTAGGGCGCGTACAGCAGCGTCATGTGCGCCTGCTCGGGCGTGCGGTCTGCCTTGCGGTGGTTGCAGCCGCGGCAGGCGGTGACCACGTTCATCCAGTCGTTGGGGCCGTTTTGCGCCTGCGGGACGATGTGCTCGCGCGTCAGGCGGGTGACATCCAGCTGGTCACCGCAGTACGCACAGGTGTTGCGGTCACGCGCAAAGAGCTTGTCGTTGGTGAGCCCCGGAACGGCGTCAAACGGATTGACGTGCGATGCCCCGCGCGTGCCGATGATGCTGTTGACCGCGACTCTTGACTGCAATCCGGTCATTGCGTTGTGGCCCCCGCGAAAGACGGCAATCCGGCTCCCCGCCTCCCAGCGCACGTCATCGGTCGCGTAATGAAGCACGGCATCCTCCAGCGATATCCACGACTGTGGCAACCCCTGGTCCGACAGCCTCAACACCTTCACAACTACTCTCCGCTCTGTCCTGCGCCAGACATCCACAGCAGGCAGGCCGACTCGCAGGCCACTGCCAGCCGCCATATACTCTGTTGCCTTATATCACCGAATCCAATACGGTGCGCGGCGGCTGGCATGGCGCGCGGCGCCCGGACCCGGCAAGCATGAAAATATTTCGCGGACTCCACCATCGGGACCTGGGCGGTGGTTGTGCGCTGACGATAGGCAACTTTGACGGCGTGCACCGCGGCCACCAGGCCATGCTGCGGCAGCTTGCGCAAGCCGCTGCTGCGCGCGGCGTCAAGAGCTGCGTCATGACCTTTGAACCGCACCCGCGCGACTACTTTGCCGCGGTGCGCCAGCAGCCGGACCTGGCACCCGCGCGCATCAGCACGCTGCGCGACAAACTGGCGGCGCTGGCCAGCTGCGGCATGGACCAGACCGTGATCCTGCCGTTCAACGCCAGGCTGGCCAGCCAGCCGCCCGAGCGCTTCATCAGCGACGTGCTCGTGCGCGGGCTGCAGGTGCAGTACGTGCTGGTGGGCGACGACTTCCGCTTTGGCGCCAGGCGTGCCGGCGACTACGCCATGCTTCGCGAGGCGGGGCAGCGGCACGGCTTTGCGGTAGCCGACCTGCCCTCGTACGAAGTGGGCGGCGAGCGCGTCTCCAGCTCGGCGGTGCGCCAGGCACTGGCAGCCGGTCGCATGGACGAGGCGGCGGCACTGCTGGGCCGGCCCTGGACCATCAGCGGCCACGTCATCCATGGCCGCAGGCTGGGCCGCGAGCTCGCAGCCAGCAGCACCGGCAGCGGCGATGGCTTCCGTACCCTGAACCTGCTGCTCTCAAACCGCCGGCACGCGTGGAAACCGGCGGCCAGCGGCATCTTTGTCGTGCGCGTGCACGGCCTGTCCGACCAGCCGCTGCCCGGCGTCGCCAACCTGGGCGTGCGGCCGTCGCTGGATTCCAACGACGTCAACGCCGGCCGCATCCTGCTGGAAACGCATTGCCTGTACTGGCCCAGCTCTCTTGGGCCGGAGGGTGGCTACGGTAAAATCATCCGCGTGGAACTGCTGCACAAACTGCACGACGAACTGCGCTACCACAGCCTGGCGGCGCTGACCGAAGGCATCGCCCGCGACATTGCCGAGGCGCGCCGCTGGCTGGGCCTGCCCGCGGCGCAGCGAATTTGAAGGGGCGGCAGGCCAGCGGCCTGCCACACGCCCCGCTTCCCTCCCACGCCCCTGCTACCGGGCCCAGGGCGCCACGTTGCCCGATTCGTCGTCCTTTTTTGCAATGAACACCGAAACCAAAGTCAACTACAGCGACACGCTCAACCTGTCCAGCACGCCCTTCCCCATGCGCGGCAACCTGCCCAGGCGCGAGCCGGGCTGGATCCGGCAATGGGAAGAGACCCGGCTCTGGGAGCAGCTGCGCACCGCGCGCGCCGGCCGCGAGAAGTTCATCCTGCACGACGGCCCGCCGTACGCCAACGGCGCGCTGCACGCCGGGCATGCGCTCAACAAGATCCTCAAGGACATGATCGTCAAGACGCGCAGCCTCAAGGGCATGGACGCGCGCTACGTGCCGGGCTGGGACTGCCATGGCCTGCCCATAGAAAACCAGATTGAAAAGCAGTTTGGCCGCAACCTCAGCCGCGCCGAGATGCAGGCCAGGGGACGCGCCTACGCCACCGAGCAGATTGCGCTGCAGATGGCCGGCTTCAAGCGGCTGGGCGTGCTGGGCGACTGGGAGCATCCCTACCGCACCATGGATTTTGCCAACGAGGCCGGCGAGATCCGCGCGTTCAAGAAAGTGGTCGAGCGCGGCTACGTGTACCGTGGGCTCAAGCCCGTGTACTGGTGCTTTGACTGCGGCTCGGCGCTGGCCGAGGCCGAGATCGAATACGGCGACGAGAAGAGCCGGACGCTGGACGTGGCATTCGAGGCAGACGACGCGGCGCAGCTGGCGGCTGCCTTTGGCCTGGCGCAGCTGGACAAGCCGGCTTATGCGGTGATCTGGACCACCACGGCCTGGACCATCCCGGCCAACCAGGCGCTCAACCTCGGGCCCGATATTGAATATGCCCTGGTCGATACCGAGAAAGGCCTGCTGCTGCTGGCTTCGGCGCGCGTTGCCGATTGCCTGGCGCGCTACGGGCTGGAGGGCAAGGTCATCGCCACTGCAATGGGCAGGAAGCTGGACGGCCTGGCGTTCCGGCATCCCCTGTACGACGTGGACGCGGGCTATCGCCGCCTCTCCCCGGTCTACCTGGCCGACTACGCGACCGACACCGACGGCACCGGCCTGGTGCACTCCTCGCCCGCGTACGGCGTCGACGACTTCAACTCCTGCCTGGCGCACGGCATGACGCTGGAGCAGATCATCAACCCGGTGCAGCCGGGCGGCAGCTACGCCGCAGACTTCCCGCTCTTTGGCGGCCAGAACATCTGGGACGCGGTGCCCGTCATCATCGACGCGCTGCGCAACGCAGGCCGGCTGCTCGCCACCACGCCGCTGGTGCACAGCTACCCGCACTGCTGGCGCCACAAGACGCCGGTGATCTACCGCGCCGCGTCGCAGTGGTTCATCCGCATGGACGGTGGCGAGGGCGTTTTCACCACCGACAAGGCGCCCGAGCCGCTGCGCACGACCGCGCTGCGCGCCATCGAGCAGACCAGCTTTTACCCGGCGTCGGGGCAGGCGCGGCTGCGCGACATGATTGCCGGCCGGCCGGACTGGGTCATCAGCCGCCAGCGCGCCTGGGGTGTGCCGATCCCGTTCTTCCTGCACAAGGACACCGAAGAGCTGCACCCGCGCACGCTGCAGATCATGGACCAGGCGGCCGACATCGTCGAGCAGGGCGGCATCGAGGCCTGGAGCCGCCTGAGCGCAGCCGACGTCCTGGGCGCCGAAGACGCAGCGCACTATGTCAAGAGCAACGACATCCTGGAGGTGTGGTTCGACTCCGGCTCCACGTTCTGGCACGTGCTGCGCGGCACGCACCCGGACGAGCACCACGAGAGCGGCCCCGAGGCGGACCTGTACCTGGAGGGCCACGACCAGCACCGCGGCTGGTTCCACTCATCCTTGCTCATCGCCTGCGCGGTGTACGGTCGCGCGCCGTACCGCGGCCTGCTCACGCACGGCTTCACCGTCGACTCCGACGGGCGCAAGATGAGCAAGTCGCTGGGCAACGGCATCGACCTGGAGCAGGCGTTCAAGAAATGGGGCGCCGAGCTGCTGCGGCTCTGGGTTGCGGCAAGCGACTACTCGGGCGACATCGCCGGCGACGACAAGATCATGGCGCGCGTTGTCGACACGTACCGGCGCATTCGCAACACGCTGCGTTTCCTGCTGTCCAACACCAGCGACTTCGACGCGGAACAAGACGCGGTGCCGCCGGCGCAGATGCTGGAGATAGACCGCTGGATGCTGGCGCGCACCGGGCAGTTCCAGCAGGAAGTCATTGCGCATTACGAGGTCTATGAATTCCACCCGGTGGTGGCCGCGCTGCAGCGCTTCTGCTCCGAGGACCTGGGCGGCTTCTACCTGGACGTGCTGAAGGACCGCCTCTACACCACGGCGCCCGATTCGCTGGCGCGCCGCAGCGCGCAGACCGCGCTGTGGCACCTCACCCAAGCCATGCTGCGCTGGATGGCTCCCTTTCTCAGCTTCACGGCGGAAGAAGCGTGGCAGGTCTTCAGCGGCTCGGAAAAATCCATCTTCTTCGAGGAATACTGGCCGCTGCCCGAGCCGGACACGGGGCTGCTCTCGCGCTGGGCGCGCATCCGCCAGATCCGCGAGCAGGTCAACAAGGAGATCGAGCACCTGCGCGAGCAGGGGCAGCTGGGCTCGTCGCTGCAGGCGGACGTGACGCTCGCGGTCGCGCCCGAGGACCACGCGCTGCTGTCCAGCCTGGGCGCCGACCTCAAGTTTGTCTTCATCACGTCCGCGCTGGCGCTGGAAGAAGGCAGCGCGCTGGCGATCCGGGTTCATCCGTCAACGGACGCCAAGTGCGCCCGCTGCTGGCACTACACGCCCGACGTGGGCAGCGATCCCGAGCACCCGGACATCTGCAGCCGCTGCATCAGCAACCTCTACGGCAGCGGCGAAACCCGTGTTGCCGCCTGAGAAGGAGGCACCCGCCCGCCCGCGCCGGCTGCTGCTCGCCTGGCTGGCGCTGGCGGCCGCGGTCATCCTGCTCGACCAGTTCAGCAAGGCCGCCATCCTCCGCCATTACGCGCTGGGCGAGAGCACCGTGGTGACCTCGTTCTTCAACATCGTGCGCGCGCACAACACGGGCGCTGCGTTCTCGTTCCTGGCGGGCCACGACGGCTGGCAGCGCTGGTTCTTCGTGGCGCTGGCCGTGGTGGTGTCCGGCGTCATTGTCTGGCTGCTGCGCCGTCACGCGCAAAACAAGGGGTTCTGTCTGGCGCTGAGCCTCATCCTGGGCGGCGCCATCGGCAACGTCATCGACCGCCTGGTGCACGGCTACGTGATCGACTTCCTGGACTTTCACTGGGCGTTCCTGAGCCCCGTCTTCTACGGCGGTCATTACCCTGCCTTCAACGTGGCCGACGCCGCCATCACGGTGGGTGCGGTCCTGCTCATCCTGTTTGAATTCCTGCGGCCCAGATCCTGACGGCGGAGCCCGCCCGCCGGACTTGTCTCCTGGCTGCATCATTGCAAAACCCCCATGCACCCCCTCTTCTTTCGTGCCGCCACCGAGAACGATCTTGCCGCCATGGTCGACATGCTGGCCGACGACGAACTGGGCCAGACACGTGAAGCACCGGGCATTCCGCTGCATGCCAGCTACCAAAGCGCATTCCGGGCCATACAGGATGATCCCAACAACGAGTTGATCGTCTGCGAGCGCGATGGCATGCTTGCGGGCATGCTCCAGATCACGTTCATCCCGTCGCTGACACGCACCGGCAGCTGGCGCGCGCAGGTGGAAGGCGTCCGCGTCGCCGCGACGCAGCGCGGCCAGGGCATTGGCCGGCAACTGATCCTGCACGCGGTGGAGCGAGCGCGGCTACGGGGCTGCCAGCTGGTGCAGCTGACGACGGACAAGAGTCGCCCTGCAGCGCTGCGTTTTTATGAAACACTGGGTTTTGCAGCGACGCACGTTGGCCTCAAGCTGCAGCTGCCTGGCGTGACGCCAGCGCCGCACAAAAAGCCATCTGGCAGCTGATCGATCGCATGCAAAACCAACGCGGGTCCGCCAGCACACTGCTTCTGCTGATTATCCCGCCGTTGATGTGGGCCGGCAACGCCGTGGTGGGCCGCATGGTGGTGGACCTGGTGCCGCCCATCACGCTGAATTTCCTGCGCTGGGCAGGTGCGCTGCTGTTGCTGCTGCCGCTGGCGCCACGGATCCTGCGGCCGGGCAGCCCGTTGTGGCCGCATTGGCGCCGTTACGCCCTGCTCGGGCTGCTGGGGATAGGCTGCTTCAACTCGCTGCAGTACCTGGCGCTGCACACATCCACCGCGCTGAACGTGACGCTGGTGCTGACCACCATGCCGCTGTGGATGCTGGTCGTGGGCCGCCTGTTTTTTGCCACCCCGGTGACCCGTACGCAACTGGCCGGCGTGCTGCTGTCCATGGCCGGCGTCGTGGTGGTGCTGAGCGGTGGCCAGTGGCATCAGCTGGCCGGCTGGCGTCCGCTGCCGGGCGACCTGCTCATGCTGCTGGCCGCGCTGCTGTGGGCCTGGTATTCGTGGCTGCTGCTGCCCCGGCCGGACGACCCGCCCGAGCTGCGCGAGAGCTGGGCCGCGCTGCTGCTGGCGCAGGTCTTCTTTGGCGTGGGCTGGTCCGCGCTGTTTGCCGCCGGCGAGTTCACGCTGGGCAGTGCCTCCATCGTCTGGGGCTGGCCGCTGGCGGCCACGCTGGTGTTCGTGGCCGTGGGCCCGGCCGTGCTGGCCTACCGCTGCTGGGGCCTGGGCGTGGCGCGCGCCGGGCCGGCGCTGGCTGGGATCTTCTTCAACCTGACGCCGATCTTTGCCGCCGTGCTGTCCACCCTGATCCTGGGCGAGCGCCCGCATGCCTACCACGCCCTTGCTTTTGTCCTGATTGCCGCGGGCATTGCCGTGAGTTCGCGCAAGCAGGAAGGAGGCGTTGAGCGTTGATGGGGAGGTTGAGCGTTGAGCGTTGATGGGGAGGTTGAGCGTTGAGCGTTGAGCGTTGAGCGTTGAGCGTTGAGCGTTGAGCGTTGAGCGTTGAGCGTTG
>JALOAS010000069.1 GCA_023228705.1 Ottowia sp. | reverse complement strand
CTCCGGGAGCCTGCGCCTGTTTACGCGCTGAAAACGCGCCGTGCGCCCAGATAGCGCCTGGAAAAGTACGGGTTGGACAGCGACGTCGTGTGCACGCGGCCGCCGCTGGATGGGGCGTGCACGAAAGCGCGGTCGCCGATCAGGATGCCCATGTGCGAGAAGCGCCGACCCGAGGTATTGAAGAACACCAGGTCGCCGGGTTCCATCTGTGCATCCTTGATGGGCGTGGTCGCGTCCGCCCACGCAGCCGTCGTGCGCGGCAGCGTGTGCCCGCTGCCCATGACGCGGCCAAACACGTAGTGCACCAGGCCGCTGCAGTCAAAGCCGCCCTCCGGCGTGTTGCCGCCCCACTTGTACGGCGTATTGATCAGCAGCATGGCGTTGGCCACCACGGCTTCGCGCCTGACGCTGATGCCGCGCCCGCTGCCGGCCGAGGATGCGGTGAACCGATCCGGATGCGAAGGCGTGAGCGCGTATCGATCCGCTGGCGGCGGCTGCGTTCGGCTGCGCCGCGCCGCGCCGCGCTCGGGGGGCTGGCTCGCACAGCCGGCCAGGAAGCCTGTTGCAACCAACGCCATGACCGCGTTGCGCCGCGAACTCGGGTTGATGCCAGCAGGCCCGGGATCGACATCTTGTTTCATGGGGAGACTCCTCGCCTATCATGCACGGTGCCCTGGATAATACATCACATCAGGAACACAGCGCAAGTCCAGTCAAGCAAACAGTTCTTTGCTGTTTGCGGGCGTTGTGGGCCGCCGCGGACCCAAAGCGTGTGCCCGGCCAAGCATAACTGCAACGGCAACCTGGCTCCCGAAAGGCCCGCGTCACCGCCGCGCGCCACTGCCGAAGTCGCGCCAAAATCATCCGCACCTGAAGCGCATCCCATCCGGGGCGCCACGTGCTGGCCCTGCTGCAGCGCCCGGACCCGCCCTTGCGGACGGGTCAGTCCCATCGCGTCAGCGTGCATTGTGCTATAGTGCGTCATCATGAGACGCATGGTCGTGTTTGGCTTTTACTTTTGGTTCTCAGTCCCCGGCGGACGAGAGGCCAGCGCATTTGCAAGATAACACGCACTGCCTCCAAACAAAACCGCCGACGCCCAGAGCCCGGCGGTTTTTTTATGGTCATTGACCCTCCCGACCAGGAAAACCCGACATGAACGCCAGACCTTCCGTGAGCATTGCGCCAGCGGACGCGCTCGTGCGGACCAGCCGCACCGACGACGAGCGCATCCGCCACATCACCACGCTGCCGCCACCGGAGCACCTGATCCGCTTCTTTCCCATCCGCGGCACGCCGGCGGAAGCGCTGATCGGCAACACGCGCAAGACCATACGGCGCATGCTGGCAGGCAAGGACGGGCGCCTGCTGGTGGTCATAGGCCCCTGCTCCATCCACGATCCGGGCGCAGCCATGGACTACGCGCACCGGCTCCAGCCGCTGCGCGAGAAGTACAAGAAGGAGCTGGAAATCGTCATGCGCGTGTACTTTGAAAAGCCGCGCACCACGGTGGGCTGGAAGGGGCTGATCAACGACCCGTACCTGGACGAGAGCTACGCCATAGACGAGGGGCTGCGCATTGCACGCCAGTTGCTCATCGAGATCAACCGCATCGGGCTGCCAGCCGGCAGCGAATTCCTGGACGTGATCTCGCCGCAGTACATCGGTGACCTCATCTCCTGGGGCGCCATCGGCGCGCGCACCACGGAAAGCCAGGTGCACCGCGAGCTGGCGTCCGGGCTGTCCGCGCCCATAGGCTTCAAGAACGGCACCGACGGCGGCCTCAAGATCGCCATAGACGCCATAGAGGCGGCCACGCATGGACATCACTTCCTGTCGGTACACAAGAACGGGCAGGTGGCCATCGTGCACACCAACGGCAACAAGGACTGCCACGTGATCCTGCGTGGCGGCAAGGACAGCACCAACTACGACGCGCAGAGCGTGCAGGCGGCCTGCGACACGCTGAAGGCCGCCCGGCTGCCACGCAAGATCATGATCGACGCGAGCCACGGCAACAGCCACAAGCAGCACCGGCGGCAACTGGACGTCGCCCAGGACGTTGCCGCGCAGGTGGCTGACGGCAATGACTGCATCTTTGGCGCCATGGTCGAGAGCTTCATACACGAAGGCGCGCAGAAGTTCACGCCGGGCAGGGATTCGGTGAGCAAGCTGGAATACGGCAAGAGCATCACCGACGCCTGCGTGGGCTGGGACATGACGACCGAGATCCTGAGCACGCTGGCCGACGCGGTCCGCACGCGCCAGGGCCGCAAGTAGCAGGCAGGGCCGCCACCACGGCTGCGAGCTCATCATCCGCGCAGGGGTCGCAGGCCCGCCAACGGGCTCGACCGGACGGACTTTACGCTGGGCAGCAGCGCCGTCGGGCAGCGCACAGGCGCGCTGATTCGCGGCCCGCTCTCCAAGCACGATCTGCGCTGACCGCTGCGCGCGCGCCTGCACCTCAATCATCGCGTCGTGCTGCGCGGCATGATACGCGCGGCAGCGATCGTGACGTCGCACGAAATGCGGGCGCCCTGCAGGGCGCCCGCAGCAGGAGGCGTGCTCAGCCTCAGTTGGTGCCACCCGGCGCAGCAGGAGCAGCAGGCGCAGCCGGTGCGCCGCCAGGTGCCGCGCCACCATCGGCCGGTGGCTCGCAGGCCGCCAACGCAAAGGCGGCAACCATGGACAGCAAAACAAGTGCTTTTTTCATGTCGACCTTTCCCTGGAAACAAACAAGCGCCGCAAGAAGGCATCAGGGATGCGTCCAATAACGACTGGCCCATGCGTGACGGCGCGTTCCCGATACCTGCCGCGCCGCAGCCGGCGCACGCAGCAGGTACTCGCTATTGTGGGTCGCAAATCAACCATTTACACCGGCTGGACGCCAAGCGTTACACCACTAACTCGCGCTGCGGCCAGGCAATACTCGCTGATGCTTGTTCACGCTTTGTCGCGACTTGCGCAAGCCAGCTCACGCGTCGTTGCCCGCTGACTTGTCGTCAGCGCGGCGGTACCGCAGCCGCAGGGCGTTGGGCAGGTGCCAGTCGTGGAGGATGGCCATGGCGCGCAGGAAAAAACACAGCACGCCCCCTGCCACCGAAGACAGCGCAACCGAAAACCCAAGCTGCGGCCCGACGACAACGACAACAGCGCCAAGCAGCGCAGCGGACGCGTAAAAGTCTGCGCGCAGGACCACGGGGACTTCACCAACCAGCACGTCGCGCAGCATGCCACCGCCGATTCCGGTGAGCACGCCAAGCAGCACTGCGGCTACCGGCGCCACGCCAAAAGCCAGTGCCTTGGAAGAACCGGCTACGGCAAAAAAAGCAAGTCCGATGGCGTCCATCCACAACACCGGATGCGCCAGCCGCTGCACCCAGGGCCAGCCCAGGAAGACCACCATCCCTGCCGCGACCGAGACCGCCAGGTACGCCCCCTGCGCGATGGCGACGGGCGGCACCGCACCGAGCAGCAGATCGCGCGTCATGCCGCCGGCGTTGCCCGCGGCAAACGCCATGACCATGAGGCCGAAGGTGTCAAGACGATGCCGCACGGCCGCAACGGCACCGCTGATGGCAAAGACAAAGGTGCCACCCAGGTCAAGCAGCGTCAGCAGCAGGTCGGCAATCACGGCGCGTGCCGGTTCGCCCGCAGCGCAGCAAGCAATTGCTCGTGCACGCCACCAAAGCCGCCGTTGCTCATGCACACCACCACGTCGCCGGGACGCGCCGCAGCCGCGACCTGTTCCACAAGCTCGGGGACGGTGGCAGCAACCCGCGCGCGCGCGCCCAGGGGCTGCAGCACGGCAGCCGCGTCCCAATCCAGCCCGCCGGCATGGCAGAACGCCAGGTCTGCCCGCTCCAGCGACCAGGGCAGCTGGCTCTTCATGCTGCCCAGCCTCATGGTGTTGCTGCGCGGCTCGAACACGGCCAGGATGCGCTGCCCACGCTGGCCGGCGATGTCAAGCTGGCGACGCAGCCCGTCCAGCGTGGTCCGGATCTCGGTAGGGTGATGCGCAAAGTCGTCGTAGACCAGGATGTCGCCGCCCGCCCGCGGCGCCGCGCCGCGCAGCTCCATGCGGCGGCGCACGTTGCGAAAGCTGCCCAGCGCCTGCGCCGACACGGCGGGCGAAACGCCCACGTGGTCCGCTGCGGCAATGGCCGCCAGCGCGTTGAGCTGGTTGTGCACGCCCGACAGCTCCCAGCTGACGCGCGCCACCTGCCTGCCCTGCTGCAGCACGGCAAAATCCCCGGCGTTGCCTTCTGCTGAAAAGTCGCTGACCGTGCTGCCAAAACCGCGGCGCTCGCTCCAGCAGCCCTGGGCCAGGACGCGCACCAGGCTTTCCTCCAGGTCGTTGACCACGATGCGGCCGCTGGGCGGCACGGTCCGGACCAGGTGGTGAAACTGCCGCTCGATCTGCGCCAGGTCGTCAAAGATGTCCGCGTGGTCAAACTCCAGGTTGTTGAGAACGGCCGTGCGTGGCCGGTAGTGCACGAACTTGCTGCGCTTGTCGAAAAACGCGGTGTCGTACTCGTCGGCCTCGATCACGAAAAGCGGCCGCGCCTGCCCCGGCGCCTGCCCGCCCAGCCGCGCCGAGACGCCAAAGTCCAGCGGCACGCCGCCGATCAGGAACCCCGGGTCCAGCCCGGCCTGCTCCAGGATCCACGCCAGCATCGCGCTGGTCGTGGTCTTGCCGTGCGTGCCGGCCACCGCCAGCACGTGGCGCCCCTGCAGCACATGCTCGGCCAGCCAGCCCGGGCCGCTGGCGTAGGGCGCACCCGCGTCCAGGATCGCGTCCATCAGCGGGTACCGTGCGTCGCCGTTGTCAGCGCGGGCGCGCGAGACCACGTTGCCCACGACAAAGACGTCGGGCGCCAGCGCGAGCTGGTCGGCGCCGTAGCCCTCGATGAGGTCTATGCCCAGCGTGCGCAGCTGCTCGCTCATGGGGGGGTAGACCCCTGCGTCGCAACCGGTCACGGTGTGGCCCGCCTCGCGCGCCAGCGCGGCCAGGCCGCCCATGAACGTGCCGCAGATGCCGAGGATGTGGAGATGCATGAGCCGGATTCTATGGGGTGGGCGGGGTGGCCCCGTGCGCGTGCATTTCAACCATGCATGAACCAGAAGGCCACGCTGCTGTCGCACGCGTACATCGCACAACCGCCGCATCTGCGCCCGCTTTGCCCTGATCACAAGAGCTTCGTGGTCTTTGCCCCCTTTGCGCTGCCAGGCAGCGCCTTGTGTATGCAGTTCTTGTTCATCGGCCCGCGATCTGTGCTCGGCGCTTGCCTATTTCACGCTCGGTCCCCCTCACGCAGTTGGGTTTCACTTCATTTGCCGTGATCAACGCGTGGCCGAACTTGCACCCGCAGGAGTGCGCCCATGCTGGACGCACCATTAAAAAACGCCCGCAATAGCGGGCGTGGTACATCATATTCATGCGCCTCTAAGCATGATAGTAAGATTAATTAACGGCACTCAGCAGGGGCATATTTGGAAGGCAAATTACCCAAGTTAATTGCCCCAAGCCCACGGGTAGTGGCGGTTGCACTGGTGGAGGTAGCGCAAGCCCAATCGATAGCTCCGGGATTGTTTGCGAGTGCCACTTTCTGCACATTAGGCGTAAAGATTATTGTTTTTTCCGCAGCATCATCGGGCAGACCCGAAGTGTCTGCAGCAGCCGTGGTGACAGTTATAACGCCTGTATCTTCGTCAATTGCAACCGCGCCAACATACTTCGATTCGAGTTCTGCATCTTCTTTTTCATCCCAAGCAGCTACGGCAGCAGCAATGCCGGACAGGCCGTCCGTTTGAAAGGCTTCACTGACCAGCGCCTTCGGAGAAGTGGCGGCGATGATTGCCTCCGATACTTTCGCCCGCACCGTATAATCCTGATACGCTGGCAACGCCACCGCCGCCAGGATTCCGATAATCGCCACGACGATCATCAGCTCGATCAAGGTGAAGCCCGCCTGGACTCTCTTCATTTGCGTTCCCATCTTGCTTTCCTCCAATGGATGTATGGGTTTGGCGGGACGCAGAATGCGCCGCCGCTCACCTCATGTGTTGCAAGATGCGTGCCAAGTAACAAAAAGCTCAATTTTCAGCAGAAAAACACAGATTGTCACGGCCATTGGGTTGACGCTCGGGCTCTGTCAACCCTTTTGGCCTGACAGCACGGCGCCATGTCAAGGCATATGGCTTGACACCGAGCGCGGCGCACAGGCTCGCTGGCAGGCCCACTCTCTTGCCCCTTAGAATGCGGATCAGTAAAGGAGCACAGCCCATGGAAACCATCAGCCTGGACGCCGCCGAGGCAATCACCGGAATCAGCAGCCGCACGTTGCGCCGCCGCGCCAGCGACGGCAGGATCACCAGTGGTGAACGCGATGCACGAGGGCGCGCGACCATGGCGCTGGCCAATGCGCTGAGCCTGGCGCAGGAAAACACCGGGCTGGTTTTCAGCGTCGAGGATGCGCAGGTGCTGCTGCAGGCCGATGCCGGAGATGCCGCTGCGCAGGCCGACATGGGCGCGCTGTTTTATCTGCGGAGGGGGGGGCAACCCCGCCGCGCTCTACTGGCTGCAGCTGGCCGCCAGCCAGAACAATGCCGAAGCGATGCATTGGCTGGGAACGGCCTGCGCCGAGGCCGACCCGCCCGATACCGAGCGCGCTCTGATGTGGATCGCGCGCGCTGCGGCGCTCGGACACCCGATTGCGCAGCAGCAGATCGACGCGTTGCTGGGCGCGACGCTGGGGCCGGGGCGCGGTTGAGCAAGCCGTGCGCAGGATGCGCGCGCGGCAGCGGGGAGCGGTTAATCTGAGCGGCCTCGCGGGAGGCAGCGCAATCGCGGCGGGGGCGCCGCTCCGGGGAAAGGGCTGATCTTCCCGTAGAAAGCCAGGTTCCTGCAGCGCGCCGGATTTCAAGCCGATGCCGCGCAGCGGCGAGGCGTGGCTCTCCAACCCCCTGTGCCCGTGCCGAGAAGCGCAGGCCCGGGTGCGAACCGGCGCAGCTGCGCTGCGCCGGCGTCGTCATCATGCTCGCTGCGGTTGTCTGAGCGGAAGACTCCGCAGGAGTCTGCAGCGAGTTCCGCAGCGCTCGCACCCACAAGGGCAGTGCCGTGACCCACTTGGCATTTGCAGAAGCTCGAAAAAAGCTTGCAGCAAGGCGCAGCTCGCCAGCAATGGCCATCCATTGCCAAGAGCGGCAACGCCGCTGCGGGCGTTTTTCGAGCTTCCCTTCGGGCGTGCGGTCCAGGGGACCATCTGCGGCGTTGCACCGGCTTGACGTAGATGGCCTACGCCAGCGCCGCTGCGCCTTGCATCTGGCCCCTGGGCCGCACGCTGCAAACAGCAAGTGGGTCACGGCACTGCCCTCGCATCGCAGGTTGCCCGCAGCCTTGCTGCGGGTCACGGGCTTGGGGTCGCCTTCTTTGGCTTACCTTTCTTGGCGAAACAAGAAAGGTAAGTGCGCTGCCGGGCGCATATCCCGGCAAACCACACCGTTGACAAAAACCCGCGTTCACTATCCGACCACCCCAACTGGCAAAACCACTCCCCCAACTCCCACCCGCGCAGGCAGAAACAAACTGCGCCGCCGGGCGCACACCCCGGCAAACGAACATTCAAGCACGAAACCCGCCAACCCAAAACAACAGTCCGCAACAACAAGCTCCCCATCACCAGGCACAAAAAAACAACCCCTCTTCCGCACCACCTCACGCCCCCTGCCACAATGGACCCCGTGGACTCCTTGACACAAGAAATTGCCGCCGTGGCGGCCCGGCTGGTTGTGGAAGACGGGCTGGACTACGGTACGGCCAAGCAGCGCGCCTGCAAGATCACCGGCGCCCCCCAGCGCACGCAGTTGCCGGACAACGACACCGTGCAGGAACAGGTGCGGGAATACCTTGACCTGTTTTGCGCGGACACGCAACCGGCCGAACTGGCCGCGCTGCGCCAGCTGGCGCTGCACTGGATGGAGCGGCTGCAAGCGTTCCGACCACACGTCTCCGGCGCGGTCTGGAACGGCACGGCGACCCGGCTGTCGGACATCTGGCTGCAACTGTTCTGCGATGATCCCAAATCCGCAGAAATCGCGCTCATAGACGAGGGCGTGCGCTACAGCGTCAACGCCACAGCGGGCTTCAACGGCGAAGTGGTCGACGTGCTGAGCTTTTCCTGGCCCTGCCCGGAGCTGGAGGAACACATAGGCGTCCACCTGATGATTTACGATCGAATCGCCATCCGCGGCGCGCTCAAGCCGCGTGCGGGCGGCGACAAGCCACGCGGCAACCGCCAGGACCTGGCGGACCGCATGACTTCAGGACGCATGACATGAGCGATCACGACAACACGGAACGCCAGACGGCCGGGCCCGCAAGCCAGCACAACCGCCGCTGGGCGCTGGGGCTCATGGGCCTGGGCGCCGTGGCCCTGGGCGGCATGCTGTCCTGGCGCCGCTTTGCGCTGGGCCCGGCAGAACCGGAAGGCGTGTGGCAGCACAGCTTTGCAGACCCCAACGAGGACATCATCACGCTGGCCGACTTCCGTGGCAGTCCGCTGCTGCTCAACTTCTGGGCCACCTGGTGTCCACCCTGTGTCGAGGAGATGCCCATGCTCAGCGCCTTCTACACGCAGGCCCGGGAGCAGGGTTGGGAAATGCTCGGGCTGGCCATAGACCAGCCCGAGCTGGTCCGCCGCTTCCTGGAGAAGACGCCGGTCAGCTACCCGATCGGTATTGCCGGATTCGCCGGGGTGGACCTGACCAGGGAGCTGGGCAACACGCAGGGCGGCCTGCCGTTCACCGTCGTGTTCGACCGCGACGGCGCGATCAGCCACCGCAAGCTCGGCCAGCTCAAGGAGTCTGACCTGGCGGGCTGGCTCGCGCAGGTCCGGGGCGCCTGACCGTCCCCGGCGGCAGGCCACGCTCTTCGTTCCCCCGCCTTGCAGGCCGCACCCGCGTGGCCGACGGTAGCTCCGACGGCATCGGCCCGAGCCGTCACGTACGGCTGCAACGCCGCAAGATAGCGACAGTTGGACTAAAATAGACTGCTTTAGATCGATAAAAGCAGGTCATGGATCTACGCAAACTGAAAACGCTGGTGGAGCTCGTGTCGGAATCCAATGTTTCCGAACTCGAGATCACCGAGGCCGAAGGCAAGGTGCGCATCGTCAAGGGCCACACCGGACAGGCGCCGGTGCAAACCCTGGTCTTGCCCCACATGCCCGCCGCAGCAGCCGGCGCAGCCCAGACCGTGCCCGCGCAAGCCGCAGCGCCTGTTGCCGACGCGCCCAGCGGCTTTGTCGTGAAGTCGCCCATGGTCGGCACCTTCTACCGGGCATCGGGTCCTGACGCCGACCCCTTCGTCGACCTGGGCCAGAAGGTCAACACGGGCGATACGCTGTGCATCATCGAGGCCATGAAGATCCTCAACGAGATCGAGTCGGAGACAGCCGGCGTCGTTCGCCAGATCCTCGTGGAAAATGGTCAGGCCGTGGAATTTGGCCAGCCGCTGTTCGTGATCGACTGAGAGCTTGAGAAAGAATCCCTCATGCCCGCTTTGACCGCCCAAACCCGCCCACTCCGCGTTGCAAATGCTCGCCATAGCCCAGGCTATGCCTGCGCTTCGCGTCTTGATTGGACAGGCTTTGGCGATCCTCTCGGACGCGATCAATTCATTCTCAAGCTCTGAGCCGGCCCCTGATGCGCAAGGACATGCGAATCGCCCGCCATGGCGTCCGGATCACGGGCCGGCCGAAGCAAACCGCCCTGTCACGCGCCGGCGCGCGAACGACGAGCCGCGAGACACGTTGATGTTCAAGAAAATACTGATCGCCAATCGCGGCGAGATCGCACTCCGCGTGCAGCGCGCCTGCCGCGAGCTGGGCATCAAGGCCGTCATGGTCTATTCCGAGGCCGACCGCGAAGCGCAGTACATCAAGCTGGCCAGCGAAGCGGTTTGCATCGGCCCGCCGCCGTCGGCACAAAGCTACCTGAACATGCCGGCGATCATTTCAGCCGCCGAAGTCACGGACGCCGAAGCGATCCACCCCGGCTACGGCTTCCTCAGCGAAAACGCCGACTTTGCCGAACGCGTGCAAAAGAGCGGCTTCGAGTTCATAGGCCCGACCCCGGAGGCCATCCGGTTGATGGGCGACAAGATCTCGGCCAAGCAGGCGATGAAACAGGCCGGCGTGCCATGCGTGCCCGGCTCGGAAGAGGCGCTGCCCGCCGATGCGGCCGAGGTCCAGCGCATGGCCAGGTCCATTGGTTACCCGGTCATCGTCAAGGCGGTGGGCGGCGGCGGCGGCCGCGGCATGCGCGTGGTGCACACCGCCGCTGCGCTGGCCGGTGCCGTGCAGACCACCCGCTCGGAAGCCGAATCGGCGTTTGGCAACCGCGCGGTCTACCTGGAAAAATACCTGCAGGACCCGCGCCACATCGAAATCCAGGTGCTGGCCGACAAGCACGGCAACGCGGTCTACCTGGGCGAGCGCGATTGCTCCATGCAGCGGCGGCACCAGAAGGTGGTGGAAGAAGCGCCGGCGCCGGGCATACCGCGCAAGCTGATCAACGCCATTGGTCAACGCTGCGCCGCCGCCTGCCGCAAGATCGGCTACCATGGCGCCGGCACCTTTGAGTTCCTCTATGAAAAAGGCGAGTTCTACTTCATAGAAATGAACACGCGAATCCAGGTCGAGCACCCGGTGACCGAATGGATCACCGGAATCGACCTGGTGCGCATGCAGATCCTCGTGGCTGCCGGGCACAAGCTGCCGTTCACGCAAAAGCAGGTCCAGTTCCGTGGCCATGCGGTCGAATGCCGGGTCAACGCCGAAGACCCGTTCAAGTTCATCCCCTCTCCGGGCCGGATCGCGCGATGGCACGCACCGGGCGGCCCGGGCATACGCGTGGATTCACACGTGTATGGCGGCTACTTTGTCCCGCCGTTCTATGATTCCATGATCGGCAAGATCATCAGCTACGGCGATACGCGCGAGCAGGCGATCGCGCGCATGCGCACCGCGCTGTCGGAAACGATCATCGAGGGCATCAACAGCAACATCGCGCTGCACCAGGAAATCCTGGCCGACACCGGCTTCAACGAAGGCGGCCAGAACATCCATTACCTGGAGCGGTGGCTGGAAGCGCGCCACCATTGAGCGGGCGCGGAACGGCAGCTGACGCCTCCCACCCGATGACGACCCCAGGTCCTGAGCGCCATCGGGCGCCGTGGAGCACCGCCATGCCATCCCGGCAACGGCCGGCAACCGGCCCGACCCCGCTGTACGAGCTGCAGCTGCTGTGCCCGCGCGCCGCGGCCGAAGCCACCGCCGATGCGCTGCAGGCGCTGGACGCGCTGAGCGTCTCGAGCGAGGACGCCGACGCGGGAACCGCCGCAGAAGATGCGCAGTTTGGCGAGCCCGGCATGCCCGCACCGGCGAGCGCCTGGGCCCGCACCCGCATCCGGGCGTTGTTCTCCAGCGCCGCTGCCGCGGCCGAAGCCGCGCAGCTCATCGCGCTGCAGGACTTCTTTGCGCGCGGCGTCGTCCAGGGCATAACCCCGGTGCAGACGCAGGACTGGGTGGAACTGACCCAGTCGCAGTTCGAGCCGGTTTGCATCCGCCCCGACTTCTGGATCGTTCCCAGCTGGCATGAGCCGCCCGAGGCGGCTCGGCACGTCATCCGGCTCGATCCCGGACTGGCCTTTGGCACCGGCACGCACCCGACCACGGCCATGTGCCTGCGCTGGATCTCCGGCCAGGCGCTCACCGGCCAGCGCGTGCTGGACTACGGCTGCGGCTCGGGCATCCTGGCGCTGGCCGCTGCCCTGTACGGGGCCGCTGCAATCACGGCGGTTGACACCGATCCCGCTGCCCTGCACGCAACCGCCACCAACGCCGCGCACAATGGTGTGGTGATCCAGACGGCGCGTCCCGACGAGGTTCGCGGCAGCTACGACCTGGTCGTCGCCAACATCCTCGCGGCTCCGCTGGTTGCGCTGGCGCCGGCGCTCAGCCAGCTCGTGGCAGCGGGCGGGCACTTGCTGCTCTCCGGCCTGCTGCGCGCACAGGCGCCGGCGCTGCAGCACGCATATGCTCGCTGGATCGACCTGGACCTGGTCGACAGCCAGGACGGATGGATCCTCCTGGCCGGAGAGAACCGCCACGCGGCAACGGTTGCAGCGGCCTGACTACAATGCCCCAAAAGCCGGCCGGGAGGTGCCAGCGATGGATGGCCGGAACGCCAAATCCACCTGCCGGTACCCACCGTAACGTTGCGATGCGACCGGCCCGAGCCGTACCCGAGCGCGCCTCCCCGCCCGCGCCGAGCGCCTGACCCCCACCATGTCCCAGATCACACGCTGCCCCTCCTGCCTGACCTCGTTCCAGGTCACGCAGAGCCAGCTGGCGCAAGCGTCCGGATGGGTGCGCTGCGGTCGCTGCGACCAGGTATTTGACGGTGCCACGAACGTGCTCGAAAGCGCAGCGGACGACGCCCCAACGCTTCAACCCGCACCAGCCGACGCCGGCGAGAGCAGCACACCGCAAGCAGCCGGCTTCATGCCGACGCAAGCGATGGATCCGGTCGGGGCATCCGCCGACCCGGAGACGCCGCCACTCAGCCAGCCGCTGAGCACGAACGGGCTGGGCCGGGTGTCTCCCGCCGCACAGTCGTCGCCGGCTACCGCGGATCCGGATCCCGTGATGGCGCGTTCGGGGCTGAACGACATGCTGGACCGGGTCCGGCCCACAGCATCAGGCAGTGGCGTACCGGCAGAGCCGGCGCTGGACCCCATGGACGCAGGTCCGCATCCGTTGCCGGCCGCCGGTCCGGCCAGCCATCCGGATCCAGGCGACCGGGCCGGCAGCGATCCGGAAGCGCACATGGATGCGCAGGCCGGGCCAAGCCTGGACACGCCGCTGCGGCCCGCCGGCGAGCCGCCGCACGACCTGCCGGAGACGGCGGAGCCCGCCCCGGCCATTCCGGCAGCCGGATCGCGCGCCGACCCCGGACCGGAACCGGCAGCGCCGGGCCCCCAATCGGCCACGGCAGCAGCCCCGGAAACACCGGCCCCGGGTCCGGCGCCGCTGCCGGCCGCCTCCGGTGCGGAACGGCCAGACGCATCGGCTGGCGCCGACGACATCGACATCGACATCGACATCGACATCGACGTCGCGCCGCTGCGGCCCGACGCGCAGCCCCCACCCACCGGGATTGCAGCCGCTCCGGCCGAGCCGTCGTTTGTTGCACAGGCCCGGCGGCGCGCGTTCTGGAATCACGGCCCGGTCCGCGCCGGCCTGTGGCTGCTGCTGCTGCTGCTGTGCCTGGCACTGGCCGGCCAGTGGGCCTTGCACGAGCGCAACCGGCTGGCGGCGCAGTACCCGCGATGGGCGCCCACGCTCGACGCGCTGTGCCAGACCCTTGACTGCACCGTGGCACCCTATCGCAGGCTCCAGGCGCTGGCGATTACCGGCAGCAGCCTGAAGCGGATGGACGATACGGCATTCGAGCTTGATGTCAGCCTGCGCAACCGGGCTGACCTGGCCGTTGCCACGCCCGCGCTGGAGCTGACGCTCACCGACCTGTCCGAGCGCATCCTGCTGCGGCGCATCCTTGAGCCGCAGGAGCTGGGCGCGCCGGCGCGCATCGCAGCCAAGGATGAATGGCGTGCCCGGCGCGCGCTCGTCATCGATGCGGATGCCGGCGTCACCGGCGTCGTCAACTACAAGTTGCAGATGTTTTATCCTTAGGGCGCTCCGCACGGCCCGTCACGGCCCGGCTGCGGGCGCCCCGGCGTGGCTGGCAAGCCGCCCCGCCCAGCATCCCGCAGCAGCTTGCCTGTCCCAACCCTTTCAGCTTCCTGCCCATGGCAACACTCATTTGCGGCTCCCTTGCCTTTGACACCATCACCGGTTTTGAAGGCCGTTTTGCCGACCAGATCCTGCCCGACCAGCTGCGCATCCTCAACGTCTCGTTCCTGGTGCCAACCATGCGCCGGGATTTTGGCGGCTGCGCCGGCAACATTGCGTACGCGATGCAGCAGTTGGGCGGAACGCCGCTGCCCATGGGCGCGCTGGGCCGGGACGGCAGCGCCTACCGCCGGCGCCTTGAAGACTTGGGTATCGCGACCGATTTCATCACCGAGATCCCGGACGAATACACCGCGCAGGCCACGATCATGACCGATCGCGACAACAACCAGATCACCGCGTTCCACCCCGGTGCCATGATGCACGCGCACCGCCTCGCCGTCCAGAAACGCGACGACATCCGGCTTGCCATCATTTCGCCGGACGGGCGGGAAGCCATGCGCCAGCACGCGGAGCAGCTGCACGCCGCCGGCATTCCCTTTGTCTTTGACCCCGGGCAGGGCCTGCCCATGTTCGACGGCGCCGAGCTGGCCCGGTTTGTCGAGCTGGCCGACTGGGTCACGGTCAACGATTACGAGGGCCGCATGCTGTGCAACCGCATGGGCGTGGAACTGGCCGGGCTGTCGCGGCGCGTGCGCGGGCTGGTCGTCACGCTGGGTGCGCTGGGCTGCGAGCTGTGGCAGCAGGGCCGCAAGACGCACATTCCCGGCGTCCGGGTGGAAAACGCCGTCGACCCCACCGGCTGCGGCGATGCCTGGCGTGGCGCCCTGCTGTACGGGCTGGAGCGTGGCTGGCCACTGCGCCAGTGCGCTGAGCTGGGCAACCAGGTCGGCGCGATCAAGGTGGCCTCGCGCGGGCCGCAAAACTACCACATCGACCGCAGCCTGCTGGCACTGGACACGATCCGGGACCAGCCGCTGCGCAGCGCCGCACCGTGATCCACGTCGACCGTGTCAGCAAGACGTACGTGTCGGGCGGGCGTTCCATCGCGGCACTGCGTGACGTCACGCTGCAGATACGGGCGGGCGAGGTCTTTGGCGTCATCGGCCGCTCGGGCGCGGGCAAGAGCACCCTGATCCGCATGCTGAACCTGCTGGAGCGACCCGGCCAGGGACGCGTGCGGGTCGACGGCGACGACATCACGGCATTCAGCAGCAGCCAGCTGCGCGAATACCGGCGCCGCGTCGGCATGATCTTCCAGCACTTCAACCTGCTGCGCTCGCGCACCGTCATGGACAACGTCTGCTTTCCGCTGCGGCTGGCCGGCATGCCGCGGGCGCAGCGCCGCCAGCGCGCCCGGGAAGTGCTGGAGCTGGTGGAGCTGGCCGGCTACGAGAACAGCTACCCCAGCCAGCTATCCGGTGGCCAGCAGCAACGCGTGGGCATTGCCCGTGCGCTGGCGAACCGGCCGCGCCTGCTGCTCTGCGACGAAGCCACGTCCGCGCTGGACCCGCAGACCACGCAATCCATCCTCGAGCTGCTGCGCAGCATCAACGAGCAGCTGCAGCTGACCATCGTCCTCATCACCCATGGCATGGACGTGATCCGCGCGCTGTGCGACCGCGTGGCGGTGCTCGACGCCGGTGCGCTGGTCGAGCAGGGCACCGTGGTCGACGTCTTCCTGCGCCCGCGCCACGCGGCCACGCGCGCGCTGCTGGCCGAGAGCGGCATGAGCGCCGGCAACGACTGGGAAGCGCTGGCCGCCGACGTTCCCGGCTGGCTGGTCCGGCTCAGCTACGAGGGCGCTGCCACGACGCAGCCCATGCTGAGCCGCATCAGCCGCGAGCTGCAGCTGGACCTGAGCATCCTGCAGGGCTCGGTGGGCACCATCAAGAACACGCCGTACGGGCAGATGGTTGTTGCCGCCAATGGCCGCAGCGCCGACCTGCAGGCCATGATCCCGGCGCTGGACGCGGCCGGCGTGCACTGCGAGGTACTGAGAGGCTAAAGCAATGATGGCCAACGTGGACTGGGGCCTGCTGGGCGAGGCGACCATAGACACCCTGCTGATGTCGGGCTTCTCGATGCTGTTCGTGCTGCTCATCGGCCTGCCCGTGGGCATCCTGCTGTTCCTCATGAGCCCCGGCCAGATCATGGAGCAGCCGCTGGCGTACAGGCTGCTCTCGTTTGTCGTCAACGTCATGCGGTCGGTGCCGTTCCTCATCCTGCTCATCGTCCTGATCCCGTTCTCGCGCATGATCGTGGGCACGGCGCTGGGCGTGCGTGGCGCCATCCCCCCGCTGGTGGCCAGCGCGGCCCCGCTGTTCGCGCGCCTGGTGGAAGTGGTGCTGCGCGGGCTGGACCCCGGTGTCAGCGAAGCCTGCCGCGCCATGGGCGCCAGCTCGCGCCAAACCATCCTGTGGGCGCTGCTGCCCGAAGCCACCACCGGCATCCTGGGCGCCATCGTCGTCGTATCCATCGCGCTGGTCGACTACTCGGCCATGTCCGGCGTCATTGGCGGCGGCGGCCTGGGCGACCTGGCGGTGCGCTTCGGCTACCAGCGCTACCAGGCCGACGTCATGCTGGTCACGGTCATCATCCTGGTCGTCATCGTGCAGGTCATCCAGGTCCTGGGCGATCGCTGGGTGGCACGCCTGAGCCGGCGCTGACTTGCCGCACACCCGTTGAGCGTTGAGCGTTGAGCGTTGAGCGTTGAGCGTTGAGCGTTGAGCGTTGAGCGTTGAGCGTTGAGCGTTGAGCGTTGAGCGTTGAG
>JALOAS010000184.1 GCA_023228705.1 Ottowia sp. | reverse complement strand
GGTCTCTCATTAGCTATATCAGCGGATGGTAACACAGCTATAGTAGGAGCTTATTTTGATGATGATAAAGGAGATAATAGTGGATCAGCTTATGTCTTTACTAGATCTGGTACTACATGGAGCCAACAGGCTAAGTTATTAGCTAGTGATGGAGCAGGTGGTGATCAGTTTGGTATCTCAGTAACTATATCAGGAGATGGTAACACAGCTGTAGTAGGTTCCAGGTATGACGATGATAAAGGAGCTCAAAGCGGTTCAGCTTATATATTTACTAGATCAGGATCTACTTGGACTGAGCAAGCTAAGCTACTAGCCAATGATGGAGCTGCTAGTGATAACTTTGGCGTATCAGTAGCTATATCAGGAGATGGTAACACAGCTACAGTAGGAGCTTATTTAGATGACGATAAAGGTTATAATAGCGGTTCAGCTTATGTCTTTACCAGGTCAGGATCTACTTGGACTCAACAAGCTAAGTTAATAGCTAGTGATGGAGTAGATAGTGATTACTTTGGATATTCAGTAGCTATATCAGGAGATGGTAATACTGCTGTAATAGGAGCTTATCAAGATGACGATAAAGGTTCTAATAGCGGATCAGCTTATGTCTTTACAAGATCAGGCATTACCTGGACTCAACAGGCTAAGTTAATAGCTTCAGATGGAGCTGCTAGTGATTTCTTTGGTAGATCAGTAGCTATATCAGGAGATGGTAATACAGCTATAGTAGGAGTTTATCAAGATGATGATAAAGGATCTAGTAGTGGATCAGCTTATGTCTTTACTAGGTCTGGTACTACTTGGATTCAACAGGCTAAGTTAATAGCTAGCGATGGAGCTGCTACTGATGAGTTTGGTCAATCAGTAGCTATATCAGCAGATGGTAATACTGCTATAGTAGGAGCTAAGAATGACGATGATAAAGGTGGTAATAGCGGTTCAGCTTATGTCTTTACCAGATCAGGTATTACCTGGACTGAACAAGCTAAGCTACTAGCCAATGATGGAGCTGCTAATGATTTCTTTGGTTTCTCAGTAGCTATATCAGGAGATGGTTTACTAGCTGTAGTAGGAGCTTGTGCAGATGATGATTTAGGTACAGATAGCGGTTCAGCTTATATATACCAATTAAGCTAAAAAAAATACCACTATAGCTTTTTAGGCTATAGTGGTATATGCTGTTAAACGTACTGTTGTGTGAATTTCTTCATAGCTGAGAACATCTGCTCTAGACGCCATCCGATGTTAAACAGATGTTCTCCATTTTCACCAAGTAGAACCTCCATTTCAAAGTCATCTAGGATATCATTATTGATGTAACCTGACTCTTTGAAGTTCTTACTATAATCAGCACCAAAGTGTTCTTTAGACTTTTCATGCTTATCATAGATAACTACATTACCTAGACGAGTACCTACAAATATAAGTCTACGTCCACCTGGTGTAGTGGATGATACTACTTCTCCCATAGAGAGCTTAGGTGTATGACTACCATAAATAGCATAATCAAAATGTCCACTACCATCCGACCAACTACGATCAAAGTCGATAGCAGGTACAACGCTGTATACTTTATTAAACAGTTCTGCTGAAGTCATGATTTATTCCTTATATCTATATTAATATTTAATTTAGATTGATTACTTTATCTTTTATTGCATGTTTAAGTAGGATCAATTCATCCATAGTCTCTTTTAGCTCTTCCTTACTAAGACTATTAACTTTAGTTGCAATTTTATATTCTTTGTTATTATGAGTAGCTACTTCGATATAGACTTCAAGACTATATCCATCTTCTTTAATGATAGGTCGTATGAATAATAAAGACCTATCGTCTTTTTCATTCTTGAAATGTATTTTATAGTACTCAAGGTTATCGTCGATAAGATCGTATGGTATAAACTTATTATCTTTTAGGAAAGTAGTCAATAAAGGATGTTCCTTTATCTGATTCCTATGAGCAATAAGTTTATTTAACATTTGAGATTGTTCTTCACTAATAGTAAGAGCTTTACGAGTATAAGCTACTAGGCTATATAGCCTAGTAGCTTATATGCGTTTAACTATTGGAGATCTTACGCTTTATTTCTTTAGCTTCAGATCCTGTGATTTTCTTTACATCGGTATTAGCTGCAAAGACTTTATAGACTTTATCCTTGAAGATATAGTATCCATCAAAGTTGAGTCCTTCTTTCTGCCTACGATGAATTTCCTTTTCAGCTTTACGTCTTTGATCAGAAAGTAGCTTATCTACTTCATTCTCATCGACATCATCTAAATCAGGAAACTTAAAAACGTATCCATTATGGTAAAATACTACTGACTCTACATGGATATCCAGAACCTCATCTAAAATAATCATAGATCTCCTTAAGTTTTAAAGAATCACACCTTCATCAGTAGCGTCACTGATATCAGATACGATAGTTTTCTCTACTACAGTTTTACGAACTTCATCGTAAGACTTGAGTTTACTTTCCAGTTGCTCTACTACAGGAATGAAATATCCTGAAACGATGCAAGCGTGGATAGGTAGTTCTACACTGATGTTCTTCTTGCTGCTATCAGGCAAGAAACCAGTAGCTTGATACTCTGTCAGAATATCTACATGGCTACTAGTGTTTTCATCTACTAATGTAGTTAGTGATACCAGAGATTCACCTTTGCGTAGTACGATATCCTTACTGAAGAAATCCAGTAAGTTAAGCTTAGGTGTAAAGGTAGTTACTTTATGATAGTTGATGAAGTTCTTCAAGTCAGACATGTCTAACTCTCGGTTCTCACCACTGAAGATAGCAGCTATCAAGATAAGAGCTGTTTCGATTTCAG
>JALOAS010000003.1 GCA_023228705.1 Ottowia sp. | reverse complement strand
GCCTTCCACGGTGGTGATGCTGTGACCATCCAATTGCGCGGCGTACATGATGCACGAGCGCGCGGGCGCTCCGTCGAGCAGGATGGTGCAGGCGCCGCAAACGCCGTGCTCGCATCCCAGATGCGTTCCGGTGAGCCCGATTTCGTGCCTGAGAAAATCCGCGACGCTCATTCGGGCTTCCACCGTGCGCTCATGGGCCACGCCGTTTACGTTCACGTTGACGTGCGCAATGCGTCGATCTGGTTCGTTGGGGTTCATTTGAATGGCCTTGTTGACTCAATGATTCACGACGGGATGCGGGTTGCACGCGCTGCCGCATCGGCCAGCGCACGGTAGG
This sequence comes from Ottowia sp., assembly GCA_023228705.1. Taxonomy (GTDB): domain Bacteria; phylum Pseudomonadota; class Gammaproteobacteria; order Burkholderiales; family Burkholderiaceae_C; genus Ottowia. The sequence goes on along the minus strand of JALOAS010000003.1, from coordinate 76,775 downwards.
CCAGCGTCCGGGTCAGGCTGCGCCTGTAGTCGGCCGAGGCATGGATGTCGTGCATGGGCGTCACGTTGTCCGCCGCCCGCCTGGCTGCTTCCTGCAGCGCCGCATCGTCAACGCGCTGCGAGCGGAGAAACTGCTCTGCCGCCCCGGCGCGGATGGGGGTGTCTTCAACGCCTATGAGCGCGATGGCCACGCCGCGGCATCCGCCATCGGCTGCAAGGTCCAGGCGGACCATGGCGCCGGCCAGCGCAAAGTCGCCGTGCCTTCGGTTGAATTCATGGAAACCCCAGCCCGACGTGTTGCGCCACGGCGGAATCCGGATTTCGGTCAGCATTTCTTCGGGCTCGATCACCGTGGCCAGGGCACCCTCGAAAAAGTCCAGCGCCGCAATCGTCCGCGAGGCGCCGCCGTGGCGCTGCAGCACCAGCTCGGCATCGAGTGCAACCGCCAGGCCCGGCCATTCAGCGGCTGGATCGGCATGCGCCAGGCTGCCACCGACCGTACCGCGATTGCGGATGGCCCGGTGTGCCACTTCCGGTTCTGCTGCCGCAATGAGCGGTTGCCGCTGCGGCATCTGCGCATCGTCCTCAAGCGTGCTCTGCCGCGTCAAGGCGCCCAATGTCAGGCCGCCGTCGTCCTCGTGTCGCTGGTAATCAAGCGCCTTGACGCGATTGATATCAATCAGCACCTCGGGCGCGGCCATGCGCATGTTCAGGAGCGGGCCCAGCGTCTGGCCGCCAGCAAGGATCTTGGCATCAAAGCCGTGCTGGTCAAGCAGCTCCAGCACCTCATCGACGGTCTCGGGTGCGTGGTATTCAAACGGTGCTGGTTTCATTTCATGTCCTCGGCGGTGGCACCCTGCGATTGCTTCTGAGCGGATCGCGTCGCTTGGTGCTGATCAATCGCGGTTTGCCTGCCATCCATTCCCGAGTGATGGTCCAGTCCCGCCCACGCCCAGACCCGCTGCGGCGTCATGGGCAACTGGTTGACCTGGTCGCCCCAGGTCTTGCCCAGCGCGTCGGCAACGGCGTTGGCCAGCGCCGCACCGGTCCCGGCCACGCCAGCTTCACCGGCGCCCTTGACGCCCAGCGGGTTCAACGGCGAGGGAGAAAGCTGCAGGTCACGATGCTGCATGGAGGGAACCACGTCGGCGGTGGGCAGCAGGAAGTCCATGAAAGAACCCGTGAGCAGTTGCCCATCTTCGTCATAGATGAACTCCTCGAAGAACGCGCCGCCCACCGCCTGCGCCGCGCCGCCTTCCACCTGCGCGGCAACGATATCCGGATTGATCACGGTGCCCACGTCGTAGACAACCCACAGGCGCAGCGGCGTGACCTTGCCAAGCAGCCGGTCCAGCTCCACTTCCGCCACCACCGCACCGTGCGAATACGCCATGTGATCGGACCTGAAATATCGCGTGACATCCAGCGTGCCCTGCGGATCACCCGAATGCGCGGGGCCGGAGCGGCTGGCGATTTCACGCAGGGTCATGCTGCGCGCGCCGGGTCCGCGCGCAACGCCGTTCTCGAAATGAACGGCGTCCACCGGTACGCTCCAGGCCCGGGCCACGACGTCCAGCGCGCGATCCCGGATCGCCGTTGCGGCCTGGTGCGCGGCGTTTCCGGCCATGACGGTGGCGCGGCTTGCAAAGCTGCCGACGCCAAACGGAATCAGGTCGGTATCCCCGTGCCGCACCTCGATGATGCGCGGATCAACGGTCAGCACGTCGGCGACGATCTGCGCCAGGCTGGTCTTCAGGCCCTGGCCCAGGCTGGACGCGCCGGTGCGCACCTCCACGCCGCCGGTGGCATCAACGAGCACGCGCGCACCGCCAAAGGGTCCCTTGCCGGTTTTCTCGGTGAAGCAGCCCACGCCAACGCCCCGGATCTTGCGGTCGTCCTGCGGCGCAGCGGCTGCACGGAGCGCTTCGTAACCGGAGAGGCGGAGCACCTCCTCCAGCGCCGCAGGGTAGTCGCCGCTGTCGTAGACCACGTCCTCGCCCAGCGCCCGCGTTCCCACGGTATACGGCATGAGCTCGGCCGGGATGAGGTTCTTGCGGCGCAGCGCAACGGGGTCCATGCCCAGGCGGTTTGCCGCCACGTCCAGGATGCGCTCGCGCGCGCTGTTGCATTCAAAGCGCCCCGGGCAGCGGTACGTGCCGGTGGGCGTCTTGTTGGTCATGACGGCGCGGGCGTTGCACTGGTACGCCTGCCACCGGTAGGGCCCCGGGAAAAAGCCGGCCGACATTTCCGGGACAATGATTCCGTGCGTGCGCAGGTAGCCTCCCATGTCGTTGGTCAGGTCCACCCGGATTCCCAGCAGCGTGCCGTCGCGGGCAACGCCCAGCTTCATCCGGTACGTTTGCTGCCGCGAGTGGTTGATCGCAAGCAGGTGCTCCATGCGATCCTCTATCCACTTGACGGGGCGACGCAGGGACAGCGCGGCAAAGGGGATGAGAAAGTCTTCGGGATAAAACTCGCCGCGCGCGCCAAAGCCGCCGCCCACGTCCGGCTCGATGAGATGAATCCGGTGCTCGGGCATGTCGAGCATGGACGCAAGCACGCTGCGGTTGAAGTGCACGACCTTGGAAGCACCCCAGACCGCCAGCCGCTCGCTGCTCTCGTCGTAATGCGCGAGCAGGCCGCGCGTTTCCAGGGGAACCGCGCTGTCGCGGCCGGTGCGGAAATCAAAGTCTATGATCTCGTCCGCTTCGGCCAGCGCCGCGTCTATGTCGCCAAAGCCCGCAGTCATCCGGCTCGCCACATTGTCCTGAGCCGCGTCAAAGAGCGGGCATTCCACGGCCTCGCTCTCAGCGTCGACCATGACCGGCAGCGGGTCAAATTCCACCTCGACCAGGTCTCGCGCATCTTCGGCCAGGTATGGCGTGGTCGCGATGATGAGCGCCACGGGCTCGCCCACGTAGCGGACCCGGTCCGTTGCCAGTGGATGCTGCAGGTACGGATCCAGCGTGTTGTAGGGGTTGAGCCGCACCGGAATCGGGCGCAGGTGGTGGCCGATATCGCTGGCGGTGATGACGGCGGCGACGCCGTGCGCCTGCCTTGCCTGCGATGCATCGATGCCCACGATGCGCGCGTGCGCATGCGGGCTGCGCAGTACCACCGCGTGCAGCATGTGCGGCAGCGCCATGTCGTCCACGTAGCGGCCCTGTCCCTTGATGAAGCGCAGCAGCTCGGGACGCCTGGCGATGCTGCGGCCTATGTACGGCCCCCTGGCAAATGACGCGCTCATGATGCAGCCCTTGAAAGAATCAGGTTCCTGATGCGCTCCGGTGTCAGCGGCAACTCCAGGTGATCGGGATGGAAGTCGATTGCGTCGAGCACCGCGCCATAAACTGCTGGCGGCGCGCCAATCACGCCACTCTCGCCCACGCCCTTCAGCCCGTTTTCCGTATACGGCGACGGTGTTTCCATGTGGACGATGTCGATGTTGGGCACGTCGCAGCTGCCGGGTATGAGGTAGTCCGCAAGCGTTGCGGTCAGCAATTGCCCGTCGGAGTCGTAGCGAAGCTCTTCCAGCAGCGCCGAACCAATCCCCTGCGCCACGCCGCCCCGCACCTGCCCCTCGACCGCCTGCGGGTTGACCATGGGGCCGCAGTCTTCACCCACGACGTACTTGCGTATGGCGACGTGGCCGGTTTCGCCGTCGACCTCGACCAGCGCGACGTGCACGCCTGATGCGATGGTCGTCACCGGCGGATCGTAGAATGCGTGAATCTCAAGCCCCGGCCCCAGGTCATCGTCCAGGCGCTGCAGCGGCGAATGCGCGATGGCCGCCAATTGCTGGAAGTCCAGCCGCACGCCATCGCTGGCGCGTACAACGCCGCCGTTCTGGTAGTGCACCTGGCTGGCGTCCACGCCCCAGCTCTGGGCGGCCAGCCGGCACATCCTCTCCTTCAGCTTGCGCGCCGCCTTCAGCAGCGCGCCGCCACCGGAGACCATGCCGCGGCTGGCAAACGTGCCGCAACCATAGGGCGTGCGCGCCGTATCGCCCAGCGTGATGTGGATGGTCTCTTCCGACACCCCCAGTGACTCCACCAGCAGCGTTGTAAACGCGGTGGCCTGTGTCTGGCCCTGCGATGGAATGCTGATGGCCGCTTCGATGCGACCGGCCGGGTCGACGCGAAGGATGGCGCCGTCAAAACCGGGCACCTGGATCATGCCGCGCGTCCGGTACGTGTTGCGATTCATTCCGGTCGGCTCGATGAAGCAGGAGACGCCGATGCCAAGCAGCTTGCCGTTGGCCCGCTGCTGCTGCTGCATGCGTCGCAATCCTGCGTAATCGGCCCGATCGAGCGCAAGCTGCAGCAAGCCCGCGTAGTCCCCACTGTCAAAGATCGCACCCGAGATGCTTTCATACGGAAACTCGTCGGCCTTGACCAAGTTGATCCTGCGCACGTCAACCGGATCCTTGCCCAGCTTGTACGCCAATTTGTTGAGCAGCCCCTCGGTCACGATCGGTCCCACCGGAACGCCAACGCCCCTGTACGCGCCCTCCGGTGCCTTGTTGGTTGCCACCGCAGTGCCCTCATACGAGAAAAGCGGCACCCGATACGGGCCGGGCAGCGCGGGCGCTGCGGTTGCGGGTTCCAGCGCACAGGTCAGTGGAAACGTGGAATAGGCGCCCACGTCAAAGAGGCCGCGGGCGCGTATCCAGGCGATGCGTCCATCGGGGTGGGCCGCCAGCTCCGCATCGACCAGCGCGTCGCGCGCATGGCAGCTCGCCTGCAGGTTCTCCAGCCGGTCCTCAATCCACTTGACCGGGCGCTTCAGCACATACGCGAGGAAGGCCGCGGCCAGCTCTTCCGGGAACGCCTGCATCTTGGTTCCAAATGCGCCGCCGACGTCGGGTGCGATGACGCGCAGGTTGGAAGCGGGCAGGCCCAGGCTCTCGCTCAGGGCATCGCGCAGCAGGTGCGGAATCTGCGTCGAGCTCCAGACAACGAGCTCGCCGGAACTCTCGCGATACTCGGCAAGGACGCCACGCGCTTCCAGGGACAGTCCCGTGACGCGGGGGTGGCGAAACCGTCCCCGGACGCGCACCAGCCCCGGCGCGTTGAATTCGGCGGCGTCAGCAGGCGTGCCCGAGTGCTGGCGGTACAGCACGTTGTCCGGCAGGTGCGCGTGCACCCTGGGCGCCGTCTCTGACAAGGCGGCTTCGACGTCTGACACCGCCGGCTGCGGCTCGTAGTCCACGTCAACCAGCGCCGCCGCATCCTCGGCCACGTAGCGATTCTCGGCAACGACTATGGCCACGGCCTCACCCACGTAGCGGACCTCGTCGGTTGCCAGCGCGGGCCAGTCGGCCTCGCGATAGACGTAGTCATCGCGCGCTTGCAGCCGTGCGCTGATCGGACGCACGGCATGCGCCAGGTCGGCCCCGGTGACCACCCTGACGACGCCAGCGACGTTGCGCGCGGATTCGACATCAAGCGACAGCACCTTGGCGCGCGCATGGGGGCTGCGAACAAACGCCAGGTGCAGCGTGCCCCTGGGCGTCTGCACGTCGTCCAGGTAGCAGCCACGGCCGTGCAGCAACCGCAACAGCTCGGCCGCGCCGCCCGCAGGCCGCCGCTCGCGCTCTTGCATCTCATCCTGCCGCTTCACTTGCACATTCCTGGTTCCAGCCACTGCAAAGAACGTCGCCCCAAGCCGCGGGCGCCGTGCATCACTGCGCCTCGGCCGCGCCCTTGTCGCCCTTGTCCTTCTTCATGAATCCAAACATGCCCTTCTTCTTTTTGGCGGGCTCTGTTGCTGTTGCGTCGGACGGTTTCTCCTCCGATTCGCCGCCAAGATGCTGCGTGAGGTTGGAGAAAAATTCGCCGGCAAGCTTGTTGGCGGCGCTGTCGATCAGGCGCGAGCCCACCTGCGCCAGCTTGCCGCCTATCTTGGCATTGGCCGTGTAGCAGATGAGCGTGCCCGCGCCCGCCTCCGACGGCACCAGGCGCACCTCGGATTCACCCTGGGCAAAGCCGGTGGCTCCTTCGCCCTTGAACGCGAGCTTGTACGATTCCGGCGCCACGATGTCCGACAGGTCGACGCGGCCCTTGAGCCGAGCACGAACCGGCCCGACCGCAGCGCGCACCACGGCCTTGAAGCCGCCGCCCTCCTGGTCAAGCTCCAGTGATTCGCAGCCGGGAATGCATGCCTTCAGGACCTCGGGATCATTCAATGCGTCCCAGGCGGCCTGCTGTGAAACGGGGACTTCCCGTTGTCCGGTCATTTCCATGTCTTGTCTCCCTGTCGTTACCTGCCCATAAAGACGGGCTGGCGCCGCTCGCGGAACGCAAGCTGCCCCTCCCGGTAGTCGGCGCTGTGAAAGCACGCCAGAAACGCGTGGTTCACCACGTCCGGGTCCGGCGCGTCGGCCGCGCCCGTCATTCGGCGCAACGCCAGCTTGAACGCGCGCAGCGTCAGCGGCGCCATGCGCGATACCGCCGCCACGCGTGCCTGGCTGCACGCATCAAAATCCTCGACCGAGAAGCATTCCTGCACGTAACCCATGCGCTCGGCCTCGCGCCCAAAGAAGGTCCGGGCGGTATAGAAAAGATCAGCCGCTCGCGCCGCACCCACCACCGAGACCAGATGCCGGATGTCCTCGGGCTCATACCCGATTCCCATCTGGCCCGCCGGCATCCGAAAGCGTGCGTCTTCGGCACAGTAACGTACATCGCAGGCCTGCGCGACCGACATGCCGCCGCCCATGCAGATGCCCCGGATGAGCGCGATGGTCGGGTGCCTGCACGCCGCCAGCGCGCGGGTAGCGGCATGCACGGCGTGATTGAAGCGCTCGATCAGGCTGGGGTCCGAGCTGAACTGGTCAAATTCGGAAATATCCGCGCCCGAGGCAAACGCACGTTTTCCCTCTCCCGTCAACACAACGACCCGAACCGCATCGTCTTGATCGGCTTGCTCCAGCACCCGGGCAAGCTGCTCCCACATGCGCATGGAGATTGCGTTGTAGCGCGCCGGATTGGAAATTCTCACTTCCCATATCCCGGCACGGAATTCCGCGCTGATTTGGCCCGATGCTTGTGTCATGTGTCCATCCAGATTCAAGACGCGGCTCAGATCACGCGTTCCGACTTGAACTCCGCGATCTCGGCTTCGCCATAGCCAAGCGCCTGCAATATCTCCACGGAGTGCTCGCCCAGCCCGGGCGCGGCGCTGTCGACACGGGCCGGCGTGCGCTCCAGGACCACGGGTTGCGTCACGAAGTGCCGCTCAACCCGGCCAAAGGCCGTGGCTGCGGCGTGCACCCTGGCATGGACGACCTGCTCATCGCCCAGCATCTGTTCGACGTTGTACACAGGCCCGGCAGGAACCCCTGCGTCGTTCAGCTCCTGGACCCAGTGCGCCACCGGCTGCGTTGCCAGAAGGTCCTGCACCATCTGGTTCAGTTCGTGGCGATTGCGGCTGCGCAGCTCTGCGGTCCTGAACCTCGGATCATGCTGCCACTCGGGTCGCTTCAATGCGGTACAAAAGCCGCTCCACATCCCCTCCCCGGCAACGCCCAGGTTGAACAGGCCATCTGCGGCGGCAAAAAGACCCATGGGACAGGTCGTGGGGTGGTTGTTGCCCTCCTGGACCGGCAGCTCGCCGTCGTTGAGGTAGCGTGCAACCTGGAAGTCCATCATGGCGATCATGGTGTGCAGCAGCGATGCATGCACCCACTGCCCACGGCCGGAGCGCTGGCGCTCGTGCAGCGCAAGCAGGATGCCGATGGCCGCGTACAGGCCCGAGCTGGAATCGGAAACGGCAATGCCCGCGCGCATCGGCCCGTGTTCGGGCAGCCCGGTCACCGACATCAACCCGCCCATGCCCTGGATGATCTGGTCAAAGGCCGGCCGTGAAGCATACGGCCCGTTCTGCCCGTAGCCGGAGATGCTTGCCAGGATGATGCGCGGATTGATGCCCGAGAGCGTCTCGTAGTCAAGCCCCAGCTTGTCCTTGACCGCCGGACGCCAGTTCTCGACCACGACATCGGCGTCCCGCACGAGGCGCGCAACGATCTCGCGCGCCTGCGGCTGCTTGAGGTTGAGCGCAAGCGAGCGCTTGTTGCGGTTGAGGTTCTGGAAGTCTCCGCCCAGCCTGTCGTCGGCAAACATGGCGGCGTTTGGATCGGCATCGGCCGGCGGCTCGATGCGAATCACGTCGGCACCGAAGTCAGCCAGCATGCGCACGCAGGTGGGGCCTGCACGAACCCTGGAAAAATCCAGGACCCGCAAATCCGCAAGCGCGCCGCCTTGTGCGGCCCCGGTGCGCCGTTCCGTGGCAGCGCGGTTGTCTCTCGTTGCTGTCATAGGTCCAAACCAGCCCCTTTTCTTGATGTCAATTTCATTCTATAGACCGATTTCCAGGCTGACCAATAGCAAATTGCGCTACCGGAATCAGTTTTGCTTATGTTGAGTTCGCCGGATGACGAGAGTTGAGCGCCCATGACGGATGATCTCGCCGCTGTGCAGCGGCAATGACTGCGGCTGCGCCGCCATGACGGGGAGGTTGAGCGTTGAGCGTGGCGCGTGGCGCATGATGGATGATCGCGCCGCTGCGCGGCTGCAATGACTGCAGCTGCGCCGCCATGATCTGGGGAGGTTGAGCGTTGAGCGTTGGACGTTGAGCGTGGTGGGTTCACGCTGAACGCTGAACGCTTGACGCAAAACGTTCATCAGCCGCCGCAGGCGGCTTTCATACAAGGCCCGCAAGGGCCAAGATCATCGTTCATCAGCGGGGAGGCCAGCCCTCTGGCTGATAGGGTGGTTGGACATTGGGCGAACGTCAAACGCTGGACGCACTTCGCTCAACCTGTTCATTCAAGCGCCCCGCGCAGCTGCTCAATACGCCAGTTTGGACTGCGAGAGCTCGGCCATCGTGCAGTAGCGCCAGACACCTGTGGAAATCAGCTCGCGAACCAGCGACTGGATGAGCTCGCCAACCGCCGCGGCTGCCGGACGCTGCGGCTTGGACCGGCTCGTGCACAGGCTGATCCCGCGCCACAGCGGGGGCGCGAGGTGGTGGTGCCTGACGGTTCCTGCCTCGATTTCTGCAGCAGCCGCAGAGTACGGGAGGATGGTGGCGCCCAGCCCTTCGCGAACCGCAGGCAGCGTGATCGCTGACGTGCTCACTTCGGCAAGCAGCTTGTATTGAAGCTGCGCGTTCATGAAAGCGTATTCAACGCGCATGCGCAACTTGTTGGGCGGCCGCGAAAGGATCAGCGGGACACCGGCAAGATCGGTGATCGTCAGCTTGTCTTGCGCAAGCACCAGCGAAGGGTGCGTCAAAACCAGCAGCTCCTCGACGACCAGCGGGACCGCCAGCAGGTCCGCCACGTTTTCCTGGTCCGGGGAAAGGGTCATGTCCACCCGCCCCTGCTGCACCAGCACCGTCAGGTCAGCGCTGGAGACATCGACAATTTCCAGGTCGACCGTCGGGTACCGCCCGGACACGGCGCGGATGAGCGGGAGCGCGAGCATGCGCGCCGCGCTCGATGGCATGCCGACAGAAACCGTGCCGGCTATGGGCGCCGTCTCGCGGTGAAGCATTCCTGCGATGGCGTCCACTTCGCGCAGGACGGTCTGCGCCTGCCGGTACAGGATCTGACCTTTTGCCGTCGGCTCAACGCCCCTGGGGTGGCGCACGAGGAGCTGGGCGCCCACCTCCTCTTCCAGGCGCGAGATCTGCTGGCTCAGCGCCGGCTGCGCCACGTAAAGACTTTCGGCCGCACGCGTCATGTTCCGGAGTTCCACCGTACGGACAAAGTAGGAAAGCTGTCGCAAATTCAGCCCGGACCGCTGCCGATGCCGGTTCATGTGTCGTCTCCCCAACCATGAGCTTGAGACGCCCGCGTGATCAGGATCCTTGCCCTTGGGCAAACGCGCGGGCCGAGCGTGGGGTCGCGGGGGCATTTTGCCTCAACCCGCGCCGCGTGCCCTGTGGCCGCGCGCAGGCGCGGCCAGCCGATCAGCGGCTCGCGCCTGTCGGGGTTGCGGCATCGGGCGTGAAACCCAGCTTGGCGTCGCGGCCGACACGGGCGCGGCGGCCGCGCAGTGGCTCCAGTGCCTGCGCATTCAGCCTTTTTTCACGGAACTTGCCGCGGCTGCTGCGGCCGCTGACCGTGATTCCCGCATCGGCGGGAACGGCGCCCACGAGGCGGTCGTCATCGGCCAGGCGCATGAGCATGAGTCCGCGCCCGCCGTGGTCCATCTGCCGGATCTCGGCCAGGTCAAAGACCAGGATGCGCCCGCTGCGCGCGACGCAGGCCACGCTGCCGGGGTTGCTGGGCGCCGCATCCGGGGCCGCAGACGCGGCAGCAATCGCCGTGAGCGGCAGCAGCTGCTCACCGGCTTCCAGCCGCACAAAGGCCTTGCCGGCGCGCTGGCGCGACGCCATCGCGGCTGCTGTGGCAAGGAAGCCGTAGCCACCGGAGCCGGCCAGGAGCAGCTGCATGGTCGGTGCGCCGGCAAAGTAGTGCACCGGCTGCGTTCCGGCCTCCAGGTCAATGAGCGCCGTGACCGGCTGGCCGTCGCCGCGCGCCCCGGGAAGCTGGGCCACGGATACGCTGTACGCACGGCCGTTGTTGCCCAGGACCAGCAGCGAATCGACGGTCCGGCATTCAAAGGTTGCGTACAGGCTGTCGCCGGTCTTGAATTCAAAGCTGGCCGGGTCGTGGCCATGTCCCTGGCGGGCCCGCACCCAGCCGCGGCGGCTGACGACGACGGTGACCGCTTCGTCAAGCACCTGGATTTCTGCCGTTGCCTTGTCTTCATGCTCGATGAGCGTGCGGCGGGAATCGGCAAACGTGGCGGCGTCGGCCTTGATTTCACGCACCATCAGCCGCCGCAGCGCGGCGGGACTGTCAAGCACCTTTTCCAGCTCCGCCTGCTCGCCGCGCAGCTCCGACAGCTCCTGCTCGATGCGGATGGCCTCCAGCCGCGCCAGCTGGCGGAGCCGGATGTCCAGGATGTCCTCGGCCTGCCGCTCGCTGAGCGCAAAGCGGGCGATCAGCGCCGCCTTGGGCTCGTCGCTGCCGCGAATGATGGCAATGACCTCGTCGATGTTGAGCAGCACCAGCTGCCGGCCTTCCAGGATATGGATGCGGTCGAGCACCTTCTGCAGCCGATGCCGGCTGCGCCGGCTGATCGTCTCGCTCCTGTACGCGATCCACTCCTCGAGTATCTGGCGCAGGCTTTTCTGCACGGGCCGGCCATCCAGCCCGATGCCGGTGAGGTTGATCGGCGCCGTGGTCTCCAGGTACGTGTGCGCAAGCAGGGTGTTGATAAAGGCATCCCGGTCCACCGTGCGGCTCTTGGGCTCGAGCACGATGCGCACCGGCGCGTCCTTGCCGGATTCGTCCCGCACCTCGCTCAGCACGGCAAGCAGCGCGCTCTTGAGCTGCAGCTGCTCCTGCGATGGCGTCTTCTTTCCGTTGCGGACTTTGGGGTTGGTCAGCTGCTCGATCTGCTCGAGTACCCTTTGCGTCGACGCGCCGGGCGGCAGCTCGTCGACCACCACCTGCCACTGGCCGCGTGCCAGGTTTTCCACCCGCCAGCGGGCGCGCACGCGCAGGCTGCCGCGGCCGCTGAGGTACGCGGCGCGGATGTCGCTGCGCGGGCTGATGATTTGCCCGCCGCCCGGATAGTCCGGGCCGGGCAGCAGGTCAAACAGCGCGTCGTCGCCCAGCTGCGGCTCCTGGATGAGCGCGATACAGGCATCGGCCACCTCGCGCAGGTTGTGGCTGGGGATCTCGGTGGCCATGCCGACCGCAATGCCGCTGGCGCCATTGAGCAGCGCAAACGGCAGGCGAGCGGGCAGCTGGACCGGCTCTTCGGTGCTGCCGTCGTAGTTGGCCACGAAGTCAACCGTGCCCTGGTCTATCTCGGACAGCAGCAGGCGCGTGATCCGGGCCAGCCGGGCCTCGGTGTAGCGCATGGCGGCAGCCCCGTCGCCATCGCGGCTGCCAAAGTTGCCGTGCCCGTCTATGAGCGGGTAACGCTGGCTGAAATCCTGCGCCATGCGGACCAGCGCGTCGTACGCGGCCTGGTCGCCATGCGGGTGGAAGCGCCCCAGCACATCACCCACCACGCGCGCGCTCTTGACCGGGCGCGCCGGCGTGTTGCCGGCGGCGCCGCCATAGCCCAGCCCCATGCGCTGCATGGCGTACAGGATGCGGCGCTGCACCGGCTTTTGCCCGTCGGCCACGTCCGGCAGCGCGCGACCCTTGACCACCGACAGCGCGTACTCCAGGTACGCACGCTGCGCGTACTCGGCCAGCGCCAGGGATTCTTCCGGTTCCGAGCCGTTCCCGTTCAAGCCAAGACTGATCTGCTCGTTCATGAGTACTTTTTTTGTTGTAATTCCACAAGATACATTGAATTATTCACGTTCATTATCAAAATCTGGATGCATCACGCAAGTTACACTTCCCCGCGAAGCAAAGGGAAGAGACTATGTTCTAAAGTATATGGTTAGCGCTTATAGTTCATGTTTAATCTAGTCTTTCGGTCAACAAATCTGGCCGGGCGTGCCGCCTCCTCTGGCTGGGCTCTTGGCCGCCACGAAGCGGCGGCGCCCGCACGGCTGATTCACTCATGGGCGACCGAACAACCCGCTTTCTTCCGCGCCGCCGGCCAACGTAACGAGCAGATCGCGAGCCTGCCAGGCTGCGGATGTCCGTTCGCGACGCGGCCGCCGTCGTCGGCCGAGGTGAGCTGCTGCATATGCGCGTCCGGGTATCGACTCAGCCACTTCAGCCCACCAGCGCAAGCAAGACCAGCTGGCAAAACGCACCAAGCCTCCGCCTGGCCGTCATCTCCGCTCTCGGCGCGCTCATTTGTCGGTCAACCGCGCAGCTTTTCCTGCAGCCAAATCTTGATGAGAGATTGATATGGCACATCGCGCGCGTTGGCTGCGACCTTGATCGAATCCAGCATGTGCTGCGGCAGGCGCAGCGATATGGTTCTTGTCGTGGGCTTGAGGTTGGGCAATACGGCACGCTGGGCGGTCGACCAGTCCACGTAGTCCGTGGAGTCGTGCGCCTCCCAGAACGCGCGCTCCTGCGCTTCGCTATGGAATGCGGGAATTTTCTTTTTTCTTGGCTTGTTCATACGCCAGTCGCTCCTTGCGATGCATGTCCCGGGCTGAAATGACGCGTATCCGGGTACTCTCCCCGCGCAGCGTGAAGGTGATGTGCAGCAGGCGCGCGGCATGGGTCTGGCCCAGCGCATGATGGCGTGCCTCATCCTGACTGTGCTTCACATCATCAAGCAGCAGCAACGGAATATTGAAAAACACCTGCTCGGCCTCCGCCATGGAGACACCATGCTTGTCGTTCTTGCGCGCGTTGCCGGCATCCCAGTCAAAGCCGGAAATCAACTCCAAGTCAAGCATGGCTGTATACGATGATCATATACTTTTTGTGCTGCATCTGCTGCTGAATCCGGCGGCGCTGCTTGGTGCGGCCCCATCGTCCTCGACAAGCCTTGAACGAAGAGAACAGGTCAAATATCCAGCGCCACCGCATCGCCACGCAGCTCCATGAGCTCGCGCCGCGCCGCTGCCTCACCCTTGCCCATGAGCCGGGTCAGCTCCTGCGCCGTCTGCGCAAAACCCGTGGCACCCAGGCGAATGGGCAGCAGGCGCCGCGTGTCCGGGTTGAGCGTGGTTTCCCACAGCTGCTCGGCGTTCATCTCGCCCAGCCCCTTGAAGCGGCTGATGTTCCACTTGCCCTCGGCCACGCCATCCTTGCGCAGCTTGGCCAGGATGGCGCCCAGTTCGCGCTCGTCCAGCGCATAGAGCTTGGTGGCCGGCTTCTTGCCGCGCGCCGGCGCGTCGACACGGAACAGCGGCGGCTGCGCCACGTAGATGTGGCCAGCTTCGACCAGGCGCGGGAAGTGGCGGAAGAACAGCGTCAGCAGCAGCACCTGGATGTGCGCGCCGTCCACGTCGGCATCGCTCAGGATGCAGATCTTGCCATAGCGCAGCCCGTCCAGGTCCACCGCGTCGGCCGGGCCATGCGGATCCACGCCTATCGCCACCGAAATATCATGGATCTCGGCGTTGGCAAACAGCCGGTCGCGCTCTACCTCCCATGTATTGAGCACCTTGCCGCGCAGCGGCAGGATGGCCTGGGTTTCCTTGTCGCGTCCCATCTTGGCGCTGCCGCCGGCGGAGTCGCCTTCAACCAGGAACAGTTCGTTGACGCGGGTGTCGTGGCTCTGGCAATCGGTGAGCTTGCCCGGCAGCACCGCCACGTTCGAGCTCTTGCGCTTCTTGATCTTGCGCCGCGCCCGCTGGCGGCTTTGCGCGGCGTTGATCGCCAGCTCGGCCAGCTTCCTGCCTTCCTCCACGTGCGTGCCCAGCCACAGCTCCAGCGCCGGCTGCACGAAGCTGGACACCAGCCGCACGGCGCTGCGCGAGTTCAGCCGCTCCTTGATCTGGCCCTGGAACTGCGGGTCCAGCACGCGGGCCGACAGCACGTAGCTGGCGTGCGCCAACACGTCTTCGGACATGAGCTTGACGCCCTTGGGCAGCAGCGCGTGCATGTCGATGAAATTCTTCAGCGCCTGGAACAGGCCGTCCCGCAAGCCGCTGTCGTGCGTGCCGCCGGCCGTGGTCGGAATGAGGTTGACAAAGCTCTCGCGCACCGGCGCGCCCTCTTCGGTGAACGCCAGCGCCCACTCGGCACCCTCGCCTTCGGCAAACTGCTCGTCTCCGGATTCGGCCCAGGCCTGTCCCGTCAGGACGGGAAACAGCGGATCCGCGGGCAGGCTCTGCTCCAGGTAGCCGGACAGGCCGGCGTCATACTGCCAGCTTTGCTCCTCGTTCTTTTTCTCGTTGACCAGCTCCATGCACAGGCCGGGCAGCAAGACCGCCTTGCTGCGCAGCAGGTGCATGAACTCGGCCATGGGCAGCCGCATGCTGTCAAAGTAACTGGCATCGGGCCAAAGGCGGACCGTGGTGCCCTGCTTGCGCTCACCTGCCGTGCGCTGGCGCAGTTGCAACGGCTCGGCCACGTAGCCGCCTTCAAAGGCAATGAAGCCCACTTTGCCATCGCGATGGCTGGTCACCTCAAGGCGCTGGCTGAGCGCGTTGGTCACGGCCACGCCCACCCCGTGCAGGCCGCCGGAAAAATTGTAGGCAGCGTCCTTGCCCTTGGCAAACTTGCCGCCTGCATGCAGCCGCGTGAACACCAGCTCCAGCACGGGGGCCTGCTCCTGCGGGTGCAGGCCGCAGGGAATGCCGCGGCCGTCGTCTTCCACGCTGATGGCGCCGTCGGCGTGCAGCGTCACGACAATCTTCTTGCAAAAACCGGCCAGCGCCTCGTCTGCGGCGTTGTCCAGGACCTCCTGCACGATATGCAGCGGGCTGTCGGTGCGCGTGTACATGCCAGGGCGCTGGCGCACCGGCTCCAGGCCCTTGAGGATGTGTATGGACGCTTCCGAATAGGCCGAGGCGTCATGAGACAAGCGGGTTACCATGGCCGCAGATTCTAGTGATAGCCCGGGGTTGTGCAGGAGCAGCCACGGCAATGCCCCTTGCGCCTGGCCCGGCCATCGATCGCATGAACCTGCAAGACCTGCCCGCACCTTCTGACTGGATACGGCGCTGGAGCCATCTGGTCGCGCCCGGCGCGACCGTACTGGACGTGGCCTGCGGCCGGGGCCGGCACCTGCACTGGTTTGCGCGGCGCGGCCACCCGGTGGCCGGCGTTGATCGCGACGCGCAGGCGCTGGCCGCCCTGGCGGGTTTGGGCGAACTGGTGCACGCCGACATCGAGCAGGGACCCTGGCCATTTGCAGGGCGCCAGTTTGGCGCGGTCGTGGTGACCCATTACCTGTGGCGTCCGCTGCTGCCCACGCTCCTGGACAGCGTGGCGGCGGGCGGCGTCCTGCTGTACGAAACGTTTGCCGTCGGCAACGCCAGCGTGGGCCGCCCGGCCAACCCGGACTTTCTCCTGCAAAACGGCGAGCTCCTGCGCCACTGCCGCAACGCGAGCTGGCACGTGGCCGGCTATGAAGACGGGTTTCTTGAGCGGCCCGCGCGCTTCATGCAGCGCATTGCCGCCGTGCGCCGGGGCGCTCCGGCGCAAGGCAGCGCCCCGCCACGCTACCGGCTGCCGGAATCTGGATCGCTGCAGTAGCGCAGCGCTGCGTCTTCCCGCAGCGCTGCACCCAAGCCATGAAATGCAGCGTACTACACTAGAATCACGCCAAAGAGAACCACTTTGCATTTCCACCGAATCCCCATGACGCCAATTGTTGGTAGTACCGTTGCGCTGGTCACGCCCATGCAAGAGGATGGCCGCGTTGACTACGATGCGCTGCGCAAGCTGATCGACTGGCATGTGCAGGAAGGCACGGCCTGCATCAGCGTGGTTGGCACCACCGGCGAATCACCCACGCTGAGCCACGAAGAAAACCACGAGGTCATCCGCGTTGCCGTCGAGCAGGTGCGGACGCACACCGAGCGGCACGTGCCCATCCTGGCCGGCTGCGGCGCCAACTCCACCCGCGAGGCCATCTCGCTGGCGCGCTACGCGCAAAAAGTGGGGGCAGACTTCCAGCTCCAGGTCGTGCCCTATTACAACAAGCCGACGCAGGAAGGCCAGTACCAGCATTTCAAGGCGGTGGCAGAAGCGGTGGGCGACCTGCCCATGGTGCTGTACAACGTGCCGGGCCGCACCGTGGCAGACATGCAGGCCGATACGGTGCTGCGTTGTGCCGAGGTTCCGGGCATCGTCGGCATCAAGGAAGCCACAGGCAACCTCGTCCGCGCGCAGCAGATCATCAGCCGCGCGCCCAAGGGCTTTGCCGTCTACTCGGGCGATGACCTGACCGCAGTGGCGCTGATGCTGTGCGGCGGCCACGGCAACGTCAGCGTCACGGCCAACGTGGCGCCGCGCCTGATGCACGCGCTGTGCACCGCAGCCGTTGCCGGCGAGCGGGACGAGGCGATGCGGCTGCAGTATGGGCTGATGGCCGTGCACCAGGCATTGTTTGTAGAATCCAACCCCATCCCGGTGAAGTGGGCGCTGGGCCGCATGGGCCGCTGCCAGCCGCACCTGCGGCTGCCGCTGACCCCGCTTGCGGACGCGCATCACGCGACGGTTGAGCGGGCACTGCAAGGCGCCGGCCTGCTCTCGTGACCTCCGTGGCAGCAGCGGCCCGGCTCCGGACGCTGGCATGAGCAGCGTTCGCAGCCAACCCACCTCCCCCTCAAAGGAAAGCCGAACGTGACGTTTCTTGCAAGATATCAACGCATCTTCCTGTGCGCAGCGCTGCTCGTGCTGGCCGGAGGCTGCTCGATCCTGGAATCCGACACGATCGACTACAAGAGCGCCGGGCGCGGCACCTCGCTGGAAGTGCCGCCGGACCTGACGCAGTTGCAGACCAGCTCGCGCTACACGATTCCGGGAGACACCGTGACCGCCAGCGGTTACCAGGCCGGGCAGGACGTGGCCAACCGCAGCGGCGTGCGCACGGCGCCCGACACCATTGCCGACGTGCACTACATGCGCGACGGCGCCACGCGCTGGCTGCGGGTGGACCGCCCGGCGGACAAGATCTGGAAGGAGCTGCGCAACTTCTGGCTGGACAACGGATTCCTGCTCACGGTCGACCAGCCCAACACCGGCATCATGGAAACCGACTGGGCCGAAAACCGTGCCAAGATCCCGCAGGACGTGATCCGGCGCACGCTGGGCAAGGTATTTGACTCGCTTTACTCCACCGGCGAGCGTGACCGCTTCCGCACGCGCGTCGAGCGCAACGACTCGGGCGGCACCGACATCTTCATCACCCACGACGGCATGGAAGAGGTCTACACGTCCAGCCAGCGCGACAGCACCGTGTGGCAGGCCCGTCCGCGTGATCGGGACCTGGAGGCCGAGTTCCTGCGTCGCCTGATGGTCACGCTGGGCGTCTCCGAAGAGAAATCCAAGGCCATGGTCGCGCAGGCGGCAGCCGGCGAGGCCAGTACCGAGGCGCGCGCCCAGGTGGTGCAGGTCAGCGGCGCTGCGGCGGTGCAGATGCCCGAGGATTTTGACAGCGCGTGGCGCCGCGTGGGCCTGGCGCTGGACCGCACCGGATTCACCGTCGAAGACCGCGACCGCAGCCGGGGCCTGTACTACGTGCGCTACGTCGACCCCGAGCTGGAAAGCAAGAAGCCGGGCTTCTTTGGCAAGCTCTTTGGCCGCGGCTCCAAGCAGTTGCCCACCGAGCGCTACCAGATCCAGGTCGAGTCGGGCCAGACCGGCAGCGTGGTGACGGTGCATGACAAGGACGGCGGCGCGATCCCGGCCCAGGACAATGCAAGCATCGTGCAGATTCTTGCAGACGAGCTGAAATAAGGCGCCAGCAGTCCCCGTGTTGCGCTTTTGCAGCCTGGCCAGCGGCAGCGCGGGCAACGCAACGCTGGTCGAGGCCAGTGATGGCCACCAGCGCACGCGGCTGCTCATCGACTGCGGGCTGGGCTGGCGTCAGCTGCACCAGCGGCTGGCCCGCATCGACCTGGCGCCGGAGCAGCTGGACGGCGTCTTCATCACGCACGAGCACGGCGACCATGTCGGCTGCGTGGTGCAGCTGTCGCTGCGCTACCGCGTTCCGGTCTGGACCAGCACAGGAACCCTGCAGGCGCTGGGAAAGGCGCAGGCGCTGCCACTGGCCCGCCAGGCGTCTGACGGCGTGGCAATTGCGGTGGGCGGCATGGAGCTCACGCCTTTCACCGTACCGCACGATGCACGCGAGCCGCTGCAGCTCACCTGTACCGACGGCAACCGCAAGCTCGGCATCGCCACCGACCTGGGGCACGCCACGCCCCACGTGCTTGACCGGCTGGCTGCCTGCAACGCGCTCGTGCTGGAAAGCAACCACGACCCCGACCTGCTGGCCCGCTCGCGCTACCCCGACTTCCTCAAGCAGCGCATCAGCGGCGTGCTGGGGCACCTGAGCAACGCGCAGGCGCTGCAGGTCCTGCGCAGCATTGACCACCGCCGGCTGGACATCGTGGTCGCGGCACACCTGAGTGAGCGCAACAACGACCCGGAACGGGTGCAGCGGGAGTTTGCCACGGCGCTGGGCCGCAGCGCGGGCGACGTCTTCGTCGCAAGCCGCAACGGACTGGACTGGTTGCCCGCCTGATCAGTCGGGCTGCCCGGCGCTTGCCGGGTCCGGCTCGCCGGTGCTTTTGGTCTCGCCCGACCTGATGGGCGCATCGATGCGCGCCTCGCCACTGACTTCAACACCAGCGCTACTCACCGCGTCGCTGGCCCGGCTGGCCGTGTCGGCAACGGATTCGCGCGCCTCGCTGTGCGACGCCTTCAGCGCCGCGCGGGCCCGCTCGGCGGCTGCAGCCACCTCGTCAGCCGCCTGATCCGAGACCTCATCGGCTGCGCTGCTGGCGCGGTCCGCGGCAAGGCCCGCCTTCTGCACCGCCTCAGCAGCCGCGGCGGTTGCTGCCTGGGCGGCGTCAGCCGCCGTGTCTGAAACCGGCCGGTCGTCGTTTTTCAGGCTGCCCTGCATGGCGGCTTCAACGTTGTCGTCCTGCTCTGCTGTGTGAGCGTCGCGCTGGGCAGCCTCGCCGGCATCGTTCACGGCCGGCTCATCCATGTCATCCGGCGCGGCAGCCGCCGGCTGCGGGGCGCCGCCGGAATCAGACGCTGGTGTCTCGGGCAGCGGCAGCGGGGTTTCAGGGTCCGGCTTGCAGCCGACCAGCACAACCAGCATGGCGGCCAGGACGGCAGGAATGAACAACTTGCGAGACAGCATCGTGACGTGAACAGGAGTGATGTTTTGAAAACCCACTGGCAAATCGCGCGGCGTGACGGGAGGGAAGCAGGATGCGCTTAGGCGCGCTCCTGACATGGCGGACCGCGGCACGCTGGCTCGGCCAGACCTTTGTATTTTAAGCGGCTGGGACAACCCCACCGTCCCGTGCGCTGCCGCGCATGGGGTAGCATGCGGGGCATGGATGGCTCAAACCCTGTCGTCTCGGAGCTGGCCCGGCAGCTTGCGGCTGCGCAGCGCGTGGTGGCGTTCACCGGTGCCGGCATGTCGACCGAATCCGGGATCCCTGATTTTCGCAGTCCCGGCGGCATCTGGTCGCGCATGCAGCCCATCCAGTTTCAAGACTTCGTGCGGTCTGCCGAAGCACAGCGCGAATCGTGGCGCCGCGTCTTCGATGGTGAACGCGACCTCTCGGGCAAGCAGCCCAACATCGGGCACGAGGTGCTGGCGCGCTGGGTGAAGGCCGGGCGCATCTCGCACATCATCACGCAAAACGTCGACAACCTGCACCAGGCTTCCGGCGTTGCGGACGAACACATCATCGAGCTGCACGGCAACGCCGGCTACGTCAGCTGCCTGGAGTGCCACCAGCGCTACGAGATCGAGGATCTGCGCCCCGAATACGAGCTGACCGGCGAGGTGCGCGACTGCGATTCCTGCGGCGGCCTGCTCAAGGTGGCCACCGTGTCGTTTGGCCAGCCCATGCCGGATGCCGAGATGGCCCGCGCAGAGCGCGCTGCACAGGACTGCGATCTGTTCCTCTCCATGGGTTCGTCGCTTCAAGTCTACCCCGCCGCGGGACTGCCGCAGGCAGCGCGGGCCGGTGGCGCAAGACTGGTCATCATCAACCGCGAAGCCACGCCGCTGGACTCCCTGGCGGACCTGGTCATCCACGCTGAAATCGGCGCCACGCTGGCTGCTGCGCAGCAGCTGCTTGACGCCTGAAGCCAGCGGTGCGGAGCCCGCGACAAGCGCGCTCAGTTGTATCGCTGCGGTTCGGGCTTGATCATGCCGGCTCCGGCCGGCGCGTCTTCCTGCAGCGACATGAGCGAGGCGTTGCCGCCGGCGGCCGTCGTATTGATGCTGAGCGCGCGCTCGGTGGCAAAGCGGTGCAGGTAATGCGGTCCGCCGGCCTTGGGGCCGGTCCCTGACAGGCCTTCACCGCCAAAGGGGTGCACCCCCACGACGGCACCGATCATGTTGCGGTTGACGTAGGCGTTGCCGGCATGGATGCGGCGCGTCACCCGTTCCACCGTCGTGTCGATGCGGCTGTGGATGCCGAAAGTGAGGCCGAAGCCCATGCGGTTGATGGCGTCGACCACGGCATCCAGCTCATGGCTCCTGAAGCGCAGCACGTGCAGGATGGGGCCAAACTGCTCGTCGCCGAGTTGCTCGATGCTGTCCAGCTCGAACGCCTGCGGCGCCACGAAGGTACCGGCCTTGGCCGCTTCGGTCAGGTCGCAGCGCTGGATGAGGCGGAACCGGCGCTCGGCGTCGCGTGCATAGTCGCCGAGCCTGGTGCAGGCCTCGCTGTCTATGACCGGCGTGACATCGGTGGCCAGCGACCACGGGTCGCCTATGGACAGCTCGGTCATGGCACCCTTGAGCATGTCAAGCAGGGCATCGGCGATGTCCGCCTGCACAAACAGCACACGCAGCGCCGAGCAACGCTGGCCGGCGCTCTGGAAGCTGGACTTGACGACATCGGTCACCACTTGCTCCAGCAGCGCCGAGGAGTCCACGATCATGGCGTTTTGGCCGCCGGTTTCCGCAATCAGCGGGATGATGGGGCCCTCGCGCGCTGCCAGTTGCCGGTTGATGCTCTTCGCGGTGGCCAGCGATCCGGTGAACGCCACACCGGCGACCCGGGTATCGGCCACCAGCGCTGCCCCCACCGTGGGTCCATCGCCGGGCAGGAACTGCAGCACGTCCCCGGGGATGCCAGCCTCGTGCATGAGCGTGACCGCATGGTGGCCGATGAGACTGGTCTGCTCGGCCGGCTTGGCAATGACGGCATTGCCCGCGCCCAGCGCGGCGGCCACCTGGCCCGTGAAGATGGCCAGCGGAAAATTCCAGGGGCTGATGCAGACAAAAACGCCGCGTCCGTGCAGGCTCAGCGTGTTGCGCTCTCCGGTGGGCCCCGGCAGCCGCATCGGGAGCGCAAACTCGCGCTCGACCTGCAGCGCGTAGTAGCGGCAAAAGTCGACCGCTTCGCGCACTTCGGCCACGCCGTCTGGAATATGCTTGCCTGCTTCGCGCGCACACAATGCCACCAGGGCCGGCGTGTGCTGCTCCAGCAGCGCCGCATAGCGACGCAGGCAGGCGGCGCGTTCCGCGGCCGGCGTGGCGTCCCAGCGGCTGGCCGCCGCTTTTGCAGCGGCCAGTGCCACATCCATGTCTTCGGCCGTGGCCCAGGCCACCCGCCCTACCCTGCGGCGGCGGTCGGCCGGTGAGTACACGGGGTGGAACTCGCGCTCCGCTTCATGCCCGCTGATGAGCGGTGCTGCATGCCAGTCCTGTTTGTCGGCGGCTTCCATGCCGCTTGCCAACGCATCAAGCTCGAGCACGTCGCTGAGGTCTGTGCCGCGCGAGTTGAGGCGCTCGGCGCCATACAGCTGCGCCGGCAGGACGATGCGCGGGTGCCAGATGGGCTCGTTGGCCTCGGCTGCGGCCGCCGGGTCGGCCACCAGGTGCGCTACCGGCTCTTGCCGGTCGACAATGCGGTTCACAAACGAGCTGTTGGCGCCGTTCTCCAGCAGGCGTCGCACCAGGTAGGCGAGCAGGTCTTCGTAGGCGCCCACCGGCGCATAGATGCGGCAACCCGGCGCCATGGCCTCTTCGCCTTCCATGACCTGAGCGTACAGCACCTCGCCCATTCCGTGCAGGCGCTGGAATTCAAAGTCGTCGTGCCCGGCGACCTCGCGCACGTACGCCAGCGTGTGCGCGTTGTGCGTGGCCATTTGCGCGTAGAAGTGCTTGCGGTCGGCCAGCAGCTTGCGCGCACAGGCCATGTACGACACGTCGGTGTTGACCTTGCGCGTGAACACCGGGTAGCCATCCAGCCCCTGTTCCTGCGCCAGCTTGATCTCGGTGTCCCAGTAGGCGCCCTTGACCAGCCGCGTCATGATGCGCCGGCCATCGCGCTCGGCCACGACGGCGAGCCAGTCTATGACGTCAAACGCCCGCTTTTGATAGGCCTGCACGGCCAGACCCAGACCCTGCCATTGCGCGAGTCGGGTGTCGGCCGACAGGCGGTCAAATATCTCCAGCGACAGGTCCAGCCGCGCCGCTTCCTCGGCATCCATGGTCAGGTTGATGTCGTAGCCCGCCGCCATGTGCGCCAGCTCGCGCATGCGTGGCAGCAGCTCCGCCAGCACGCGTTGGCGCTGCGCCAGCTCGTAGCGCGCATGCAGCGCCGACAGTTTCACCGATACGCCGGGTGACGCAATGGGCCCACGGCTGGCACTGGCCTTGCCGCAGGTTTCTATGGCGTGTTGATAGGCTGCAAAGTAGCGCTGTGCGTCGGCGTCGGTGCGCGCGGCTTCGCCCAGCATGTCGTAGGAGTGGGTATAGCCGCGCTTTTCCAGCGCCCGGGCGTTGCGCGTGGCCTCGGCCATGGTGCGACCCAGTACGAACTGCCGGCCCATGATGCGCATGGCCTGGCGCAGCGCCTGGCGGATCATGGGCTCGCCGCCGCGCCGCAGCAGGCCCTGCATGACGTCGCGGAAATTGCGCTGCGGCTGGTCTTCATGGCGCAAGATGCGGCCGGTCAGCATGAGTGCCCAGGTCGACGCGTTGACAAAGGTCGACGCGCTCGCGCCCAGATGACTCTCCCAGTCCGAGCCGCCGATCTTGTCCTCGATCAGTCGGTCCACCGTTGCACTGTCCGGGATGCGCAGCAGCGCCTCGGCCAGGCACATGAGCACCACGCCCTCCTGGCTCGAGAGGTCGTACTGCTGCATGAACGCATCGATGCCGCTGCCGTGCACCTGCTGCGCGCGGACGCCCTGCACCAGCCGCGCCGCCCGCGCAACCACCCGCTCCGTTGCCTCGGGTGGCAAGCGGGCTGCCTTGAGCAGGCGGTGAACCTGCACGGTTTCATCGCAGCGGTAGTGTTCCAGCACGGCCCTGTAGGCCGGATCACGCGTTTGCGCTGGAGCTTCATGGATCATGGCGGCCATGCTCGGGTCAGAACCAATCGGGCCAGCATAGCGTCTTGCCTCGCGCTTGTCGAGACTGACTGACTGCGCGGCACGTTTGTGCCGGCCCCGGGCGGCGCGCCCGTGTCTTTTCAGTCGTGACCCCTGGCCACGCAAACCGAGGGCGAGTGGCGTTCGCTGGACCATGCAGCCTGACGCCGGGAGCGGCGCACAGGTCCGTTGCGTAGGCGGCAGCGTAACGTCAGAGCCAGCGCCGCACGTGCTGCCTGTATGTTTGGTATGTAGAGCCAAACGCGGCCTGCAGTGCGCGCTCTTCTGGCAGGATCTGCAAGCGCGTGATGCCCGTGCAGAACAGCGTCACCGTCACCAGCCCCCAGGCCGTCGCCCACCAGCAGGCAAGCGCTGCCAGCACCAGCGCCAGTCCCAGGTACATGGGGTTGCGCGTGTGGCGGTAGATGCCGTGGCTGACCACCGTGCGCGCCCGCTCGGGCCGATGTGGGTCCGCCGTGGTTTGCGCCTGCCGGAATGCAATCACGCCGGCCAGCCCGCAGGCCGCGCCGGCAGCGGCCAACACCAGCGCCAGCAGGCGGTGCCCGGCAAAGGGGAAATTGCACTGCGGCAGCGCCCAGGCTGCCAGCCACGTCAAAAGGGCAAAGAACAGCCATTGCACGGGCGGTGGAATCTTCAGTTCAAGGGTGCGCACGGCTGACCATTCCACGACCGATTACGGCAAGACGTCAAGTGCCCGGGCAGTTCCTGGCTGGAACCGGGTCTCGGCGCGCACCACCAGCGCCAGGCCAGCCAGCAGGATGACAAAGCCGGCGTATGCAGCCAGCAGCGGCCGCTCGCCCACGACGACCAGCGCCAGCACGAAAGCGGTGGCCGACTCCATCAGCGCCAGCGACACGGCGCTGGCCGCACTGACAAAACGCAGCCCGTCGCTGTAGAGCAGATAGGCCACCCCGGTTGCGACCACGCCCAGGAACAAGACAACGCCCCAGCCCCGGCCCGACAAGCGCAGCGGCCCCACCAGCAGCCAGGCTGCAGGAACGGCGATGAGCGAAGCGACAAGGAAGACGTAGAAGGTCACGGTTGCCGGATGCCAGCGTACCACCAGTTGCTTGTTCAACACGGTATACGCGGCATAGGAAAAACCGGCTCCCAGGCAAAAGGCGATACCCAGCGCGTCGGCATGCAGCGGACCGCCGCGCCCCAGCACCAGCAGGATGCCGCCCATGATCGCGATGCCCGTGCCCAGCCACCACTGGCGCTGAGGCCACACCCCCACCAGCGCCTGCAGCAGGCCCGCCCACAGCGGACTGCTGCCCAGGACCAGCGCCGTGCCGACCGCGACGCCCACCGTCTTGACGCCGGCAAAAAAGAACAGGTTGTAGCCAGCCATAGCGATGCCCGCGGGCACCGCAACGCGCGCGTCCATCGCCAGCAGGTCGGCGCCGGCCTGCGACCAGCCCGTTGTGAAGGCCACGTAGATCGCAAAGAACAGCGTGGCAATGGCCACGCGCAGCGTGCCCACCCAGAACGGCGACAGGCTCGCGGCGACGAACGTCTGCGCGGTCCCCGTGGTTCCCCACAGCATGGCACCGGCAAGCACCAGGGCAACGCCGCGGAGCGCGGGGCTCAGTCCGGGCCGCGCAGCCATGACGGGGTCCCGGCTTCCCGGCGGCGCGGGCAATCTGGCGCTGGATCATTCATGCAGGAACCACGCCCCAGGCAAACGGATCGTCCGCGTCAAAGAGCAGCGTTGCTTCGGCACTGATGTGCGCGCGGCCCCGTATGCTGGGCACGATATGCCCCGGCGGCAGGCCGGCATGCGTTTCATAGCTGCCCTCGAAGACGCTGCCGACGATGCCCTCTTGGCGCCAGGCCTGTCCCGGCGCCAGCCGCCCCTCGGCAGCCAGGCAGGCCAGCTTGGCGCTGGTCCCCGTGCCGCAGGGCGAACGGTCGTACGCCCGTCCCGGGCAGAGCACGAAGTTGCGGCTGTCCGCCGCAGCGCCCGGCGGCAGGTCCGCAAACAGCTCGACGTGATCGACCTCGGCGCCGCCTGCGCCAGTCACTCCGGCCTCGGCCAACGCCTGGCGGACCTGCCAGGCAAACTGCGCCAGCGCTTCAGCGCGTTCAAACTCAAGCCGCTGGCCGTGATCGGAAACCAGGAAAAACCAGTTCCCGCCCCAGGCCACGTCGCCCGTCACCGCCCCGTGCCCCGGCACGTTGACGCTGACGGCCTGCCGGTAGCGGTACGCCGGCACGTTGCGCACCGTCACGCTGCCATCGGCATGCAGGCAAGCCCTGACCACGCCCACCGGCGTCTCGATGCCATGCCAGCCGGGGCGGATGCGCCCCATGTGCGCCAGCGACACCATGAGCCCAATCGTGCCGTGCCCGCACATGCCCAGGTAGCCCGCATTGTTGAAGAAGATGACCCCGGCGCTGCAACGGGCGTCGGTCGGCTCGCAAAGCAGTGCGCCCACCAGCACGTCCGAGCCGCGCGGCTCGCAAACGATGCCGGTGCGCAAGTAATCGTACCGCGCGCCAAACAGCCGGCGCCGCTCCGCCAGCGGCGCGCTGCCCAGGTCGGGTCCGCCGGCAACGACCAGCCGCGTCGGCTCGCCGCCGGTATGGGAATCTATGACGCGCAGCGATTTCATCAGGACGGTTGCGGGGTTGCACAGCGACAACGGCGACAACAATCACATCATCGTATCGCATCTGCACCCTGCGGTTGACAGGCTCGCTGCGACGGTCGGGAGGCACGCATGCCGACGGCGCGCCGCGCTTGCGCGTCGGTCAGCGGAGGCACGCTGGCAGTGCGTCCATATCGAGATCGAAGTCGCGGCCGCCATCCCGGACTGACCGGGCACGACATCAGAAACAGCAGCCCGCGAAAGCATGGCAACGTTGGCCTGCGCCATGCCAGCTCTGGCATCATCGCCCGCAAATCGAGCGCGCGGGCCCTGTTCTCGGTCCGTGATGACCTTGTGGTCCCGGCTGTTCATGCTCCACATCCCGGCCGTTTGCAACGGAGCCATGCGCTGCCTTTGCCCCGCTGCGGCTGATCGTGGTTCAATCCCGTGTTGCCAGCAGCTGGTCCCGGGACAGCCCATCGCCGCAACCGCCACGTATGGGCGGGACCGGTGCTCCGGGATAATGACCCGTTTGCCATGAACCCGCTGCAACGGAAAAACAGGCTTGCCAGTCCCTGCATCCATTTCTCACACACCAAGGAAACTCCAGATGAAATTCAAGAACATGCGCTTTGTTGCGGCCGCTGCAGCCTTGGCCTGCGCGGCCACCACCACGCTGGCTGCCGATCAATTGAAGATTGGCATGCTGACCACATTGTCCGGCCCCGGCGCGGCGCTGGGCATCGACATCCGCGACGGGTTTGAACTGGCGGTCAAGCACCTGGACGGCAAGCTCGGCGACGTCGATGCCAAAGTAATCGTCGTCGACGACCAGCTGAACCCGGACGCAGCCAAGCAGGCTGCCGACCGCATGCTCAAGCGCGACAAGGTCGATTTCATGACCGGCATCGTGTTCTCCAACATCATGCTCGCCGTGGGCCAGCCGGTTTTCAACTCCGAGACGTTTTACATCAGCGCGAACTCGGGCCCCTCGCAGTACGCCGGCGAGCAGTGCAATCCGTATTTCTTCAGCGCGTCCTACCAGAATGACCAGCTGGATGAAGCGGCAGGCCAGCTGGTCACGGACCAGGGTTACAAGAAGCTGGCCCTGGTCGCCCCCAACTATCCCGCTGGCCGCGACCACCTGAACGGTTTCAAGCGCTTCTACAAGGGCGACATCGTGATGGAGGAATACACCCAGCTCAAGCAGCTGGACTATGGCGCCGAGCTGTCCAAGCTGCGCGCATCCGGCGCCGACGCGGTGTACATCTTCCTGCCCGGCGGCCTGGGCGTCAATTTCATCAAGCAGTTTTCCGGCGCGGGCCTGGGTGACGACATGAAGCTGTTCGCGCCCGGCTTCTCCGCCGACGAAGACGTGATTGCCGCGGTGGGCGAGTCCATGGTGGGCATCCAGAACACGTCCCAGTGGGCCCATGACATGGACAGCGATCTGAACAGGCGCTTCGTTGCCGACTTCGAGAAGGAATACGGCCGGTTGCCCACCATGTACGCGTCCCAGGGCTACGACGCCGCGCTGCTCATAGACGGCGCCGTGCGCAAGGTGGGTGGTGACCTGGCCGACAAGGACGCGGTGCGTACGGCACTGGAATCAGCGCCGTTTGAAGCCCTGCAGGGGAACTTCAAGTTCGATGTCAACCACTATCCCATCCAGGACTTCCACGTCCGCGAGGTGATCAAGGACGACCAGGGCCGCGTCACCAACCGGCTGGTTGGCAAGGTGTTTGAAAACCACCGCGACGCCTACGTCGAGCAGTGCAAGATGCCTTCCTGAAGCGCCGCTGCCGACACCGCGTGCCGCCATGGATGCTGTCCTGCTTCTTGAGCAGCTCCTCAACAGCCTGCAATTCGGGTTGATGCTGTTCCTGCTGGCTGCCGGCCTGACGCTGGTGTTCGGCATCATGAACCTCATCAACCTGGCGCACGGCTCGCTTTACATGGTGGGCGCCTACCTGGTCGCCACGCTGGCCAATGCCAGCGGCTCGTTCTGGCTGGGCCTGGCCGGCGGCATTGCCGCCACCATCGTCGTCGGCATCGTGCTCGAGATGACGCTCATCCGGCGCCTCTACCAGCGCGATCACCTGACGCAGGTGCTTGCCACTTTTGCGCTGCTGCTCATGGCCAACGACGGCGTGCGCATGATCTGGGGCTCGCAGCCCATCAACACGCCCGCGCCGGGTGGCCTGGCGGGTCCCGTCGAGTTGCTGCCCGGGCTTTCCTACCCGGCCTACCGCCTGTTCATCATTGCCGCCGGGCTGCTTGTGGCCGTGATGCTGTACCTGCTCATCACGCGCACGCGCATTGGCATGCAGGTGCGCGCCGGCGCTTCCAACCGCGAAATGGCGCGCGCCATGGGCGCCAACGTGCGCTGGCTGTTCACCGGGCTGTTTGCCTTTGGCGCCGCGCTGTGCGCGCTGGCCGGCGGCCTGCTGGGTCCACTGCTGGCCGTGCAGGTGGGCATGGGCGAGAGCATCCTCATCCTGGCCTTTGTCGTCATCGTCATCGGCGGCATAGGATCGGTCCGCGGCGCGCTGGTTGGCGCGCTGCTGGTGGGGCTGGTGGATACCGGCGGGCGCACCGTGGTGCCCTGGCTCTTTGGCGCGCTCATGGGCCCGGCAGCCGCATCCACCGTGGGCCCGTCGGTCGCGTCCATCCTCATTTACGTGCTCATGGCCGCGGTGCTCTTCTTCAAGCCCCAGGGGCTGTTCCCCGCCCATGGCTGAAACCGGAAACGCCCAGCCCGCGTACCGGCACCCACGCAGCCTGCTGGAACATTCGCTGCAGCCTTTCGTGGCACTGCCGCTGCTGGCGCTGCTCGTTACCCTGCCGTGGATCACCCACGCGCTGGACGCCGATTTCTACACCAGCGTCGCCAGCCGCATGCTGATCCTGGCGCTGGCCGCGACCAGCCTCAACTTCATCCTGGGCTTTGGCGGCATGGTCAGCTTCGGACATGCCGCATTTGTCGGCGTGGGCGGCTACACAGTGGGCATCCTGATGATGAACGGCCTGGTTTCCGGCTGGATCGCCTGGCCGGCGGCGTTTGTGGTGGCGGGCCTGTTTGCGCTCATGATCGGACTGGTCAGCCTGCGCACGCGTGGCGTCTACTTCATCATGATCACGCTGGCGTTTGCGCAAATGCTGTTCTACCTCATGGTGTCGCTGCAACAGTACGGCGGCGAGGACGGGCTGCCGCTGGCGTCGCGCTCGCGCCTCGGGCTGGGGCTGGACCTGGCCCGCGACACCCAGTTTTATTACGTGGTGCTTGTCATCTGCACGCTGCTGTTCATCGCGTTCACCCGCGTGCTCAACTCCCGCTTCGGACACGTCCTGCAAGCCATCCGTGAAAACGAAACACGGATGATGGCCCTGGGGTTTCGCGTCTACCACTACAAGCTGCTCGCGTTCACGCTGGCCGGCGCCGTCGCCGGACTCGCTGGTGCCCTGCTCGCCAACCAAAGCAGCTTCGTCAGTCCCGCCCTGCTCAACTGGACCGAATCGGGCGTCATGCTGGTCATGGTCATCCTGGGCGGCGTCGGCCATGTGTACGGTGGGTTCGCGGGTGCGGTAGCGTACCTGCTGATCGAAGAAATTTCATCCGGCCGGACCATGTACTGGCATTTCTGGCTTGGCGCCATCCTGCTGGCAGTCGTGCTCCTGGCTCCAAACGGCTTGCTCAGCCTGCTGCGCAGGAAGGAGCGACCGTGAGCGGCGACAGACCGCTGCTGGAAACCGTGGACCTGGTCAAGCGTTTTGGTGGCCTGCGGGCCCTCGATGGCGCCAGCCTGTCGGTGCAGCAGGGCGAAATCCACGCATTGATCGGCCCCAACGGCGCCGGCAAGACCACGCTCGTGCACCAGCTCTCCGGCGCGCTGCCACCCACCTCGGGCAGCGTCCGCCTTGCCGGGCAGGACATCACCGGCCTGTCCATGCACGGCCGCGTCCGTCTCGGGCTGGTGCGCTCCTACCAGATCACCAGCATCTTCAGCCGCCTGAGCGTGCTGGAAAACCTGGCGCTGGCCATCCAGTCGCGCAACGGCAGCAACCTGCGTTTCTGGCGCCCTGCGCGGCACGACCGCGCGCGCTACGACGCCGCCGCTCGCGTGGCCGCACGGATTGGCCTGGCCGACCGCGTTGACCGCCTGGCCGGCACGCTCTCGCACGGTGAGAAACGCCAGCTCGAGGTTGGCCTGGCGCTGGCGCTGCAGCCCCGCCTGCTGCTGCTTGACGAGCCCATGGCCGGCACCGGCCGGGAAGAGTCCGAGCGCTTGCTCGCCCTGCTGCAAAGCCTGCGCGGCAAGGTCACCATGCTGCTGGTGGAGCATGACATGGACGCCGTCTTCCGCCTGGCCGACCGGATCACCGTATTGGTATATGGCCGCGTCATCGCCACCGGTGCGCCCGAGCAGATCCACGCCAACCCGGAAGTACGCCGCGCCTACCTGGGCGATGAATTGGAAAGCCCGGCATGAGCGCCCTGCTGGAAATTCGCGGACTGGAAGCGGCTTACGGCAGCAGCCAGGTCCTGTTTGGCATCGGCATGGACATCAAGGCGGGCGACGTGGCCACCCTGCTCGGGCGCAACGGCATGGGCAAGACCACCACCGTGCGCGCCATCCTGGGTCTGACGCCGGCGCGCGCCGGCACCATCCACTTTCGCGGCCAAGAAATCCAGAAACAGGCGCCAGACGTGATCGCACGCATGGGCATCGCGCTGGTGCCGGAGGGCCGGCAGATCTTTCCCAACCTGTCGGTGCGCGAGAACCTGGTCGCGTTTGCCTCCAACCGCAACGCCAGCAACGCGCCGTGGACGCTGGAGCGCGTGTACGCACTGTTTCCACGACTGGCCGAGCGCGCCACCAACATGGGCAACCAGCTCTCCGGCGGCGAGCAGCAGATGCTGGCCATTGGCCGCGCGCTCATGACCAACCCGCACCTGCTCATCCTGGACGAAGCCACCGAGGGGCTGGCGCCGCTGATCCGCAAGGAGATCTGGCGCTGCCTCGCCGGACTTCGCGCACAGGGGCAAACCATCCTGGTCATAGACAAATACGTGCAGCGCCTGGTGCAGCTGGCCGACCACCACACGCTCATTGAGCGCGGCCAGGTCGTGTGGCAAGGCAGCTCAAGCCAGCTCGCGGAGAACCCCGCGCTGTGGGAGCGCTACGTCGGCGTCTGATGCAGGAATTTCAAGCAAGGCAAAAACAGGCATCATGCAAACTGCAGCATTTGAGCGCGTCGTCAACATCCGCTTCTCGCCCTGCGACCCATCCGGGACCATATTCTTCCCGCAGTATCGGGTCTTGTTCAACGACCTGGTTGAAACCTGGTTCAACCTGGATTCGGTAGTTGGATGCGTTCGAGCGTGCTGCGATGGGCGTGCCAGGCAAGACGCGACAACGCGGCAGACTACTGTCTGCAAGGCGGAGCAACGCAGCATGGCGCGTCCAGCGCTGTGCGATCGAGTGCATAGCGTGCTCACCAAAATGGTATGCTCCTGCAAGCTTGGCTTTCCCTTTGATCACAACAAGATATGCACACCAAGCAGCGTTCAACTGCTGAATTTAGGTTCAAGTAGACTGGATCAAATCACCCCACCCTGAACGATGGAGACATGCCAATGGACAAGGAAACAATCCGCCAACTGTTGAGCGGACGCGGCGTACAAGTATCCGACGAGCATCTGGCCATGCTCGAGGCGCAGGCGGCCGCGATCGAAGCCATGCGCGCTGCGCTGGACGGCGCACCCGCTCCGGACAGCGACATTGGCCTGATCCACGTGCTGAAGGAGCAGGGCCATGACTGACCTGGCAGGCAAGACCATGGCCGAGCTCGGCCCGCTGCTGCGCGAGCGCAAGATTTCTCCTGTGGAAATCGTCGACGCGGTGATTGCGCGCACCGATGCGAACGACGGCAAGCTCAACGCCTACATCAGCCGCCGCGACGACAAGGCGCGCGCCGCCGCGCGCACGGCCGAGCGCGAGATCATGCGCGGCCTGTACCGCGGCCCGCTGCACGGCATACCGCTGGCGCTCAAGGACAACATCTGCATGCGCGGCGAGACCACCACCATGGGCTCCAAAATCCACAAGGATCACGTGCCCACGCGCAGCGCCACCGTCGTCGACAGATTGACGCACGCCGGCGCCATCATCACCGGCAAGCTCAACCTGCATGAGTACGCCTGGGGCGCCACCACCAACAACCCGCACTTTGGCGCCTGCCACAACCCCTGGGACCTTGCCAAAATCCCCGGCGGCTCCAGCGGCGGCTCCGGTGCAGCGGTAGCGACGGACATGACCATCGGATCGCTGGGCACCGACACCGGCGGCTCCATCCGCATCCCGGCGTCTTTCTGCGGCACCGTCGGGCTCAAGCCCACGCACGGCCTGGTGAGCAAGGCAGGTGTCTTTCCCCTGGGCTGGTCGCTCGATCACGTTGGCCCCATCGTCAAGAGCGTGCACGATGCCGCGCTCATGCTGAACTGCATTGCCGGTTTCGACGCCAGTGACCCAACGTCTGCCCGCGCAGCGACCAGGGACTACACGGCGCTGCTGTCGTCGCAGCTTCAGGGGGTCCGGATCGGCATCAACGAGCGCTACTTCTTCAACAACGTGGATGGACCGGTTGAGCAAGCAGTGCGCGCGGCCGTGCAGCAGCTCGAAGACCTGGGTGCCTCGGTGCATGAGGTCGAAATCCCGGCGCTGCAATATTCCGAATACGCCGAGCTCGTCACCATCGTGGCCGAGGCCAATGCCGTGCACCGCGACAACCTGGTCAAGCGGCCGCAGGACTTTGGTGACGACGTGCGCTTCCTGGTGGAACTGGGCGAGTTGCTCACTTCCGGCGACTACCTCAGGGCGCAGCAGATCCGGCACCGGCTGGATGCGGATTTTGCCGCTGCCTTCCGCGACGTCGACGTGCTTGCCACGCCCACCATCCCGTTCCTGCCGCCTCCCATCGGCGCCGGCACCGTCAGCATCAATGGCGGCGAGGCGCCCTTCCTGGACCACGTGATCCGCTTCACCGGCCCCGGCAACCTCACCGGCCTGCCGTCGCTCAGCATGCCGTGCGGACTGGCCAGCGGCCTGCCCGTGGGGCTGCAGATCATGGGGCCTGCCTTTGGCGAAGACAAGGTCTTGAACGTGGCCTACGCGCTTGAGCAGACCGACCTCATGCAAGGGCAAAAACCCCGGCTCTGAAGAACGACGGACTTGCAAGAACAGCGTCAAAAGGTCCGTGAAATCGGGGCAAATCCAGTCTCTCGCCTGTCTGCTACTGCGATAATCCTAGATTCAGTAGTTGGATGCGTTCGAGCGTGCCGCGATGGGCGTGTCAGGCAAGGCGCGACAACGCCGCAGACTACTGTCTGCAAGGCGGAGCAACGCAGCATGGCGCGTCCAGCGCTGTGCGATCGAGCGCATAGCGTGGTCACCAAAATGGTGTGCTCGTGCAAGCTTGGCTTTTCCTTTGATCACAACAAGATATGTCCACCAAGCAGCGTTCGACTGCTGAATCTAGGATGATGGTTGTTGGGTGAATATTGCAGCGCCACCTATTTACCACGCCGACCGCTGGACGCCGGGGCCTGCGTTTGCGCCGATGCTGCCAGCAGCCTTTGGGCTATCAGATAGCCTTCTTTTCTATGGCGATTGATTGCCGGTATAGAGAAGTCATAGTGCGCTGCCAGAGGCTCCCTGGCCGAGCCATCGCGAACAATGTGGGTAATCGAAGTCGTCGCGCCCCGACCCATCAAGTGCACATAGCGGGGCCTTTGTTGCAGACGGGCGGCAACGTCAGGATCGACCGCGGTCATGATTTCGTCAACAAGGGCCCTGAACTCATGGACCAGCTCGCGAACATGTCCATCATTGCGGATACGCTCGCCATAATTGATTTCATCGCGTCGGGAGAACACCTCCGCGAGATTGATCGGCAACGGCCGCTCGCCTGGAAACAGATTGACGATGAAGACATGTTTATTATCGGCCCCGCACGTGTTGAGAACATGCTCAAGGGGCGAATTGCTGATGATGCCGCCATCCCAGTAGTGGCGTCCGTCAATGGTCGTCCACGGAAACATGGGCGGAAGACTGCAACTGGCCAGGATGTGATCCGGTGTCAGTTCGTCGATGTGGCTGTCAAAGAACACGAGTTCGCCACTATCTACGTCGACAGCGGAAACGATGAGTCTCACCGGGCTTTGGGAGAGCTTGGAGAAATCTATGTATTTGCGCAGCAAATCCCCGAGGGGATTGATGTCATAGATACTCGTCCATTGAGCCGGCCACCATTCGCCATGCACGCCGGGTGCAAGCCAGCGCGGTCTGAAAAATTCCGGGATGCCCCACAACATTGTGGCTCCGACGGCAAGCGTACTGCTGACCGGACCTGGCGCGAACCGGGGCACATGGACGCCAATTTCATTCCAGAACGATTCGACTGCGGAGGCAGCACTGCCCGGGTTGCCAGCGATGATGGCACCGTTGATGGCGCCAATGGAGACTCCGCCCACAATATCGGGCGCAATTCCGGCTTCATCCATCGCCCGAACGACACCGCACTCGAAAGCTCCCAGGGCCCCGCCGCCTTGCAGGATCAGGATGTTCTCTCGTGCCAGATCCTGTATGTCGGCCGCAGGGTCGGCAAGCTGCTTGCCTGCCGTGCGAATGTTGGTGCGGTCGCGAATCAGTGTTTTGATGACGCGGGTTTCCTCGGGCGGCCGGCCCGTGGAAAAGAGACCGATGATTTCGTTTGCCCGGATATAGAATTCTGCAAAGGACTTGTCCTGCAGGCTTCCTCTCTGGATCCGCCTGTCGGCCTGGTCGCTGGTCCCGAGAAACGTAAAGCTGAAGTCCAGGAAATCGCAGTAGTAATGCAGCACGCTGTTGTAAGGAATCTGATGCCCGAGCATGTTTTTTGCTGCAATCTGCCCCTGTTTGCGTGCGTTCTCCCAATGCCTGGCCCGTTGGCGTTCACCACGATCATCCAGATAACTCGCGACATCACCCGATGCAAAAATATCCGGGACGTTCGCCTGCAGGAATTCATCGACAAAAACACCATCCTCAATGAGCAGCCCCGCTTGTTCAAGAAAATCGGTCTGCGCGATGGTCCCGATGGCCATGACTACGGTGTCGCAAGCCATGCGCTTGCCCGATGCAGTCTCCAGGCCGGTGACTTTGCGGGTGCCATGAATCTTGCGAACGGACTGTTCAAGGAAGACGTCGATGCCATGACTTTGGCAACGATCGAGAAAATAACTGGAGAGCGTCCGGGAATGGATGCGGGGAAAGACCGCATCCGCCCTATCGATCAGGGTGACCTTGAACCCCATCTGGGTAAAGGACGTGGCGAGTTCCATTGCAATGAAGCTTGTGCCGATGATCGCTATCGGACCCCGGTTTCTTGAGGTCCAGCTGCGCAGCGCCGTGGCATCGACAAGCGAGCGAAACGAGAAGACTCCATCCAGATCAACGCCAGGCACCGCCAGTCGGCGCGGACGCGCGCCTGTTGCAATTAACAGTTTTTCATAATGATAGGTTCGCCCTGCCTGGTCGACCACGAAATGCTTGGCGGGTTCGACTGAGTGCGCGCTGCACCCCAAGCGAATATCGATATTGTCTTCCTGATAGCGTTCGGGGTCGACAAGCAGGAACTGCTTTGGTGAAATATCGCCGGTCATGAACCCCTTGGTCAGGGGCGGCCGCTCGTAAGGATATACGGTTTCGGCGCTCAGCATGACGATCGATCCCTGTGCCCCCTCGTCGCGCAGGGTTTGAGCGGCGGTAACGGATGAAATGCCACCGCCAAGGAGAAGAAAATCGACCTGCTCGGCCTGCGATGGCTTGATGGTCGAGTGCTCATTTTTCAAGATTGATTCTCTCTGATTTCAATATGTTGACCCAAATTGACGCCTTGGGCGACGGTGCGGCCTGTTTCGGCTTGTTTGGGACGCACAAGTGAGTAAATGAGTATAAGGACATTGACGTCTTGAAGCGCAACAGGCTCGGACCTGCAGGGCAGCCGTTTCTTCACCCGGGGAGGCCATGGCGGCTCGGTACGAGAGGCCGCGGCCATGCAAGCCGGCCGCTACCCTGGAGATTCGAACCTGCGCGGCCGGGCCCGGCCGTTTCGCATGACCCGCTCGGGCGCCCTGCGGCACTGGCAGGCGGTGGATGCGCTGCGCTTATCCACCCTACGAAAATTGGATCAGCGAGGTCCGCGTAGGCCGGATAAGCGCAGCGCATCCGGCATCGCTGAAAACCGCAATGCACCGCAACTACGCCGTGGTCGGTCTGCTCGCATCTACTTTTCAAGCCCCCCGCCCCGTCCAACCCTGCAAACGGCCAGCCGGCGCACGCATACGGGGTCACGGTCTTCAAAAATAGCCGGTGTTGGCCCGATCAATTCATGGGGCGTGCCGTCGTACACTCACGCATTTCATCGCACACCAGAGTCGCACCATGTCCAGACAGCTCATCCACACCGACGCCGCCCCTGCCGCCATTGGCCCGTACTCGCAAGCAGTCAAGATGGGCAACGCGGTCTACCTCTCCGGTCAAACCCCGCTCGACCCGGCCACCATGAAGCTCGTCGGCGGCGGCATCACAGCACAGGCTCGGCAAGCATTCAAAAACCTCAGGGCCGTGTGCGAAGCTGCCGGCGGCAGCTTCGCCAAAGTCGTACGCGTTGGCATTTACATGACTGACTTGTCCGATTTTGCCCACGTCAACGCCGTCATGGCCAACCATTTCACCAAGCCCTACCCGGCCCGTACCACCATCGAAGTGGCTGCCTTGCCGCTCGGTGCCCAAGTGGAGATTGACATGATCATGGCGCTGGACTGAACTGGCCGGCGCTTGCCCCGGGGTACGAGCTGGGAGCCTGTCGGGCTTTGGCGATCGTAGCGTTCTCGAAGAGCGGCGAAGCCAACCGAGTGGGAAAGCGAGGACAGTTTTGTTTGATTTTGAGGCGCATAGCCCAGCTATGCAACGAAAAAGCGGGCAAAAATGGACCGCTTGTCCCACCGGCGCAGTAGATTGGACCAAAGTCCGACAGGCTCCTGAGGACGCCGGGGTAGAAAAAGGTCGCCTTTACCATGTGGATGGTCTGCCCCGTGGGGCCAAATTCGCGCGCCAGCCGGGCAATCTGCCGGGGAAATCTATTCATGCGGGCAGGCGGTGGATGCGCTGCGCTTATCCACCCTACGAGAATTGGATCGGCGGGGGTCCGCGTAGGCTGGATAAGCGCAGCGCATCCGGCATCGTTGAAAACCGCAATGCACCGCAACTACGCCGCAGTCCGTTTGCTCGCATCTGCTTTTCAAGCCGCCCCGTCCAACTCCCGAAAACACTGCCCGCACGCCAAAGACCGAGCTATGCTACGCGCCAGTCTTGGCCGGCAGGTGCTGGTCACTCCCACTCTATGGTCGCCGGCGGCTTGCTGCTGATGTCATAGGTGACACGGTTGATGCCGGACACCTCGTTGATGATGCGCGTGCTGACCCTGCGCAGCAGGTCGGGGGGCAGGTCCGCCCACTCTGCCGTCATGAAGTCACCGGTCTGTACCGCGCGCAGCGCAACGGCGTATTCATAGGTGCGGGTGCTGCCTGTGGTGCCCACGCTGCGCACCGGCAGGAAGACGGCAAAGGCTTGCGCCACGGCTTCGTACCAGCTCTGGCCGCTCTGGCCGACGCTGGCGTTGCGCAGTTCCTCGATGAAGATGGCGTCCGCCGCGCGCAGCATGTCGGCGTACTCGGGCCTGACTTCACCCAGGATGCGAACGCCCAGCCCCGGGCCTGGGAACGGGTGGCGGTACACCATGCTGCGCGGCAGCCCCAGCGCCAGGCCCAGCTGGCGCACTTCGTCCTTGAACAGGTCGCGCAGCGGCTCGAGCAGTTCCAGCCCCAGCTCTTCGGGCAGGCCGCCCACGTTGTGGTGGCTCTTGACAGCCACCTTCTTCTTGCTGCCGGACTCGATGACATCCGGATAGATGGTCCCCTGCGCAAGGAAGCGGATTCGGTTGTCCGCGCCGCTGGCCTGCATCAGCCTGGCGGCCTGGGCCTTGAAGACATCGATGAACTCCCGGCCGATGATCTTGCGCTTTTGCTCGGGGTCGCTGACGCCTGCCAGCTTGCCCAGGAACTGGGCGCTGGCGTCCACGTGAATGATGCGCACGCGCAGCTTGTCGGCAACGATGGCCATGACCTTTTCCGCTTCGTTCAGGCGCAGCAGGCCGTGATCGACGAATACGCAGGTCAGCTGCTCGCCGATGGCGCGGTGGATGAGCGCGGCCGTGACGCTGGAATCAACGCCGCCGGAGAGACCGAGCAGGACCTGCTGGTCACCCACGCGCTCGCGTATGGCCCGCACGGCCTCTTCAACATGATCGCCAATGACCCAGTCCGGACTGGCGTCGCAGATGTCCAGGACAAAGCGCGTCAGGATGGGCATGCCCTGCCGGGTTGCCGACACTTCCGGGTGAAATTGCAGACCGTACAGGTGCCGTGCCTCATCGGCCATGCCCGCAATGGCGCAGCCGGCGCTGCTGGCAATGCGGCTGAAGCCGGGGGGCAGGACGCTGACCTGGCTGCCTTCGTGCATCCAGGCATGAAGCATGCCATGGCCCCGGTCCGACTGGAAATCTTCTATGCCAAGCAGCAGGCGCTTGTGGCCGTGCGCGCGCACCTCCAAAGAGTCCAGCGCAGTGGCTGGCGCCTTCTGCACGGCGCCGCCCAGCTGCGTCGCCATGAGGCGCATGCCCGCGTCTATCCCCAGCACGGGAATGCCGAGGTCGAACACCGCCGGAGCCAGTGTTCCGGCTGCCGCGCCGTCGTCTCCTGCATCGCCTGCTATGACGATGCCCTTCAGACGTCCTGCGGCGTCTTCGGCGTATTGCCGCAGCCACGCGTCGCTGACATCCGCCGGATGCACCTCGCAATAGACATAGACGGCCCGGATGCGGTGCGCAAGCAGGCGCGTGAGGCTGGAATCCAGGTCAAGTATGAGGATTTTGTCGTAGGGCATGGCAGTGAATATTCAGGGTCAGACAGGCACTTGGGCACGTGCGCCAGCCGTCCGGTCCGGCGCAACATGGAGAGAGGGGGCGATGAAGCTGCCGCCACCGCTGCTATTGCATGCGATAGTTGGGCGCTTCCTTGATCATGTGCACGTCGTGGACGTGCGACTCATGGAATCCGGCACCGGTCATCTGCACGAGCTGCGCCTTGGTGCGCAGCTCGGCAATGCTGGCGCAACCACAGTAGCCCATGGCCGCCCGCAGCCCGCCGGCCTGCTGGTAAATGATCGACACGACGCTGCCCTTGTACGGAACGCGCCCTTCTATGCCTTCTGGCACCAGCTTGTCGGCGTTGGGGTTGCCGCTGCTGCTTTCCTGGAAGTAGCGGTCGGCGCTGCCCTGCTTCATCGCGCCTATGGAGCCCATGCCGCGGTAGCTCTTGTAGCTGCGTCCCTGGTACAGCACGATGTCCCCCGGCGCTTCCTCGGTACCGGCAAACATGCTGCCCATCATCACGCTGTGCGCGCCGGCGGCGATCGCCTTGGCGATGTCGCCGGAAAAACGGATCCCGCCATCGGCAATCACGGGCACGCCGCTTCCCTCAAGGGCCGTCGCCACGTTGTCGATGGCGGTGATCTGCGGCACGCCCACGCCGGCCACCATGCGCGTGGTGCAGATGCTGCCCGGGCCTATGCCCACCTTGACGCCATCGGCGCCTGCATCCACCAGCGCGCGCGCCGCTTCGGCCGTGGCGATGTTGCCAGCCACGACCTGCACGTCCGGGTGCTCCTGCTTGATCCAGCGGACCCGCTGGATGACGCCGCGGCTGTGTCCATGCGCCGTGTCCACGACGATCACGTCGACGCCGACCTGCACCAGCGCGGCCACGCGCTCTTCGGTGCCGGCGCCCACGCCCACTGCAGCAGCCACCTGCAGCCGGCCGTGTCCGTCACGCGCCGCGTTGGGAAAGGTGGTCTGCTTGGTGATGTCCTTGACCGTGATGAGGCCCTTGAGGCGGTCCTGTGCATCGACCACGAGCAGGCGCTCGAGCCGGTGCTTGTTCAGCAGCGCCTTGGCTTCCTGCAGCGACGTCCCCTCGGGCACCGTCACCAGCTTGCTGCGCGGCGTCATGATGTCGCGCACCGGCAATTCGTAGCGGTGCTCGAAGCGCAAGTCCCGGTTCGTCACGATGCCCACGACGCGGCCCTGCTCCAGCACCGGAAACCCGCTGACGCCGCGCGCCTCGGCCAGTTGCAGGACCTGGAAGACAGTGTGCTCGGGCGTGATGACCAGCGGGTCG
This sequence comes from Ottowia sp., assembly GCA_023228705.1. Classification (GTDB taxonomy): domain Bacteria; phylum Pseudomonadota; class Gammaproteobacteria; order Burkholderiales; family Burkholderiaceae_C; genus Ottowia. The sequence continues at coordinate 35,840 of JALOAS010000003.1, read as the reverse complement.
CGCACGACCCCGCTCTCGTAGCGCTTGACCTGGCGCACCTGCGCCGCCTGCTCCTCGGCGGTCATGTTCTTGTGGACGACGCCTATGCCGCCTTCCTGCGCCATGACGATGGCCAACCGCGCCTCGGTCACCGTGTCCATGGCGGCCGAGGCCAGCGGCAGGTTCAGGCGGATGCCGCGCGTGAAATGCGTGGCCAGCGATGCATCTTTGGGAAGGATTTCAGAGTAGGCCGGGACCAGCAGCACATCGTCAAAAGTCAGTGCGGGGCCGAGAAGACGCATGTTTTCCTCCAAAATGCCGATTGTAGCGGCGTTTTTTTGTGTGCTGTTTCAGACACCGCGCGTTACACAATGGCAAAACACCGCTAAACTAGCCCCCCATGAAACGTGCCCTTCTTCTTGCCCTGACTGCCGTTGCCGCCCTGTGCACGAGCCAGGTTGCCGTGGCCCAGTTTGAATGGCTGGATCACAACGGCCGCCATGTCTTCAGCGACCAGATGCCGCCTGCGGACATCCCGGAACAAAACATACTCAAGCAGCCTCATGTGACGGCGCCAGCAGCCGCTGCGCGCGCGGCGCCTGCCGCCAGCGGACCGCAAGAACGGGTGGATGCTGCGCAGGAGCCGACAGGCAACGGGGCCGATACCGAGCTGGAGCAAAAGCGGCAGGCGGCAGAAGCAGCCGAGCAGGCACGCCTTGAGGCGCAGGAACGCCAGCAGCAGGCGGCACGTGCTGAAAACTGCGAGCGAGCGCAGCAAAGCAAGCGGACGCTGGAGTCAGGCATGCGCATGGCGCGCGTCAATGATGCCGGGGAGCGCATTGTCCTTGACGATGCACAACGCGCGGCCGAACTCGAGCGCGCCAACGAGATCATTGCGTCAGATTGCTGACGCCCGGCGGCCCATCGTGCGTTGTCGGCTTCTTCAATAGCCGGGCTTGGCGCCGGGCCGGCGCCTGGCAAACAGGCCTGCCGTCCTTGCCCCCTGCCGTGCAAATCGCCGGCGCCGCGCCAGCTTGGGGTCCACCTGCAGCGAACGGCAAAGCTCGATGCGGTCGCCGTCCTGCAGGACGTGGTCGCGCCTGACCTTGTGGCTCCAGATGCTGACCGCATGCAGGTCTTGCGCCGCTTGGCCGGCAGCAGCCAGCGCCTGCTGCACCGTAGTGCCCGCCGGCAGCTCCAGCGCCATGGCCTCCGTCTTGCGCGGACCGGGCGACCAGGTTATGGAAACCCGGATGGGCGCGGAATATGCGGGTCCGGGAGCAGTCACGCGGTGGCTCCATAGACTTGTTCGGCGCGCGCAACAAACGCGTCGACCATGGAGTTGGCGATGCGGTTGAACAGCGGACCGACAACCGCAGCCATGGGCGCCTTGAACGCATACGTCAGCGTCAGCTCGACCCGGCAGGCCTGGTCGCTTGCCACGCCCACCGGCGTGAAGGTCCAGCGGCCCTGCAGGCTTGAAAACGGGCCCTTGACCAGATGCAGCCGCACCTCGCGCCCCGGGACATGCTCGTTGCGCGTCACGAAACTCTTGCGCAATGCCTTGTACGCCATGCCGATTTCCGCGGTCATGCCCCCTTCATCCTCTGCAATCACTCGCGTATGATCGCACCAGGGAAGAAATTCCGGATAGCGGGGCACGTCGGTCACCAGGTCGTACATCTGGCGGGCGCTGTACCACAAGAGCGCTGATTTTCGTACAGTTTTCATAGTATGCTTGTTCAGGCCACCCAGCCGCATCGCCGGCGTGTGCGCATGGTTGTGGAGACCCGGGTGCCGAGTCAATCGTGCGCTTCATGCGCGCGCCGCAACCTGCGGTATTGTCTGGCGCAGCCGGCACATGCCGGGCTTTCGCGCTTCAAACGCCTCCACCAACGTCCGATTTTAGGCAAGAGTCTTACGCCACGGCGCCAAACATGACAAAGAAGAAACCCAAGCCACCCAGCTCGATCATTGCGAGCAACAAGAAGGCCTTTTTCAATTACACGATAGAAGAGCGGTTCGAGGCCGGGCTGGTGCTGCAGGGCTGGGAAGTCAAGGCGCTGCGCGCAGGCAAGGTGCACCTGACCGAAGGCTACGTCGTCATCCGCGATGGCGAGCTGTTCCTGATCGGCTGCCAGATCACGCCGCTGGGGACGGCCAGCAGCCATGTCCAGGCCGATCCGCTGCGCACGCGCAAGCTGCTCATGCATGACAGCGAGATCGAGCGCCTGATCGGCAAGGTCGAGCAACGAGGCGCCACGCTGGTGCCGCTCAACCTGCACTGGAGCAAGGGCCGCGTCAAGTGCGAGGTCGCGCTGGCCAGGGGCAAGGCAACCTGGGACAAGCGGCAGACCATCCGCGAGCGCGACGCCAGGCGCGAGATGCAGCGTGCACTGAAGTCGCAGCAGACGTGACTCCGGGCGCCCGGCTCGGACCGCCTTGCCCTGCTTGGTGCGCGGCTGTTGGCTGGCGCGCAGGGAACGCGTGCCCAGTTCCCGTTTGAAGATGCCGCCGGCACGCGCGCCATCCTGTACCCGGGCGCGCTGGCCCGGCCGCGCCGCAGCAGCGCCGGTCAGTTCCCCTGGCGGCCTGCCCGCTTGCGCTCGTGCGGGTCCAGGTGCTTCTTGCGCAGCCGGATGTGGTGCGGCGTGATCTCGGCCAGTTCGTCGTCTTCAATGAACTCGACGGCGTACTCCAGCGACAGCGTGATGGGCGGCGTGATCTTGGCCACGTCTTCCTTGCCGGTGGCGCGAAAGTTGGTCAGGTGCTTGGCACGCGTTGCGTTGACGACGATGTCGTTGTCGTGATTGTGCACGCCCACGATCTGGCCCTGGTACACCGTGTCGCCCGGCTGTACGAACATGCGGCCGCGGTCGTCCAGCTTGCCCAGCGCGTAGGCAAAGACCTCGCCGTCGTCCATGGAGATGAGCACGCCGCTCTGGCGCGCGGCGACCTCGCCCTTGTAGGGCTCGTAGCCGTCAAAGACGTTGCTCATGAGGCCGGTGCCGCGCGTCATGCCCAGGAATTCGGTGGAAAAGCCGACCAGCCCGCGCGCCGGGATGCGGTACTCCAGCCGCACGCGGCCCCGCCCGTCCGGCTCCATGCCAACCAGCTCGCCCTTGCGCTCGCCCAGGGCCTGCATGACCGCGCCCTGGTGTCCTTCTTCCAGGTCCACGGTCAGGAGTTCCATGGGCTCGCAGCGCTCGCCGTCCACCTCCCTGAAGATGACCCGCGGCCTGGATACCGCCAGCTCGTAGCCTTCGCGCCGCATCTCCTCGATGAGGATGGTCAGGTGCAGCTCGCCCCGTCCGGCGACCTCGAAGACGCCGTCCTCGCCGGTCTCGCGCACGCGCAGCGCCACGTTGGAATGCAACTCGCGCTGCAGCCGGTCCCAGATCTGGCGGCTGGTCACGTACTTGCCGTCGCGCCCGGCCAGGGGCGAGGTGTTGACGCTGAAGTTCATCATCAGCGTGGGCTCGTCTATCTCGAGCATGGGCAGCGGCTGCGGATCCTGCGGGTCGGTCACGGTCTCGCCTATGCCCAGGTCGGCGATGCCGTTGATGAGCACGATATCGCCCGGGCCGGCCTGCGCGACCTTGACCCGGTCCAGTCCCGCAAAGGTCAGGACTTCGGCCACGCGGGCGCGCTGGCGCCGCCCGTCGGGGCCGGCCATGACCAGCACGTCCTGCCCCGGGCGCAGCGTGCCTGCGTTGATGCGTCCGACGCCGATGCGGCCGACAAAGGTGGAGAAATCCAGCGCCGAGACCTGCATCTGCAGCGGATCGTCCGCGCTGCCCTGGTGCGGCGGCACGTGCGCAAGGATGAGCTCGAACAGCGGGGTGAGGTCCGGGCTCCAGGGCTGCCCGGGCTCGCCCTCTTCCAGCGCGGCCCAGCCGTTCAGCCCCGACGCGTACGCCACCGGGAAATCCATCTGCTCATCCGAAGCCCCCAGCTTGTCAAACAGGTCAAACGTGGCGTTGATGACCTTGTCCGGGTCGGCGCCGGCCTTGTCCACCTTGTTGACGACCACGATGGGGCGCAGCCCCAGTTGCAGCGCCTTGCGCGTCACGAAGCGGGTCTGCGGCATGGGCCCTTCCTGCGCGTCTATGAGCAGGACCACGCCGTCGACCATCGACAGCGCCCGCTCGACCTCGCCGCCAAAGTCCGCGTGCCCGGGCGTATCGACGATGTTGATGTGCGTGCCCTGCCAGCTGACGGCGCAGTTCTTGGCCAGGATGGTGATCCCGCGCTCGCGTTCTATGTCGCGGTTGTCCATGACCGTATCGATCACTTTCTCATGTGCCTCGAACGTTCCGGACTGGCGCAGCAGCTGGTCGACCAGCGTGGTCTTGCCGTGGTCAACGTGCGCGATGATGGCGATGTTTCGGATGGGCTGGATCGTGGTCATGGTGAAAAAAGATTGGGATCGATCAGGGGGCTTCTTCAAGGCTCTGCCGGATTTCCAGTGGCGAGAGCAGCCGCACCGGGATGAGCTCGCCGCCGCGCGTGCGGGCCACGCCCAGCAGCGCGCGGGGGCTGTCGCCCCAGACGGCAACGCGGTCCTGGTCCGGCCAGCTGCCGCGGCGGCGCAGGCCGGTGAGGAAACGGCCGGCTTCGGCGTTGTCCAGGACCACGGTCTCGTAGCCTGCCAGCAGCGTGTGTACCGGGCGCACGTGCTGCAGGCGCGCCGCCTCGGCCATGGCTTCCAGCGCGTCCAGCGGAACGCTGTCCGAGACATGGAGCGATCCGCTGGCGATGCGCCGCAAGCTCGCCAGGTGGCCACAGGTCCCCAGCGCGGCGGCCAGGTCCTCGCCCAGCGTGCGAATGTACGTGCCCTTGCTGCAGGTCACGGCGACGCGGATGGCATCCGGATCGCTGTCCACGCGCTCCAGCTGCAGGTCCACGATGCGGATGGCGCGCGGTTCACGGGTCACGTGGATGCCGGCGCGAGCGTATTCGTACAGTGGCCTGCCGTCCTTCTTCAGCGCGCTGTGCATGGGCGGCGTCTGCAACAAATCGCCCAGGAACTGCTCGCGCAGCGATGCCAGCAGCGGCGCGGTCAGCTCGGGCACGGGCAGGCGCTGGATGGGCTCGCCCTCGGCATCGCCGCTGCTGGTGCGCACGCCCAGCGCCAGCACGGCCTCGTAGCGCTTGTCCGCGTCCAGGTGCAGCTGGCTGAACTTGGTGGCAGCGCCCAGGCAAATGGGCAGCACGCCGGTTGCCAGGGGGTCCAGCGTGCCGGTGTGGCCGGCCTTTTCAGCGCGCAGCAGCCACCGGACCTTCTGCAGCGCCTGGTTGCTGGACAGCCCCGCTGGCTTGTCCAGCAGCAACACCCCGTGCACGGGCCGGCGCTTGCGCGCTGGTTGGGAGCGGGCCATGACGCTCAGCGTTCCGGATCATCGGGCGCGCGCTGCGAGACCGCTTGGGCAATCAGCGCGTCCATTTTGGCCGCGCGCTCGGTGGTCTCGTCAAAAATGAATCGCAGCGTCGGAACCGTGTGGATGCGCAGCCGCTTGAACAGGCCGTTGCGCAGGTGCCCGGCCGCATGGTTCAGGGCCTCCTCGGTTTCCAGCGGATCGCCGGCCAAAACGGTGAAGTACACCTTGGCGTGGGCGTAGTCGGGTGACACATCGACCGCGCTGAGCGTGATCATGCCCACGCGCGGATCCTTGAGGTCGCGCTTGATCAGCTCCGAGAGGTCGCGCTGGATCTGGTCGGCAACACGATACCCCCGGTTGGGAATGGAGTGCTTTTTACGCATGCTGTCATCGTTGCGGCAACAAAATCGCAGCCTGGCGCCGTGCCTGGCGGAACGGCCACCGTTGTGGCTGCGGCGGCTTGCCGTCAGAGCGTCCGCGCCACTTCCTTCACCGTGAAGAACTCAAGCTGGTCACCTTCCTTGACGTCGGTGTAGTTCCTCAGCTTGATGCCGCATTCAAAGCCTTCCTTGACCTCGGCCACATCGTCCTTGATGCGCCTGAGCGATTCGACCTGGCCCGTGTAGATCACGACATTGTCGCGCAGCAGGCGGAAGTGCGAATCACGGCGCACCATGCCTTCGGTGACCATGGAGCCGGCAATCGTGCCGATGCGCGAGGCAACAAAGACGTTGCGCACCTCCGCCATGCCGATGATCTCTTCCTTCTTCTCCGGTGCAAGCATGCCGGACATGGCTGCCTTCAGGTCCTCCACGGCGTCGTAGATGACGTCGTAGTAGTGGATCTCGACGTCGTTGTTCTCGGCCAGCTTGCGCGCGCCCGCGTCGGCCCGCGTGTTGAAGCCAATGACCACCGCGTTGGACGCAATGGCCAGGTTGATGTCGCTCTCGCTGATGCCGCCCACGCCGCTGTACACCATCTGCACCTGCACCTCGTCGGTGGACAGCTTGAGCAGCGTTTGCGCCAGTGCTTCCTGCGAGCCCTGCACGTCGGCCTTGAGCACGATGGGCAGCGTCTGGACCTCGCCGGCCTCCATGTCGGAGAACATGTTCTGCAACTTGGCAGCCTGCTGCCTGGCCAGCTTGGTGTGGCGGAACTTGCCCGCGCGGTACGTGGCAATCTCGCGCGCACGGCGCTCGTCAAGCAGCACCAGGAAGTCGTCGCCGGCCTGCGGCACGCCGTCCAGGCCCTGTATTTCCACCGGGATGGACGGTCCGGCCGACTCGACGGACTCGCTGTTCTCGTCCAGCATGGCACGGACGCGGCCCCAGGTCTGGCCCACCAGCACGGTGTCCGACACGTTGAGCGTGCCCGACTGCACCAGCACCGTGGCCACCGGGCCGCGGCCGCGGTCCAGGCGCGCCTCGATCACAATCCCCTTGGCCGCTGCATCGACCGGCGCCTTCAGCTCCAGCACCTCGGCCTGCAGCAGCACCTGCTCGAGCAGTTCGTCCATGCCCTGCCCGGTCTTGGCCGACACCGGCACGAACGGGGAATCACCGCCAAAGTCTTCGGGCACCACCTCTTCGGCTGCCAGCTCGCCCTTGATGCGGTCCAGGTTGGCCTCGGGCTTGTCCATCTTGTTGACGGCAACCACAATGGGAACACCGGCCGCCTTGGCGTGCTTGACCGCCTCGCGTGTCTGCGGCATGACGCCGTCGTCCGCTGCCACCACCAGGATGACGATGTCGGTGGCCTGCGCACCGCGTGCGCGCATGGCCGTGAATGCCTCGTGCCCGGGCGTGTCCAGGAACGAGATGATGCCGCCCTTGGTCTGCACGTGGTACGCGCCAATGTGCTGCGTGATGCCACCGGCCTCGCCACCGGCAACCTTGCTGCGCCGGATGTAGTCCAGCAGCGAGGTCTTGCCGTGGTCCACGTGGCCCATGACGGTCACCACCGGCGGCCGGGGCAGCGCGTCCCCGGTCTGCGCCTGCACATCTTCCTCGGTGAACGCCTCCGGATCATCCAGCTCGGCCTCTATGGCCACGTTGCCGAATTCCTCGACCACGATCATGGCCGTATCCTGGTCCAGCGGCTGGTTGATCGTGACCATCTGCCCCAGCCCCATCAGCCTCTTGATCACTTCAGAGGCCTTGACCGCCATCTTGTGCGCCAGCTCGGCCACCGTGATCGTCTCGGGCACATGCACTTCGATGGCGCGGTGCGCCACCGGTGCCGCATGGCGTTCTTCGCCGCGGTCGCGATCGCTGTGGCGCTTGCGGCGGCGGCTGCGCCAGCCATCGCGCCCTCCGGCGCTGTCGCCGCGGGTGGGAATGCGCTTCTTGCGCGACTCCGGCGCCCAGCTGGACGAGAGGTTGGCGGACTTGATTTCCTTTTGCGCGTCCTTGCGGGAGGTCTTGGCGGCGCGCGGCTTTTCTTCCTCCTCGCTCTTCTTGGCCACCAGCGTCTTGCGTGGCGTGCGCATCATCTCGCGGATGGCCTCGGCTTCCGCAATCGCCTCGCGGCGGTTCTTCTCCGCTTCGGCGTCTTGCTCGTCGGTCTTTCGGTCCGCACGGGCCGGCCTGGCACGCTGCGTCTTGGCCGATACGTCTTTTGGCTGCTCTTGCACCGGCTCGCCCGCCGCTGCCGCAGTGGCGTCGGCTTGCAGTGCCGGCGCATCCGCAGCGGCCTGCTCGGCAGCCGGCTGTGCCGTTGCCAAAGGCTGCTGCCCCGACTCGGCAGCGGGCGCGCTGGCTGCTGCCGCGTCCGCATCATCAGCCTGCGTGTGGCTGGCTTCGCGCTCGCCGGCACGTGCGGCCTTGGCCTCGGCCTGCAAGCGCATGAGCTCGGCCTGGCGCCGCGCCCCCTCGTCGCGCCTGGCCTGCTCTTCGGCGCTGATCAGCGGCTGCGCTGCCGGAGCAGCCGCCGGCGTCGGCGCCGCCGGGCCTGCCGTCTTGCGCGTCTTCTTGACGCTGACCTTGACGTCCTGCGGCGCGTCGCTCTCGCGGCGCACAAAGGTGCGCTTCTTGCGCACGTGCACGTCGATGGTGCGCGCCTTGCCGGTGGCGTCCGACTGCCGGATCTGGCTCGTCGAGCGCTTGGTCAGCGTGATCTTCTTGCGTGCCGCGCCCGTGCCATGGCTGGTCTGCAGGTGGGTCAGCAGCTTTTGCTTGTCCTCGTCGGTCAGCTCATCGGATACCTTGCTGATCGCCACACCGGCGGCCTGGAGCTGCTCCAGCACCGAGCGCGCCGGCCGGTGAAGTTCGTTTGCAAAGTCTGCAACAGTCATTTTCGACATATCTTGTACGGACCTCCATGATCCTTACTCGTGGTCCACGAACCAGTGCTCGCGCGCTTTCAGGATCAGAGCGCGGGCGTCCTCATCGGACATCCCGGTAATTTCCATCAGTTCATCGGCGGCCAGGTCCGCCAGCTCATCACGGGACGTGACGCTGGCACGGGCCAGCTTGGCCAGTTGTTCGCGGGTCAGGCCCTCGAGCTGGAGCAGGTCGTCCTTGACGGCCTTCAGGCTCTCCTCGCGCGCCAGCTCTATCCTGAGCAGCGCCTCCTTGGCGCGCGCGCGCAGTTCTTCCACCGTTTCCTCGTCAAAGCTCTCGATGTCAAGCATCTCCTGGATGGGCACGTATGCCACTTCCTCCAGGTTGGTGAAGCCTTCGTTGATGAGGACGGTCGCGATCTCCTCGTCCACGTCCAGCTTTTCCATGAAGAGCTCCTGCAGCTCCTGCATTTCTTCGGCCTGCTTCTCTTTGGACTCCTCAGCATCAAGGATGTTGATCTTCCAGCCGGTCAGGTCCGACGCCAGGCGCACGTTCTGGCCGCCACGGCCTATGGCAATGGCCAGGTTCTCCTCGTCGACCACCACGTCCATGGTCTGGTTTTCCTCGTCGACGATGAGCGAGGAGACGTTGGCCGGCGCCAGCGCGCCAATGACGAACTGCGCGGGGTCCTCGCTCCAGAGCACGATGTCCACGCGCTCGCCGGCCAGCTCGTTGCTGACCGCGTTGACGCGCGAGCCGCGCACGCCCACGCAGGTGCCTATGGGATCGACCCGCGCATCGTAGCTGACCACGGCGATCTTCGCACGGCTGCCCGGATCGCGCGCGCAGCTCTTGATCTCAAGCAAGCCCTGTTCGATCTCGGGCACCTCGTTGCGAAACAGCTCGATCATGAACTCCGGCGCCGTGCGCGAGAGCACGATCTGCGCTCCGCGCAGCGTCGGGTCGACTTCCATGATCATGGCGCGCACGCGATCGCCGCGGCGCAGGTTTTCCTTGGGGATCTGGTCGCCGTAGCGCAGCCGGCCCTCGACCCGGCCCGACTCCAGGATCCAGTCGCCCTTGTCCTTGCGCTTGACGACGCCGGCAAAGATGGGATCGCCGCGGCTGAGAAAGTCGTTCAGCAGGATTTCCCGCTCGGCGTCGCGGATGCGCTGCAGGATGACCTGCTTGGCGGCCATGGCGCCGATGCGGCCAATGGAGACCGACTCCACCGGCTCCTCGATGTAGTCATCCACTTCCAGCTCGGGGTCCTGCTCCCTGGCTTCAAAAAGCAGGATTTCCTGGTCGGGCAACTGCAGCCCGGCTTCGTCAGGCACGACGTGCCAGCGGCGAAACGTCTCGTACTCGCCGGTCTCGCGGTCGATTTCCACGCGCAGGTCGACGTCGCCCTCAAAGCGCTTTTTCCCGGCCTGCGCCAGCGCCGCCTCGACGGCGCTGAACACGTCGTCACGCTCAACGCTCTTCTCGCGCGAAATGGCGTCGACCAGCATCAACAGTTCGCGATTCATGATTCCATTTGCTCCATGCCCTGTCGGTTCGCAAGCCTCAAGCCCGCTTCCGGCGACCCTTGCCCTTCTTGCTGCGCTTGAAATCCAGCTCCGGCTGTAGCCGGGCCGACTGCAGCTCATCCAGACCAAACGCCAGTACCTGTTGTTGACCCGCCTTTTGCCGCCCGGGTTGACCCCGCGGCTTGCGGCTTTCGCGCCGCGGCGCTTCGTGCCAGAGCAGTAACCAATCATCTGACGGCGCATCGGCCTTTTGCAAGCGCCCGGTGAAGCGCTTGCGCCCCACCTGCGCCGCAGCTGGCGAACCGTCGTCGTCGGCAATCGGCTCCTTCAGCACGATCGCCACCTGCTCGCCCTCGAAACGCTCAAAGTCAGCGCGCGTGCGCAGCGGCCGGTCCGTGCCCGGCGAGGACACCTCCAGGCGCTGGTAATCCACGTCGTCCACTTCCAGCGCGTACTGCAGCTGGCGCGACACCGACTCGCAGTCGTCAACGCCAATGGCGCGCGGCGCGGCCCCGGCGTCGCCAGACCAGGGAAAGTCAATCGTGACACGCAGCAATCCGCCAGCTGAGCGTTCCAGCTCAACCAATTCAAAACCCAGGCTGCCCACAGCCTGTTCAACCATTGTCTGCAGCGTCACTTTCCGTGTCAAAAACCCGTTGCCGTTTTGCGGTCCAGCCAAAAAAAAAGGGCGGTCACGCCCGCCCATATCGTTGCGAATGCGCAAGATTTTAGCATGAAGCCACTGGATATGTAAACCGCTGCGGGCGTGAGAATTGCCTGCTGCAGGCTCAGAAATCAGCGCCGGCGGCGTCCAGCAACGTGCGCGTGTACGCGTGCCGCGGATGATGCAGGACGGCAGTGGCCGAACCGGATTCAACGATGTCGCCGTCCTTGAGCACGATCACGTCGTGCGCCATGGCCCACACCACCTCGACGTCGTGCGTGATCAGCAGGTAGCTCAGGCCATGCTCCTGCTGCAGGCGCTGCAGCAGCGCCAGGATCTGCTGCTGTATGGTCACGTCCAGCGCGCTGGTGGGTTCGTCCAGCACCAGCACCTCGGGGTTGACCACCAGCGCGCGCGCCAGCGCAATGCGCTGGCGCTGGCCGCCGGAAAACTCATGCGGGTACCGCGCCAGCAGGTGCGCAAACTGCTGCCCGGTCAGCCCCACGTCGGCAAGCCCATTGATGACGCGCTGCTCGCGCTGCTGCGCCGACAGCTCCGGAAAGTGGATTTTCAGGCCTTCGCCCACGATGTCACCCACGGTCTGGCGCGGCGACAGCGATGAAAACGGATCCTGGAAAACCACCTGGATGCGGCGCCGCAGCGGCCGGTCGACACGGCTCCGGAACTGCCACTCGCGGCCGGCCACGCGGATGTCCCCGCTCACCTGGCGGGACGGCAACAAGGCCAGCACGGCCTGCGCCAGCGTGGACTTGCCCGACCCGGATTCGCCAATGACGCCCAGCGTGCGGCCGGGCTGGACGGCCAGCGACGCGTCGCGCAGCGCAACGAAGCGGCCTTTCCGGAACCAGCCGGCCAGGCCTGGCAGCGCTGCCGGATACGCCGCTTGCAGCCGCTGCACCTGGAGCACCGGCGGCCCGGACGCAGCTGCTGCGTCATCGAGCCGGCGCCGGGGCTTGCTGGCCAAGAGCCGCTGCGTGTACGGGTCGCGCGGCGAGGCAAAGATGCCCTCGACCGCGCCCTGCTCGACCAGCCGTCCCTTCTGCATGACGGCAACGCGGTCGGCAAACCGCCGCACCAGGTTGAGGTCGTGCGTGATCATCAGGATGGCCATGCCGGTTTCCTGCTGCAGGCGTTGCAGCAGGTCCAGGATCTGCATGCGCAGGCTGGCGTCCAGCGCCGTCGTGGGCTCGTCTGCCAGCAGCAGCTTCGGGTTGCACGCCAGCGCCATGGCAATCATGGCGCGCTGCCGCTGGCCGCCGGACAGCTGGTGCGGATAGACGGCAGCGCGTGCGGCCGGACGGTCCAGCCCGGTGCGCGCCAGCAGCTCGACGGCGCCCTCTGCCGCGGCCTTGCGCGTGGCCGCCCGCTTGAGCTGCAGGACCTCGGCGATCTGCGCGCCAACCGGCATGAGCGGGTTGAGCGCGGTCATGGGCTCCTGGAAGATCAGCGCGATCTCGTCGCCGCGCACGGCGCGCAGCTGGCGCTCGCCCAGCGCCAGCAGGTCGCGCCGCTCGGCGCCCTCGCCAAACCAGGCATGCCCCTGCACCTGCGCGCCGTGGAACAGGCGCAGCAGCGAGAGCGCGGTCACGGTCTTGCCCGATCCCGACTCGCCCACCAGCGCCACCTTTTCGCCCGCAGCCACGGCAAAGGATATGTCGCGGATGATCGCCTGGCCCGACAGCGTCACCTGCAGGCGCTCGACCTCCAGCAGCGGCGCCGTCACGGCTTGCTCCTGCAGCGTGCGGCGGCGCTCATGGATCCACCCGCCGCGGGTCCAGCGCGTCGCGCAGCGCATCGCCCATGAAGGTCAGCAGCAACAGCGTGAGCACCAATACGCCAAAGGTTGACAGCGAGATCCACCACGCATCGACGTTGTTCTTGCCCTGGCTCAGCAGCTCGCCCAGGCTGGGCGTACCGGGCGGCACGCCCAGCCCCAGGAAGTCCAGCGAGGTCAGCGCCAGGATCGCCCCGCTCATGCGAAACGGCAGGAACGTCACCACCGGCACCATGGAGTTGGGCAGGATGTGGCGCCAGATGATCTGCCGGTTGGGTACGCCCATGGCGCGCGCGGACTTGACGTAGTCCAGCTTGCGGTTGCGCAGGAACTCGGCGCGCACGTAGTCCGACAGGCCCATCCAGCCAAACAGGCTCAGCAGCGCCAGCAGCAGGCCGAGGCTGGGCGAGAGGATGGCACTGAAGATGATCAGCAGGTACAGCTCGGGCATGGCGCTCCAGACCTCGATGAAGCGCTGGAACGCCAGGTCCGTCTTGCCGCCAAAAAAGCCCTGGATGGCGCCGGTGACGATGCCCAGCAGCACGCCCACGGTCGTCAGCGCCAGCGCGAACAGGATGCTGATGCGAAAGCCGTAAATCAGCTGCGCCAGCAGGTCGCGCCCGCGGTCGTCGGTGCCCAGCAGGTTCTCGCGTCCCGGCGCGCTGGGGTTGGGCTCGCTGGCAAAGTAGTTGATCGTCTGGCTTCCGTAGGGATTGGGCGGGTAGATCGCCCAGTTGCCGTCCATTGAGAACTGGTGCCGGATGTAGGGGTCCAGGTAGTCGGTCTCGGTCTCGAAGTCGCCGCCAAACACGGTTTCCGGGTAGGTCTTGAGCAGCGGGAAGTACGTCTGCCCGTTGTAGTGGACAACCAGCGGCCGGTCGTTGGACAGCACCTCGGCGCCCAGGCTGAGCACGAACAGCACGACGAAGACGATCAGGCTCCAGTAACCCAGGCGGCTGCGCCGGAACTGCTGCCAGGCGCGGCGCCACGGGTTGGCCGGCCGGCCGCGGGCGGGCGGCGCGACCTGCGCGTCTGCGACTGGCGAAACGGGAGCCGTGGCTGCCATCAGTCAAACTTCACGCGCGGATCGACCCAGACGTAGCTCAGGTCGTTGATCAGCTTGGTGACGAGGCCGATCAGGGTGAACAGGTACAGCGTCCCGAGCACGACGGGATAGTCGCGCCGGATCACGCTCTCGTAGCTGAGCAGGCCCAGCCCGTCCAGGGAAAACAGCGTCTCTATGAGCAACGCCCCGGTGAAGAACGCGCCGATGAACGCCGCCGGGAACCCGGTGATGATGGGGATCAGCGCGTTGCGGAACACGTGCTTCCACAGCACCTGGCGCTCGCTCAGGCCCTTGGCGCGCGCGGTCAGAACATACTGCTTGCGGATTTCCTCCAGCACCGAGTTCTTGGTCAGCATGGCGGTCACGGCAAAGCTGCCGGCCACCATGGACGTCACCGGCAGCGTGATGTGCCACAGGTAGTCGACCACCTTGCCCAGCAGGCTCAGCTCGCTGAAATTGGGCGACGTCAGTCCGCGCAGCGGGAACCACTGCAGCTGGCCGCCAAAGATGACCAGCAGCGCCACGCCCAGCACGAACCCGGGAATGGCGTAGCCCACGAGCACGATCAGCGTCGTCACCAGGTCAAAGCGCGATCCCGCGCGCATGGCCTTGGCCACGCCCAGCGGCACGCTGATCAGGTAGCTCAGGACAAAGGTCCACAGGCCCAGGCTGATCGACACCGGCAGCTTCTCCTGGATCAGCTGCCAGACATCCTTGTTGTGAAAGAAGCTGCGCCCCAGGTCAAAGCGCGCAAACTGGCCGATCATCTGCACGAAGCGCTGCGGCGCCGACTTGTCAAAGCCGTAGAGTGCCTTGATCTGCTCCAGCCGCGCCGGATCCACGCCGCGCGCGCCGCGGTACGTGAGGCCGCCGCTGTCGCTGCTGACGCCGCCCACCGCACCCCGGCCGCCCGCGGCACCCACGCCGGCCTTGGCTTCGGCCAGGTACTGCTCCACGGGTCCGCCCGGCACGAACTGGATGACGGCAAAGGTCAGCAACAGCACGCCGAACAGCGTGGGCACCATCAGCAGGATCCGTTTCAGCGCGTAGGCAAGCATGGGTTGGGCGATTTTGGGGTGTTACGGCTGCGCAGGCCGCTCCAGCAGCAGCGCGTGACCGACGCCGCCTGGGCGCCACCGGCGACCCCGGAGGCAGCAACGCCGCATCATCGCACAGAGCGGACGCCGGCCTGTCGTGTACCGGGGCGGTGACCCGAGCCACGCGGCGGCCCCATGCGTACGGGCCAATCCCGTCGCGGCGACGAGACAGGGCTTGCGTGCAAAACACCGCAAATCAGGCACCGCCGGCGCCAGCGCGCACGGGCACGCTGCCGAGAATGGCGCCACATGCGGAAGGCGGCTGCAGCTGACGGACAGGCGCAGCCATCCGCCACGGGCCAGCATGGGCGGCAAAGATTCAGGCGCTGGCCTGCGGCGTGGCCGGCCGCGCGCCAGGCGCTGGGGCCGCGGCCTCGCGCACGACGCGCGCAGGTATGGCCAGCGGCACCTGCAATTCTTCAAGCAGCGCCATGATTCCCAGGTTGATGTCCTGCTGCGTGTCCCGGTACACCGCAAAGCCCGGGTCCAGCATGTAATAGACAAACTCGAAGTCCAGCGACCATTCGCCAAAGCCGGTCATGTGGCCGCGGTCCAGCCGCACGCGCGCATCGTTGCTCAGCAGCTCGCGTACGCCGGAAACGATGCGCTCCACCTTGTCCCGGGGCGTATCGGTCGCGACGCGAAAGCCAAAGGCAATGCGCCGCTCGCGCATGCGCGCGTAGTTGTGGATGCGCTGGCCGAGCAGCTGCGTGTTGGATACGGCGATCTCCTCGCCGGACAGCGCGGCAATGCGCGTGCTCTTGATGCCCACGCGCTGCACCGTGCCGCTGTTGCCATCAAAGGCAATGTAGTCGCCGACCACGAACGGCTTGTCCAGGCCTATGCTGACCGATGCAAACAAATCGCCCAGCACGTTCTGGGCCGCGAGGGCCACCGCGATACCACCCACGCCGAGGCTGGCGACAAACGTGTTGACGTTGACGCCGGCGTTGCTGAGGATGGCCAGCAACAACACCACCCAGACCACCAGCTGCCCCATCCAGCTCAGCAATCCGAAAATCACCGCATTGTGCGCGCGTGCGCCCGCGCCCGGTTGCGCCACCGGGTCGAGCGCGGCGGAGACCAGCCGCGACAGCCAGAACGCCACCTGCAAGCCCACCAGCAGCGCAATCAGCCTGGGCAGCAGCGCGTCGACGCGGGCCGGCAGTTGCAGGAAGCTGGCAGCGACGGCCAGCGCCAGCAACAGCAGCAGGCCGTGGCGCGTGGCCTGCACCACGGCCGCGGCAACCGCGGTGTAGCGGCCCGGCCGGTGCTCGGCAATCGCCAGCAACCGCGTCGCGGCCAGTTGCACGAGCAGCCGGATCAGGCCGTAGGCAACGGCCACGCCGACCGCGGCAGCGAGCCAGGCAGCCAGCGAATTGCCCAGCCATTGGGTCTGCCAGATCGCGTCACGCATGAACCACTCACCTCCGTCAAAGATCAAAACGCCACATCATGCAGCAGCATCGCCCGGCTCGGCAATGGTCTGGAACACGCGCTGCATGACGTATTCGGACGACACATCCTCGCCGCACAGGAGCATGGCCGCCAGCTCGCCCCCGAGAATCTGCGGTGCAATGATCACGTCCGGCTGCACCAGCTTGATGCGGCCCAGGTGCTGCGAATCATTGACCGCGGCAACCGTGCGCGCACCGCCGCCCAGCTCGCGCGCGGCCAGGATGGCAAAGGCATTTTCCGAGTCGTCGTCCAGCATGGCAAGCACCGCGATGGCCTTGTCGGCGCCGGCCTGGCGCAGCACGTCGACATTGCCCGGGTCGCCGGCAACGGCATCAAAACGCGGTTCCGCGCTGTCCTCGGGCAACTGCCTCAGCACGCGCGTCACCGGCTGGCCGCGCCGTGCCAGCTCGCGGCAGGTGTTGACCGCCAGCGGCGAGTTGCCGATGACGACAAAGTGATTTTCACGTTTCATGCGCTTTCCCTCGCGGCTGACGATGCGTTGCAGGCTGTGGCTGACCATGGGCGCAATCACGGCGGTCAGCGCCGTGGCAAACACGGCCACGCCCAGGATGATGACCGAGACGGTGAACAGCCGGGATTCGGCCGTGACGGGCGAGATGTCGCCATAGCCGACCGTTGTCATGGTGACGATCGCAAGATAGAAGGCAGTGACCAGGTCGGCCACGGGCGGGGTGAATTCCGGCCCGAGGTAGTAGATGCCAAACGTTGCGTACAGCAGCAGCATGACGACCGAGGTCAGCGCAAACAGCGTGCTGGCGGCAATGGAGGCGTGGTCGAACTGCCGCCACGCCATGAGCAGCAGCACCAGCATGAGCACGAAATAAACCAGCAGCGCATGACCGCTGCGGTGCGTCCCGAACAGCATGCTGACTGCCGCCGTGGCAGCGAGCAGCAAGGCCATGACCCAGGCCAGTCGCGAGCGGAACAGCAGGCCCAGCGCCATGACCACGGTGGCCAGCCCGATCAGCAGCGGCGGAAGCAGCGCCGGATCCAGGTCGGCGTGACCGCTGAGCAGGCTGCGCAGCAACGGCTGCCAGGTGCTGCCCAGCTCGGCGTGCAGCAATCCCACGCCGCCCGCGCCAAGCAGCAGCGCCAGCGGCACGTGCGGAAACCACAGGCGCCCATGCACGGCGTGGTGCAGGCGCTGGAGCTGGATCCTGAGAAACTGGAATGCCGGCGGTTTTTTCATGGTGGCAGGGCCGCGCCGCCGGATGGGCGCCATGCTGGCTGGCATCCAGGTTCCCAGCTGCGCCTTCACGCCCTTGGCATCAGGAGGATTGATCGTACCACCCCGATGGCCGGCTCTCGGGGCAACAGGATGGGCCGCGTCTGGCGTCCGTCGCGCGCGCATCCGCAGTCCGGGCTTGACGTGTTGTGGCACTTGCGGGACCGCCCTGCCGCGCGACTCAGCGCTGGCTGGCGCTGGCCCACCAGGTTTCCATGGCCCAGCTCTCGCCCTGGAAATAAGGCGGCACCGTCTGCGGCTTGCGCAGCCGCCACGCGTTGTACGCCAGCCGGTGCACCGGGTTGTACCACTGCGGCAACATGTAGTAGCCCCAGGCAATGACGCGCTCCAGCGCACGGCAGGCCGCGCGGTACTCGGGCTCGGTCTTGGCGCTGACCATGTCGGCAATCAGCGTGTCGACTGCCGGGTTCTTGACGCCAGCCAGGTTGCTTGAATCGTCGGTGTCCGCGGCCTCGCTGCCAAACAGGTCCGCGTACTCCTGCCCGGGGTTGGGCGTGCCCGGGAAGGCAATGGTCGTCACGTCAAAGTCAAACGTTTGCAGGCGCTGCTGGTACAGCGCAAAGTCAACGGCGTGGTATCTGAGCGTGATGCCAAGCTTGTCCAGGTTGCGCATCCAGGCGCTGACCACGCGCACGCCGCCCTCGCTGCTGTCCAGGTACTCGAGCACCAGCGGCTGCCCGGCGGCGTTCTTCAGCGCGCCGTCCCGCACCGTCCAGCCGGCTTCCTCCAGCAGGTCACGCGCCTTGCGTAGGTTCTCGCGCAGGCCGCCCACGGCCGGATCGGCCGGCCGGTCCGTGCGGGGCGGCTCAAACGCAGGACCAAACGCCTCCGGCGGGATCCACTGGCGCAGCGGCTCCATCAGCGCCAGCTCGCGCGGGCCGGGACGGCCGTGGGACTCGCAGGGCGTGTTGCCAAAGATGCCGCGCACGCGCCGGTACGCGTTGTAGAACATCTGCCGGTTCATCCACTGGAAATCGATGGCCAGCCCCAGTGCTTCGCGCACGCGCCGGTCCTGCAGGAAGGGCCGCCGCGTATTGAGCACGTAGCTCTGGAATCCGGTGGGCAGCTTGTGCGGGAACTCACCCTTGACCAGCTCGCCGGTGCGGAACTTGCGGCCGTCGACGCGCCGCGCCCAGTCGCCGGCCGAATAAAACGCCATGAGGTCAAACTCGCCGGCCTTGAGCGCCTCCAGCCGCGCCGTATTGTCCCGGTAGATCTTGATCTGGACGCGGTCAAAGTTGTTGACCCCGCGCTTGACGTTGAGGTCGCGCGCCCAGTAGTCGGGATCGCGCACAAAGGTGATGTCCTTGCCAAACTTGACCGTGTCGATCCGGTACGGGCCCGAACCGATGGGCACGTCGGTGACCACCTCGTCAAAGGGCTTGCCCTCGCCCCACTTGTGGCTGAAGATGGGCAGGCCGCCCACCACCAGCGGAAGCTCGCGGTTGGGTTGCACGAAGCGGAACCGCACGCTGCGCTCGGCCAGCACGTCAACGCCTTCCACGTCGATGAGGATGGTCCGGTAGCCGGGAATGACGTACGGGCCCACCAGCGTGTCAAACGTGTACTTGACGTCTTCCGCGCGCACCGGGTCGCCATTGTGGAACCGCGCTTGCGGGCGGATCGTGAACGTGGCCGAGAGGCCGTCGGCAGCCACCTGCACGTCTTCGGCCAGCAACCCGTAGCCGCTGCCCAGCTCGTCCAGCGAGCCGGTCAGCAGCGTGTCAAACATCAGGTCCGTCAGGTACGTGGGTGCGCTGCCCTTCATGGTGAACGGATTGAACTTGTCAAATGCAGACGCCCGCGAGTTGCCAACCAGCCGGATCTCCCCGCCCTTGGGCGCATCGGCGTTGACGTAGTCAAAGTGCTCGAATCCGGCCGGGTACTTGAGCTCGCCCCACAGCACGTAGCCGTGCGCCGCCCAGGCCGCCGGCGTCGCCAGCGCCAGAAGCGCCGCCATGAGCAGCCAAATGCACGTGCGACAATGCCTCGCGAAGGATCCACCGGGAGAAAAATGCATGACAGACAAAACTGGATTTCTGGCAGGCAAGAAGCTGCTCATCAGCGGCGTCCTGTCCAATCGCTCAATCGCCTATGGTATTGCCCGGGCCTGCCATGCGCAGGGTGCCGAGCTTGCGTTCAGCTACGTGGGCGAGCGCTTCCGGGACCGCATCGCCGGCCTGGCTGCGGATTTTGACTCGGACCTGCTCTTTGACTGCGACGTGGGCAGCGACGAGCAGATAGACGCCATGTTCCGCGACCTGGCCCAGGCCTGGCCGCAGTTTGACGGATTCGTGCACGCCATCGGCTTTGCGCCGCGCGAAGCCATCGCCGGCAATTTCCTTGACGGCCTGAGCCGGGAAAATTATCGCATTGCGCACGACATCAGCGCGTACAGCTTTGCCGCCATGGCCAAGGCGGCGCTGCCCCACCTCAGCGACCGCGCGGCGCTGCTGACCATGACCTACCTGGGCGCGCTGCGCAGCATCCCCAACTACAACACCATGGGACTGGCCAAGGCGTCGCTGGAAGCCAGCGTGCGCTACCTGGCCGAGGCGCTGGGCAGCCGCGGCATCCGCGTCAACGCCATCAGCGCCGGCCCCATCCGGACGCTGGCCGCCAGCGGCATCAGGGACTTTGGCAAGTTGCTGGGCTACGTGGCGCAGGCGGCGCCGCTGCGGCGCAACGTGACCATAGACGACGTGGGCAACGTGGCCGCGTTCCTGCTCTCCGATCTTGCTGCCGGCGTGACGGCCGAGATCACTTACGTGGATGCCGGTTTCAGCCAGACTGCCGGGCTGTCTGCCGATATGGTCGACTGAATACCGCCCCGCGCCTGCAGGCGTCGGCAGACGCATCCAGCCCCACAAGGAACAGGCTTGCTGCCGGGGCAGCCGCGCCGGCCGCTGGTCCGGCGTGGGGCATGAGGTCAAGGCAGTTCAGGCGTTGGCCAGCTCGCGCAGCAGCGCGTACAACTCGTCCTTGACGCGCAGCTTCTCCTTTTTCAGCGCGCCGATCTCCGCATGCGAAATGCTGGCGTTGCGCCCTTCCATGCCGGCGATTTGCTGGTCCAGCTCCTCGTGCCGGGCGATCAGGTGCAAGGCGCGGTGGTGCGTGCCCTCGACCTTCAGTCGGGCGATGAGGTCGCTGTATTCAGAAAACATGAACTCTCCTTTTGTCTCTTCCTGGATTCAACAGGCGGCTCCTCGTCAGGAAAGGGCTTGCTCGGCCACGCAGTCGGCAAAATACCGCTTTTGCCCATCGTCGTCCTCCCACTCTACCAAGCCGTGGATGTCGGTTTCAAAGCCGGGGCAGACGCTTGAGAACTCGCGTGCAAACTTGAGGTAATCCACGATCTTCCGGTTGAATGCCTCGCCGGGGATCAGCAGCGGAATGCCGGGCGGGTATGGCGTGATGAGGCTGGTCGCCACGCGCCCCTCCAGTTCGTCAACCGGCACGCGCTCCACCTGCTTGCGGGCAATGCAGGCATACGCATCGGCAGGCACCATGCGCGGCTTGAGCTCGGACAGGTACATGTCGGTGGTCAGGCGCGCAATGTCATAGCGCGCGTACAGCTCGTGCACCTGCTGGCACAGGTCGCGCAGCCCCATGCCCTCGTAGCGCCGGTTCCCGGCGCAGAACTCGGGCATGACGCGCCACAACGGCTGGTTTCGGTCATAGTCGTCCTTGAACTGTTGCAGGTCGGCCACCAGGGTGTTCCATCGCCCCTTGGTAATGCCGATGGTAAACATGATGAAGATGCTGTACAAGCCTGTTTTCTCGACCACCACCCCGTGCTCGGCCAGATACTTGCTGACGATGCTGGCCGGGATGCCGGTCTTGTCGAACTTGCCGTCCAGGTTGAGCCCCGGCGTGACAATCGTCGCCTTGATGGGGTCCAGCATGTTGAACCCGGCCGCCACCTTGCCAAAGCCGTGCCAGGTCTTGGCCTGCGCCCGGCTCGCCTGGATGACCCAGTCGGCCGCCTCGCCTATGTCCTCCTCAACCAGGGCGTCGGGGCCCCAGACCTTGAACCACCAGCTGTCGGCGCCATAGTCCTGCTCCACCTTGCGCATGGCGCGCCGGAAGTCCATGGACTCAAGCAGGCTCTCGGCCACCATGGTGCTGCCGCCGGGCGGCTCCATCATGGCCGCGGCCACGTCGCAGCTGGCGATGATGCTGTACTGCGGGCTGGTCGAGGCGTGCATCAGGTACGCCTCGTTGAACAGGTAGCGGTCCAGCTTGACGTGCTGCGAGTCCTGTACCAGCACCTGGCTCGCCTGGCTGATGCCGGCCAGCAGCTTGTGGATGGACTGGGTGGCGTAAACCACGGCTTCCTTGGGGCGCACGCGATTCTTGCCCATGGCGTGGTAGCTGCCATAAAACGGATGGCAGGCCGCGTGCGGGATCCACGCCTCGTCAAAGTGCAGCGACCCGACGTAGCCGTCAAGCTGCTTCTTGATCGTCTCCGTGTTGTATATGACGCCGTCGTACGTGGACTGCGTCAGCGACAGGATGCGCGGCTGCACCTGGTCCGCGTCCAGGTGCCGCAGCAGCGGGTTGGCGCGGATCTTGGCGCGGATGGCCGCGCGCGTGAACTGGCTCTTGGGAATGGGCCCGATGATGCCAAAGTGATTGCGCGTGGGGCGCAGGAACACCGGGATGGCGCCGGTCATGATGATGGCGTGCAGGATGCTCTTGTGGCAGTTGCGGTCGACCACCACCACGTCGCCCGGCGCTACCACGTGGTGCCAGACCATCTTGTTGGACGTGCTGGTGCCGTTGGTCACGAAGAAACAGTGATCGGCATTGAAGATGCGCGCCGCATTGCGCTCGCTCTGCCCCACCGCGCCGTCGTGGTCCAGCAGCTGGCCCAGCTCCTCCACCGAGTTGCAGACGTCGGCGCGCAGCATGTTCTCGCCGTAGAACTGGTGGTACATCTGCCCGATCGGCGACTTCAGGAACGCGACGCCGCCAGAGTGGCCCGGGCAGTGCCAGGAATACGAGCCGTCGGCGGCGTAGTCCAGCAGCGCCTTGAAAAAGGGCGGCTTTATGCCCTCCAGATAGTTCTTGGCCTCGCGAATGATGTGCCGCGCCACGAAGTCCGGCGTGTCCTCGAACATGTGGATGAACCCGTGCAGCTCGCGCAGCACGTCGTTGGGCAGGTGCCGGCTGGTCTTGGTTTCGCCGTACAGGTAGATCGGCACCTCTTCGTTCTTGCTGCGCACCTTCTGGATGAAGTCGCGCAGCTCGGCCACGGCCGGCCCGGGATCCGGCTCATCGCCGATTTCCTCGTCGTCTATGGACAGGATGAACGCGCTGGCCCGGCTTTGCTGCTGCGCAAACTGCGCCAGGTCGCCATAGCTGGTCGTCCCTATGATTTCAAACCCCTCTTCTTCTATGGCCCGTGCCAGCGCGCGTATGCCGAGACCCGAGCTGTTGTCAGCCTGGTAGTCCTCGTCGATGATGACTATGGGAAAGCGGAATTTCATGGCCATGGAGCTCAAACCTGAACAAGGGACGCGACGCAGCGCGGGACCTGCAACATGCAGGCGGCCGGCACCAAGTCAAGCCGGTGGTACCGACGGGAAGCAAAATTCTATGGTGCCCACGGACCAGCCGGCGCCGGCCGCGCAGCTGCACGCCGTCGGCACGGGACGGGGAAGGCAAAGGTATAGTTGCGCCCATGCGCAAGGAGCAGGCACTTTTGCTGTCGCTGCAGGGTCCCTGGCGACGTATCATCTTTGTGGGAGTCTACGAGATCCTGGCCATCCTCATCGTCATGCTGGCGTTCATCGCAGCCGACCGCGGCGCCGGAACGGCAAGCGCCGTGGCCATAGGCAGCTCGACCATTGCCGTGACCTGGAATTACATTTTCAACGCGCTGTTCGAGCGCTGGGAAGCCCGGCAGCCGGTGCGCGGGCGCAGCGGGGCGCGGCGCGTGGCTCACGCGCTGGGTTTCGAAGGCGGGCTTGCCTTCCTGCTGGTGCCGTTCATGGCCTGGATGCTGGGCGTCAGCCTGTGGCAGGCGTTGCTGCTGGACCTGGGCCTGCTCCTGTTCTTTCTCATGTACACCTTTGTATTCACCTGGGCGTTTGACCAGCTGTTTGGCCTGCCGTCCGCCGCGGCCTGAAGCAGGAGCTGGCGGGTTCCGGCGCCCTTCCTCCGTTGCCCAAGCCCCCGCATGACATGCTAGAACTTTCCGACATCCACGCCGCCGCCGAGCGCCTGCGCGGCCAGATCGTGCCCACCCCCTGCGTCGAGTCGCGCACGCTGTCGCAGCTGGCCGGGGCGCGTATCTTCCTGAAGTTCGAGAACCTGCAGTTCACCGCCACGTTCAAGGAACGCGGCGCCTACAACAAGCTGGCGCAGCTCAGCGACGCCGAGCGCAGGCGCGGCGTGGTGGCCATGAGCGCGGGCAACCATTCGCAGGGCGTGGCCTACCATGCGCAGCGGCTGGGCATTCCGACCACCATCGTCATGCCCACGTTCACGCCGGGGGTGAAGGTTGCCAGCACGCGCAATTTCGGCGCCCGCGTCATCCTGCACGGCGACACGCTGGAAGCCGCGCACGCGCATGCGCAGGAACTGGCCACCCGGCACGACCTGGTCTTTGTCCATCCCTACGATGACCTGGCCATCATGGCCGGCCAGGGCACCATAGGCCTGGAGATGCTGCAGGCCGTGCCGGACCTGGACGTGCTGGTGGTGCCAGTGGGTGGCGGCGGACTCATGGCCGGCATCGCCACAGCTGCCAAGGCGATGCGGCCGGACATCAGGATGGTGGGCGTGCAGACGCGCCGCTTTCCGGCCATGGTCAACCTCATGACCGGGACCCACTTGCAGCAGGGCGTGAGCAGCATTGCCGAGGGCATTGCCGTCGGCGCGCCGGGCAAGCTGTGCGCCGAAGTCGTGCGCAAGCGCGTCGATGACTGGCTGCTGGTCGACGAGGGCGACGTCGAGCAGGCCATCGTTCTGTTCCTGGAGATCGAGAAGACCCTGGTCGAAGGCGCCGGCGCGGCCGCGCTGGCCGCGGTGCTGACGCGCAAGGAACTTTTTGCCGGCAAGAAGGTCGGCATGGTGCTGTCCGGCGGCAACATCGACCCCATGCTGCTGGCGTCCATCATCGAACGCGGCATGGCGCGCTCGGGCCGGCTCACGCGCATCCTCGTGAAAACGCGCGACGTCCCCGGCTCATTGGCGCGGATCACGGCGCTGGTCGCCGAATGCGGCGCCAACGTCGACAGCGTGCATCACCAGCGGGCATTTACCCTGCTGGCGGCCCGAAACGTGGAGATAGAGATGACCCTGCAGACCCGTGGCCACGACCACGTCAGCGAGCTGCTTGCGCGCCTGCGCAGCGAGGGGCTGGACGTGGACGTGGTAAGGTAGAGACGAGCGGCCCTGCCCCTGCAGCGCGGGACGCAGATCCAGGCATGGCGTGCTCACGCATCGCGCGCCCGCCTCCCCAGGGGTGGCGGGCGCCGCGCAAGGCGCGCGCGGCAAGGCCGCCCGTTCAGCTCCCTTACCTCGTCCCGCAGCACCCTGCCCCGCCTCGTCCGGGAGTCGGCTCCGGACTCCAATCACCCGGATGCCCAGCAGGAGTCGCCCGCCGATTGGGCCAATTTGCGGAAACAGTCCCGGCCAAAGGAACTTTTGGCTTGGCACTCCATCCAACAGGGTGCTAAAATCCATACCATGAAAAGAGGATCCAACACAATGGCTTCAACGGAAAAAAACAGCTCGACAACTGCGGTGGCCCTGGCCAACCCGTGGGCTGTTGTTCCACCGATGGGCAACCTGGATGCCTACATTACCGCGGTCAACCAGCTGCCCATGCTGACTCTGGAAGAAGAGCAGCGGTACGCGCGCGAGCTGCGTGACGACGACAACCTCGATTCCGCCGGCCGCCTGGTGCTGTCGCACCTGCGCCTGGTGGTCGCCATCTCGCGCCAGTACCTGGGCTACGGCCTGCCGCACGGCGACCTGATCCAGGAAGGCAACATCGGCCTCATGAAGGCCGTCAAGCGTTTTGACCCGGACAGGGGCGTGCGCCTGGTCAGCTATGCCATGCACTGGATCAAGGCCGAAATCCACGAATACATCCTGCGCAACTGGCGCCTGGTCAAGGTTGCCACCACCAAGGCGCAGCGCAAGCTGTTCTTCAACCTGCGCTCCATGAAGCAGGACCTGCGTGCTGAAGACGCCGAAAGCGGTGAAGCCGTATCGCAGACGCTGACCGCCGAGCAGGTCGAGTCGGTCGCAGAGCAGCTCAGCGTCAAGCCCGCTGAAGTGCGCGAGATGGAAAAGCGTCTCTCGGGCGGCGACATCCTGCTCGACCCCACGCCCGTGGCAGGAGACGACGACCACACCTTTGGCCCCATCTCCTGGCTGTCCAGGGACAGCGACGAGCCCACGGCCATGATCGAGTCCGCACAGCGCAACATGCTGGCCACCGAAGGCGTCGCCAATGCGCTGGAGACGCTGGACGAGCGCAGCCGCCGCATCGTCACCGAACGCTGGCTCAACGTCCGCGACGACGGCTCCGGCGGCATGACGCTGCACGAACTGGGAGGTGAATACGGCGTCAGCGCCGAGCGCATCCGCCAGATCGAGGCGGCGGCCATGAAGAAGATGCGCCGGGCGCTGGCCGAATACGCGTGATCGCCGCGCCCGGTCGCCTCATCCAGTAGACGTGGCTTGCCGCGATGCGCCGAGCCACAAAAAGCCGGGGACTGCCCGGCTTTTTTGTGGCCCGGCGACGCAGCCCTGCCAGTGATTGCCGGGTCGCCAGCAGGGCAACGGCGTTGAATGCATAATAAAAATGACGTGCCGGGTGACTACAGACCGGCAGGCCCGTACGCGGAGCACGAGGAGTCTAGTCATGTCTTTGCAAGCACCCAGCCTGGGAACCACTACCCTGCCGGCCGCGCCGGAGCGGCCCCGCCACGCCGGCGACCCGCCGGCAAGCGCGCAGGACGTGGACGATGTCGAACTGATCCGCCGCACCACCCGGGGCGACGGCCAGGCATTCGAGGTGCTCATGCGCCGGCACAACCAGAAGCTGTACCGCGCGGCGCGCAGCATCCTGCTGAACGACGCAGACGCCGAAGAGGCCGTGCAGGAAGCCTGGTGGAAAGCCTACCGTCACTTCGAGAATTTCCGTGGCGACGCCAAGCCCGCCACCTGGCTGACCCGGATCGCCATCAATGAAGCGCTGATGCAGCGGCGCCGTAACAAAACCCGCGCTGCCGTCATCGAATCGACTGACCACACGCTACCAGACGACGACATGCCAGCCATCCCGCCCAGCGCACCGCAGACCCTGCAGCCCGATTCCCAGCTCCAGGTCAGCGAACTGCGTGGCGCGCTGGAGGCACAGATAGACGCACTGCCAGAAATCTACCGCACTGCGTTCATGCTGTGCGGCGTGGACCAGATGTCCGCCAGGGACGCGGCCAAGGCGCTGGGAATCACGGCGGTGACCGTCCGCGTGCGCTACATGCGGGCCCGCCGCATGCTCCGCACCGCGCTGGCGCGGCAACTGGATATCAGCCACGCCGATGCGTTCTCGTTTGCCGGTGAGCGTTGCGACCGCATCGTGGCCCGCGTGCAGCAGCGGCTGCGCGACAGCCTGCCGCAATAAAGCGGGGCGGCTGACCCCCCGGAACCACCGCTCGTCGCGCGCGGCGGCCAGGCATTCTGGCCAAGCCAGCGCGGCACGCAGGAATGGCCTCTCCAGGCGGCCTGCGTCATGGTGCCAACCGCACGCATCACGTCGGGGATGTCTGCGCGCATCTTGGCCGTATCGGCGTTGATACCGGCAACGAGTTAGTTGTGCGTAGTCGCCGACCATTTTCACGCTCCTTGTTCCTGGTGGCGCCGCCCGGCGGGTGGTTTGCATCACAACGCCGGATCACCCCATACGCAGCCCGTGGGATCGCGCATGCGGCGTGCGCGGATGTGTGCGGCAGCGAGCGCCGGCCATCCCGCGGCAAGAAGCGAAAATTTGCTTAACGTTGTGTTTGTTGTACAGTGTGTCCAGTCCAATCAAGGAGGTCCAAGATGCAACGACGCCTTTTCGTCACCCTGGCCGCCGTGGCGGCGCTGGTTTCCACGCCGGCGCTGGCCGCAGACCAGATCAAGATCGCGCACATCCACAGCAAGAGCGGTCCGCTCGAGGCCTACGCCAAGCAAACGCAGACGGGACTCATGATGGGTCTGAACTACGCCACCGATGGCAGCATGGAGGTGGCTGGCAAGAAGATCGTCGTCATCGAGAAGGACGACCAGGGCAAGCCCGACCTGGGCCGCAGCCTGCTGGCGTCGGCGTACGCCGACGACAAGGTCGACCTGGCCATCGGTCCCACCTCGTCGGGCGTGGCGCTGGCCATGCTGCCGGTGGCCGAAGAGTACAAGAAGATCCTGCTGGTGGAGCCGGCCGTGGCCGATTCCATCACGGGCGACAAGTGGAACCGGTACATCTTCCGCACCGGCCGCAACTCCAGCCAGGATGCGATCAGCAACGCCGTGGCGCTGGATGGCGACAACACGTC
The DNA here is from genome assembly GCA_023228705.1 of Ottowia sp. Lineage (GTDB taxonomy): Bacteria > Pseudomonadota > Gammaproteobacteria > Burkholderiales > Burkholderiaceae_C > Ottowia. The sequence goes on along the minus strand of JALOAS010000003.1, from coordinate 7,767 downwards.
CATCGCCACGCTGGCGCAGGACTATGCCTTTGGCCGCGACGGCGTCTCCGCATTCAAGAGCGCCATCAAGAAAGCCAAGGTGGTACACGAGGAATACCTGCCTGCGGACACCACGGACTTCACGGCCGGCGCGCAGCGGCTGATCGACGCGCTCAAGGACGAGCCGGGTCGCAAGGTCATCTTCATCATCTGGGCTGGCGCCGGCAACCCGTTCAAGATTGCCGACCTGGGACTGGACCGCTACAACATAGAGATTGCCACCGGCGGCAACATCCTGCCGGCCATGGCTGCTTACAAGAACTTCCCGGGCATGGAAGGGGCGACGTACTATTACTACGAAATTCCCAAGAACCCCATGAACGACTACATGGTCGAGCAGCACCAGAAGGAATATGGCACGCCACCGGACTTTTTCACCGCAGGCGGCTTTGCCGCAGCCAGCGCCATCGTCACCGCGCTCAAGAAGACCGAAGGTGACACCGACACGCGCAAGCTCATCAAGACCATGGAAGGCATGAGCTTTGACACGCCCAAGGGCAAGATGACGTTCCGCGAGCAGGACCACCAGGCCATGCAGAGCATGTACCACTTCAAGATCAAGGTGGACCCGGACGTTGCCTGGGGCATCCCCGAGCTGGTGCACGAGATCACGCCCGACGAGATGGACATCCCCATCCAGAACGGACGCTGAACACATCCTGCCCGACCGGCCGCGGCCAGCGGCCGGGCTGCTGAGCAGCGCATGATCACTGCGCAGCGGCCCGTTCATTGCCCACCTGCCGACAGGAATGCTCGAAACACGGGAACTGACCATACGCTTTGGCGGCCATGTTGCCGTCAACGCGGTGAGCTGCCGCTTTGAACCCGGCACGCTGACCGCCATCGTCGGGCCCAACGGCGCGGGCAAGACCACGTACTTCAACCTCATTTCCGGCCAGCTCAGGCCGTCGGCCGGTTCGGTGCACCTGGACGGCCGCGAGCTGACGCGGCTGCCGGCTTCGACCCGTGCGCGCATCGGCCTGGGCCGCGCCTTCCAGCTCACCAACCTGTTCCCCAACCTGTCGGTGCTGGAAAACGTGCGCCTGGCGGTGCAGGCACGCGAAAGCAGCGCCCGCGGGCTCAGGCTGTGGAGCGTGTGGAGCGACCACAAGGACTGGATCAGCGAGGCCGAAGACCTGTTGCGCGACGTCGCGCTGCTGGCGCAGGCCGACGTCGTGGTGGCCACCCTGCCGCACGGTGACCAGCGCAAGCTGGAAGTGGCGCTGCTGATGGCGCTCAAGCCCAGCATCTACATGTTTGACGAACCCACTGCGGGGATGAGCCGCGACGAGACGCCCGTCATCCTCGATCTCATCCGCCGCCTCAAGCAGGACAAGACCAAGACCATCCTGCTGGTCGAACACAAGATGGACGTGGTGGGCGAGCTGGCCGACCGCATCATCGTGCTGACCGATGGCAGGCTGGTTGCGGATGGCGACCCCGACGAGGTGATCGCCTCGCCCGTGGTGCAGCAGGCTTACCTCGGGCTGACGCCCGAGGAAGCCTGCGGCAGCAATAACGGGCCCCCCTCCCCAACCCTCCCCCCGCGGGGGGAGGGAGCAGGGGCTGCTTCCAGCGGCCGCGGGGACGTGCAATGAGCGACGCGCTGCTCACGCTGGAAGGGGTCCACACGCACATCGGCGCCTACCACATCCTGCACGGCGTGGGCCTTCAGGTGCCGCGGGGCGAGCTGACGCTGCTGCTGGGGCGCAACGGCGCCGGCAAGACGACGACGCTGCGCACCATCATGGGGCTGTGGCAGGCCAGCGCCGGGACCATACGGCTGGGCGGGCGCGACATCACCGGCCTGAGCACGCCGGACATTGCTGCAAGCGGAATCGCGTACGTGCCGGAAAACATGGGCGTCTTCTCCGACCTGACGGTGGCGGAAAACATGCTGCTGGCCGCACGTGGCGCGCGCACGCAGGCGCAGATGGACCCGCAGCGGCTGCACTGGATTTTCGAACTTTTCCCGGCGATCGAGAAATTCTGGAACCACCCCGCGGGCAAGCTCTCGGGCGGTCAAAAGCAGATGCTGGCGGTCAGCCGCGCCATCGTCGAGCCGCGCGAGCTGCTCATTGTCGACGAGCCATCCAAGGGCCTGGCGCCGGCCATCATCAACAACATGATCGCCGCGTTTGAGCAGCTCAAGCACAGCGGCGTCACCATCCTGCTGGTCGAGCAAAACGTTGCGTTTGCGCAGCGGCTGGGCCGCAACGTGGCCGTCATGGACCAGGGCCAGATCGTCTACGCCGGAACCATGGACGAGCTCGCCGCCGACCCGGACCGGCAGCAGGCCCTGCTCGGGCTGGCGCTGTGAGGGCTGCCCCGGCAACGCATACCCCATGAACCAAGACCTCGACTACGCACCCCTGCTTCTGGTTCCCGTGCTGGCGCTGCTGGCGCTGCCGCTGGTGGGCACGGGCTCGACCTGGCTCACGCTGACGGCGGCCGGGCTGGCCATGGGCATGATCATCTTCATCATCGCCTCGGGGCTGACGCTGGTGTTCGGCCTCATGGACGTGCTCAATTTTGGCCACGGCGTCTTCATTGCGCTGGGCGCCTTTGTCGCCACCAGCGTGCTCGGGGCCATGGGTGACTACACCGCGTCCAGCAGCCTGTGGCGCAACATGCTGGCCGTCCTGCCCGCCATGCTCGCGGCCATGGCTGCAGCGGCTGCGGCGGGCATCGTGTTCGAACGTCTCATCGTGCGTCCGGTCTACGGCCAGCACCTCAAGCAGATCCTCACGACCATGGGCGGCATGATCATCGGTGAAGAGCTGATCAAGGTCATCTGGGGACCCCAGCAGATCCCGCTGCCGCTGCCCGCTGGCATGCGCGGCGCCTGGTTCATCGGCGACGCGGTCATCACGCGCTACCGCGTCGTGGCCATGGTGGTGGGCCTGGTCGTCTTCCTGGCGCTGGCCTGGGTGCTGTCGCGCACCAAGATCGGCCTGCTCATCCGCGCCGGGGTGCAAAACCGCGAGATGGTCGAGTCGCTGGGCTACCGCATCCGCCGTCTCTTTGTCGGCGTCTTCGTGGCCGGCTGCGCGCTGGCCGGGCTCGGCGGCGTCATGTGGGGCCTGTACGAGCAGAACGTGATTCCGCAAATGGGCGGCGAAGTGCTCATTCTCATCTTCATCGTCATCATCATTGGCGGCCTGGGCAGCACCACCGGTGCACTCATAGGCGCCCTGCTCGTGGGGCTGGTGGCCAACTACGTGGGCTATCTGGCGCCCAAGGCCGCGCTGTTTTCAAACATTGCGCTCATGGCAATCGTCCTGCTCTGGCGCCCCTGGGGCCTGTACCGGATCACGAACCGATGAGGCCGAACGCCCTGCTGACCACCATGGCGACCCGCCACGTCCAGCGCCTGGCCGCACCCGCCAAGCCTGATGCATGCCGCGCATCGACCCCGAAGTAGACCACACGCCCATGCTTGCCCGCACGCTTTCCTACGACCTGCCGCGCAGCCGCATCCTTGCCGTGTTGCTGGCCGCCATTGTCGTGGCGCTGGTGCTGGCGCCCTGGCTGTTCCCCAGCGTGCGCGCGCTGGACGTGGCGGCCAAGATCATCATCTTCACGGTACTGGTTGCCTCGTTTGACCTGCTGCTCGGCTACACCGGCATCGTCAGCTTTGCGCACACCATGTTCTTTGGCATAGGCGCCTACGGCATTGCCATAGCGTCGGTGCACCTGGGTGCGGGCTGGACCGCGCTGCTGGTGGGCACGCTGGCCGCACTGGCGCTGGCGCTGGTGCTGTCGCTGCTGATCGGCCTGTTCTCGCTGCGCGTGCAGGCCATCTTCTTTGCCATGATCACGCTGGCCGTGGCCGCGGCGTTCCAGACGCTGGCCTCGCAGCTCTCGGCGATCACGGGCGGCGAGGACGGGCTCACGTTCCGGCTGCCCGCGCTGCTCTCGCCCAGCTTCGAGCCCTTTGACCGGGACATCCTGGGCGTCTTCATAGACGGCAAGATCATCACGTATTACCTGCTGCTTGCCCTGGGCATTGCCCTGGTGCTGCTCCTGCTGCGCATGGTCAACTCGCCGTTTGGCCGCGTCCTGCAGGCCATCCGCGAAAACGCGTTCCGGGCGGAGGCCATGGGCTACAAGGTCACGGCGTACCGCATCTGGTCCAACGTGCTGTCGGCGCTGGTTGCCACGCTGGCCGGTTGCTTGCTCGCGGTCTGGGTGCGATACAACGGGCCGGATACGTCGCTCAGCTTTGAAATCATGATCGACGTGCTGCTCATCGTCGTCATCGGTGGCATGGGAACCATCTATGGCGCCCTGATCGGCGCCGTGCTGCTGCTGGTGGCGCAAAGCTACCTGCAGGACCTGCTGCGGCTGGCCGGCGACGCCACGGCTGCACTGCCGCTGCTGCCGGCGCTGTTCTCGCCGGACCGCTGGCTGCTGTGGCTGGGGCTGCTCTTCGTGCTGTCGGTGTACTACTTTCCGGATGGCGTCGTCGGGCGGTTGCGGCGCCGTTGAGCGGGCGCGCGGCGCGTCACGTGGTCACGACGATGCGACCGCGGACGGAACCGCTGGCCATGGCTTGCTGTGCCCTGGCCGCGTCCGCCAGCGCGTAGGTTGCGCCTATGCGCGCCCGCAGCCGGCCGCTGGCGAGCAGGCGGTTGATGGCCTGCGCGGCGCGGGCCAGGTCCGCCACGCTGGCGTTGCTGATGGCAAAGCCGTGCAGCGTGACGTCGCGCGTGTACAGCGCGCCCACCGGCAGCACGGGCGCCGAGCCCTGCAGGCCGGACATGACCAGCACGCGCGCGCCCAGGTTCAGCAGGCCCTTTTCAAGGTTGTTGTGCCCGCTGGTGTCCCACCAGACATCGACGCCCTGCGGCACATGGTGCGCACCAGCCCCACGATCTGCCGGCAACATTCTGCCGCGCATGGCGCTCCTGTTCTTTCCATGGTCGGACTCCCTTGTCCGCAAGGTGAAATCGCCCGCGAAATCAGGGCCATTCCATTGCGTGACCAGCCATCAACGACAGCCTGCTGCGGCATGGCTCACTCCCACTCTATGGTTGCCGGCGGCTTGGACGAGACGTCGTAGGTGACGCGGTTGATGCCGCGCACTTCGTTGATGATTCGCGTGCTGACCCTGCGCAGCAGTGCGTACGGCAATTCGGCCCAGTCGGCGGTCATGAAGTCGGTGGTTTGCACGGCGCGCAACGCAACGACGTACTCCCAGGTGCGACCGTCGCCCATGACGCCGACGCTCTTCACGGGCTGGAAGACGACGAAGGCCTGGCTGGTGAGGTCGTACCAGCTCTTGCCCGAGGCGGGGTCGCGGGCCGTGCGCAACTCCTCGATGAAGATCGCGTCGGCCTGGCGCAGCATGTCGGCGTATTCCTTCCTCACTTCGCCGAGGATGCGCACGCCCAGGCCGGGGCCGGGGAACGGGTGGCGGTGGACCATGTCCGGCGGCAGACCCAGCACCATGCCCAGCGCGCGCACTTCGTCCTTGAACAGGTTGCGCAGCGGCTCCAGCAGCTCGAGGCCGAGCTGCGCGGGCAAGCCGCCGACATTGTGGTGGCTCTTGATGGTGGCGGCCTTCCCGCCGGCGGCGCCGGACTCGATGACGTCGGGGTAGATGGTCCCCTGCGCCAGGAAGCGAACGCCGGGCCGGCCGCCGCCGGGCTCGATGAGCCTGGCCGCTTCGGCCTTGAAGACGGCGACGAATTCGCGGCCGATGATCTTGCGCTTTTGCTCCGGGTCGGACACGCCCTCGAGCCGGGCGAGGAACTGCGCGCTGGCGTCGACGCGGACGACGTTGACCTGCAACCGGTCGGCGATCATTTCCATGACCTCACGCGCCTCGTTGCGGCGCAGCAGGCCATGGTCGACCAGCACGCAGGTGAGCCGGTCGCCGATGGCGCGGTGAATGAGCGCCGCTGCAACACTGGAATCAACGCCGCCGGAGAGCCCCAGCAGCACGCGCTCGCTGCCGACGCGCTGGCGAATGGCCCGCACGGCGTCGGCGACATGCTGCGCCATCGTCCAGTCGGCGCGCGCGCCGCAGATGCCGAGCACGAAGCGCTCCAGGATGGCGCGGCCCTGCCGCGTGTGCGTGACTTCCGGGTGGAACTGCAGGCCGTAGAAGCGACGCGCCTCGTCGGCCATGCCGGCAATGGCGCAGCTGGGCGTCGAGGCCATGACGCCAAACCCCGGCGGCAGCTCGGTCACGCGGTCGCCGTGGCTCATCCAGACCTGCAGCAGGTCGGGTTCCGACGTCGGGCCGGATTCCCGGATTCCGGCAAGCAGCGCCGTGTCCCCGTGAACATGCACCTCGGCAGGGCCGAACTCGCGCCCCGGGTCGGCCTGGACCCGGCCGCCGAGCTGGCGCGCCATGGTCTGCATGCCGTAGCAGATGCCCAGCACCGGAACGCCCAGTTCAAACACCGCTGGCGGCGCCGGCCGGGTTTGCGCGCTGGTGGCGCTGGCGTGGCTGCCCGACAGGATCACGCCCCTGAGCCGACCGCCCGCGGCATGCTGGCGCAGCCACGCATCGTCGACGTCGCCGGGCTGCACCTCGCTGTACACGTGGGCTTCGCGCACGCGCCGGGCAATGAGCTGCGTCAGCTGCGAGCCGAAGTCGAGGATGAGGATGCTGTCGTGTGGCGGGCTGGCGCCGTTCCCGCCGCCCGCCGCGGATGCCGGCGTCGGACCTTGACTGCTCACGGCGCCCCCTGCATGAGCACGGCATGCACCGCCGCCTTGACGCGGGCCGCCACGTGGCTGCCTGGCATGGGCTTGACGTGCCCGCCAGGTTGCTCGCGGTGGCGGGGGCAGTTGCGGTGTCTGTGATTCATGGTGTCGCGCAGGCGCCTGTCCGGCTCGCCGTGCGTCCAGTCCGGGCCGGGCGCAGGCCGTACAGCCGCGGGACGACGCCCATGCACTCGGCACTGGGAAAAAAGTATAAGGCCAGCAGCGCCGCCGTGCATTTTCCCGACACGGGACTCGCGCGGGCTCCGCAGCGAGGCGCTGACCGCAGGGCATGCCGGACGCGCCCATGGCGTGGCCGGGCGATGCGTGCCGGGTTTCACCTGCGGACGGGGATGCCGCGGGCGGCCAGGTGGTCCTTGGCCTGCTCGATGGAGAACCTGCCGTAGTGGGAAATGCTGGCTGCAAGCACCGCGTCTGCGCCGCCTTGTAGCAGGCCTTCGGCCAGGTGCAGCAGGGTGCCCGCGCCACCGGAGGCGATCACGGGCACGGGCACGGCGTCGCCCACCGCGCGCGTCAGCGCCAGGTCGTAGCCCGCGCCGGTGCCGTCGCGGTCCATGCTGGTGAGCAGGATCTCGCCGGCGCCGGCCGCAACCATTTCCCGCGCCCACCCTATGGCGTCGCGCCCGGTATCGCGGCGGCCGCCGTGGCTGTACACGTCCCAGCCCGGGCCGTGCCTGGCCAGCGCCGCGCCGCTGCGGCGGCGCGCGTCGATGGCGACGACGATGCACTGGGCGCCGTAGCGGCCCGCGGCTTCGGCGATCAGCTGCGGCCGCGCCAGCGCGGCCGAGTTGAAGCTGACCTTGTCGGCGCCGGCGTTGAGCAGCCTGCGCACGTCGGCCACCGTACGCACGCCGCCGCCCACGGTGAGCGGGATGAACACGCGCGCGGCCACCGCTTCTATGGCCGGCAGCAGCAGGTCGCGGTCGTCGCTGGTTGCCGTGATGTCCAGGAACGCCAGCTCGTCGGCGCCCTGCGCATCGTAGCGCGCCG
>JALOAS010000068.1 GCA_023228705.1 Ottowia sp. | reverse complement strand
TGCTCGCGTCCAGCACCTCGCTGTGCGTGGCCGTGAGGCCATATCGGGTGGCAAAGTAATCGGCTTCACGGGTTGCTTGTGTCATTGTCTTGATGCATGCCTTTCATGCGGTAGGGAACGAGAGGCGCACGAACCGCGCTCGGGGCGCAACGCAGCAGCTGCACTGCTGTTGCGGGCTGGCGATGCGGCGCCGGGAGGCGGTGCCCTGCTGCGGCTCATCGCTAATGTACCTCAAGCCGCAAGGCGCAGTGGTGCCGGTGAGTATGCTGCCGCGGCGGGACGGGATCTGTGGTTGTCCCGCGCTCAGGCAGGCCGTGCCTGGCCGATCTGCTGCAGTACGGCGTCGTCCAGCGTGGCTTGCGCATGTTCAAAGAGTTCGCGTTCCTCAAAGCGCACGTGCGCAGCCATGCGCTCGGCGTATGCGGCCAGGTGCCGCGTCTGGCCGGCGGCTGCAAGCGCGGCGCCCCGGCGCAGCCAAGCATGGTCCTCGCGTGCGCGTGCGGCCAGTCCGCGGCCTGTGGCGCCCTGTGCCTCCAGCGCGGGCAGCAGCAGCTCTTCCTCGACCTGGAAATGCGGCGCCAGGTCGATGTAGAAGGTGCGCACCAGGTCACGGGCCGCGGCAACCAGCGCGTCGGCGGTCCCATCCTGCGCGGCTTTCCTGAGTCGCACCGACAGTGTCAGTGCATGATGGTGCTCGCGCGAGAGGCCGACCAGGCGCGGGTCGCGTTTCATGGCGTGGGTGGCACGGCGGTGCGGTGCCGGGCTGGTCCGGTCTGCTGGTCGATGAACCCCGCCCTGGCGCAGCCTGGCTGGGAGCCGCGCAAGTACCCGGGCCGCGTCATGGGTCAGGCAGCGCCCGGCGTTGCGTCCCGCAGCAGGCGCGCGGCCGCCGGGGCAAAGTAGGTGAGCACGCCATCGGCGCCTGCCCGTTTGAAGCCCAGGAGGCTCTCCATCATGACCTGGTCGTGGTCCAGCCAGCCGTTTTGCGCTGCCGCCTTGAGCATGGCGTATTCGCCGCTGACCTGGTAGGCAAAGGTGGGCACGCCAAACGCGTCCTTTACGCGGCGCAGGATATCCAGATACGGCAGGCCCGGCTTGACCATGACCATGTCTGCGCCTTCCTGCAGGTCCAGCGCCACCTCGCGCAGCGCTTCGTTGCCGTTGGCCGGGTCCATCTGGTAGACAAACTTGTTGCTCTTCCCCAGGTTGGCTGCCGAGCCCACGGCGTCGCGGAACGGGCCGTAGAAGGCACTGGCGTACTTGGCGCTGTACGCCATGATGCGCGTCAGCGGGTGTCCCTGGCGGTCCAGCGCCTGCCGGATGGCACCGACGCGGCCGTCCATCATGTCGCTGGGGGCAATGATGTCCACGCCGGCCGCTGCATGCGCCAGCGCCTGCTTGACCAGCTGTGCCACGGTCTCGTCGTTGAGGATGTAGCCGGTTTCGTCAATCAGGCCGTCCTGGCCGTGGCTGCTGTACGGGTCCAGCGCCACGTCGGTCAGCACGCCCAGGTCCGGGAATTCCTTCTTGAGCGCGCGCACCGTGCGGGGAATCAGGCCGTCGGGGTTGATCGATTCGGATCCCTGCTCGTCCTTCAGGTGCGGCTCGATGGCGGGGAACAGCGCCATGACTGGGATGCCGAGCCGGACGCAGTCTTCGGCCACCGGCAGCAGCAGGTTCATGGACAGGCGCTGCACGCCGGGCATGGGCGCCACGTCCTGGCGCTGGTTCTGGCCGTCGATGACAAATACGGGGTATATCAGGTCGTTGACGGACAGCGTGTTTTCGCGCACGAGGCGGCGCGTGGCCTCGTCGCGGCGCAGGCGGCGCGGGCGCGAGGTGGGAAAGGGCGCGGGCTGGAATGGAATCATGGGCAAATTGTGCCGCATTTGCCCGCTGCCGTCGGATTTGGGGCTGGTGGCGCAAAATGTCCCGCTGCCGATACACTTGGGTGTTGCAGCCGGAGCGCTTGCCGGCCGGCTCGCGGCTGCCGCATTCCTTGCCCTGCGGGGCTGCTGCCAAGAGCGGCTGCGGACCCCGGATTCCGGGCGGGCTGCACGGGCAACGACCACGAGACGGGAGGCCGGATCATGCTGTGGATCAAGGCGCTGCACATTGTTTTTGTCATCAGCTGGTTTGCCGGGCTGTTCTACCTGCCGCGGATTTTCGTCAACCTGGCGATGGTGCCAGCGGGCTCGGACGCCGAGCGCGAGCGCCTGCTGCTCATGGGCCGCAAGCTGTACCGTTTCATGACGCTGCTGGCGGTGCCAGCGCTGGCCTTTGGCCTGGTACTGTGGCTGCACTACGGCATAGGCCGGGGTCCCGGCAACGGCTGGCTTGACGCCAAGCTGTTGCTGGTGCTGCTGCTGATTGCCTATCATGGCCTGTGTGGCCGCCTGTTGCAGCGATTCGAACGCGCGCAGCAGGTCCGCGGCCATGTCTGGTTTCGCTGGTTCAACGAACTGCCGGTGCTGCTGCTGTTGGCAGTGGTTGTGCTGGTGGTGGTGAAGCCGTTCTGAATGCACATGACACCAGCGCCGCCGTCTGCCGTTCTGCCGCTGACGCTGCTCTACGCCGCGCTGATCGTCTACGCCAGCCTGTTCCCGTTTTCCGGCTGGCACGATCAGGGCATTGCGCCGTGGGCCTACCTGCAGGCGCCCTGGCCGCAATACTGGACCCGTTTTGACCTGTTGACCAACTTTGCCGGCTACGCACCCTTCGGATTCCTGCTGACGCTGACGCTGGCGCGTCTGTTGCGGATCGGGATGGCGATGCTGCTCGCGGTGTTGCTGGCGCTGCTGCTGTCATTTTCCATGGAGTGCCTGCAGTCGTACCTGCCGCTGCGCGTGGCGTCCAACGTGGATTTTGCGTTCAACGTATCGGGTGCCCTGGCCGGCGCGCTGGTGGCGGGGCTGGCGCTGCGCTACGGGCACGTCGAGCGCTGGCAACGCTGGCGCGTGCGCTGGTTTGCGCCGCATTCCCGCGGCGCGCTGGTCCTGCTCGCGCTGTGGCCGGTGGGGCTGCTCTCACCCACGATGGTGGCGTACGGCATGGGTCGCGTGCTCGAGCGGGTGGAAGACGGGGTCGCCGCGCTGCTTGAGGGCACGGCGTTTTTCGACCTCATGCCGCTGCGCGAGTTCGAGCTGGAGCCGCTGCTGCACAGCACCGAGACCCTGGCCGTGGCGCTGGGCGCACTGGTACCCTGCCTGCTGGGGTTCGTGGTCATACGCCAGCGCAGGCGGCGCCTGGTCTTTGCCGCGCTGGCGCTGGCCGGCGGCGTGGCCGTGCTGTCGCTGTCGGCGGCGCTGGCCTGGGGGCCGGCGCACGCCTGGGCCTGGACCACGCCGCCCGTGCTTTGGGGCGTTGCGGCTGCAGCCTGCGCTGCGCCGGTGCTGGCCTGGCTGGCGCTGCCGGCGCGCATGGACATGGCGCTGCTCATTGCCGCGCTGGTGGTGCAGCTGGTCATCGTCAACGGCGCGGCCGAGAGCGTGTACTTTGCCACGGCACGCCAGTCCTGGGAGCAGGGGCGGTTCATTCATTTCTTTGGACTGACCGAATGGATAGGCGGGCTGTGGCCCTTCGTGGCGCTGGGATACATGCTGCTGCGGCTCTTTGCCCCGCCGACGCGGGCCGCGCCGTCCGCGCCTCTAAAATCGACGCATGAGTGAATCTGCAGCGCAGCCGCCGCCGTACTACGAGCGGCACATTTTCTTTTGCCTGAACGAGCGCGATACATCGCACGGCGACGATTGCTGCGCCGACCACGGCGCGCCCGAGATGTATGCCTATTGCAAGAGGCGGGTCAAGGCCGAGGGGCTGGCCGGACCGGGCAAGGTACGCGTCAACAAGGCGGGCTGCTTCAGCCGCTGCGCCGGCGCGCCCGTGGCGGTGGTCTACCCGGAGGGCGTCTGGTATACCTACCTGGACAGCCAAGACATCGATGAGATCATCGAGTCGCACCTGAAGGCCGGCCAGAGGGTCGAGCGCCTGCTTTTGCCGCCCCAGACCGGCCGCTGGCCCTGAACACGCAACGCGCTGCGCGAGCCCTGCGGATAGCCATGAACACACAAGTCTCTTCCGCTGTCTTTCACGGTCCGGCCGGCGACCTGGAAGCACTGGTCTCCAGCCCGGCTGACACGCCGCGTGGCACCGCGGTCATTGCCCATCCACACCCGCAGTTCGGCGGCACCATGACCAACAAGGTCGTGCACACGATCGCTCGCGCCTGTGTGCAGGCGGGCTGGCGCGCCGTCCGCTTCAACTTCCGCGGCGTGGGCGCGAGCCAGGGCAGCTATGATGAAGGCCGCGGCGAGGCGCTGGACCTGGTTGCCGTGGTTGAGCAGGCGGCGCCGGCCGACACGCCGCTGCTGATGGCCGGGTTCTCGTTTGGCGCCTTTGTGACCACGCAGGCCATTGCCGCGCTGGCGCCGGCGCGCGTGCCGGACAAGATCGTCCTGGCGGGCACCGGCGTGGGGAATTTTGACGCCCGGCCCATTGCGGACGAGCTGCACGAGCGCACGCTGGTGGTCCATGGCGAGCAGGACGACACCGTGCCGCTGGCCGCGGTCCTGGACTGGGCGCGGCCGCAGGCGCTGCCCATCACCGTCATCCCGGGCGGCGAGCACTTTTTCCATGGCCGCCTGCCGCTGCTCAAGGCCCTGGTGCTGCGCCACCTGCGCAGCTGATGCAGCAAACCCGTTTTGTCTTTTTTTTCTGATACGGCACTTTTCATGATCCGAACCACCCGCTTCCTGTCCCTGCTGCTTGTCTGCCTGCTGTCGCTCACGGCCCGGGCACAGATCCCCGAGCCGCCCGGCGTGGCTGCCGAGTCCTACCTGGTGATGGACATCACCGCCGGGCAGATGCTGGCCGGGCACGACATCGACAAGCCGGTCGAGCCCGCGTCGCTGACCAAGCTCATGACCACGTACCTGGTTTTTGACGCGCTGCGCGCCAAGAAGATCACGCTGGAGCAGACGCTGCCGGTGAGCGAGGAGGCCTGGAAGACGCCTGGTTCGCGCATGTTTGTCGAGCCCAACACGCAGGTACCGGTGGAAGACCTGCTCAAGGGGCTCATCGTGCAGTCCGGCAACGATGCTTCCGTCGTCCTGGCCGAAGGGCTGGGCGGCACGGTGGACCACTTCGTGCAGCTCATGAACGACCAGGCTGCGGCGCTGGGCATGAAGGACACCACGTACAAGAACCCCGATGGACTGCCAGATGCCGGCCACCTGACCACCGCGCGCGACCTCGCGACGCTGTCCGTGCACCTGCTGCAGGATTTTCCCGAGTACGCGCACTACCACGCCATCAAGAACTACCGCTACCCGGGCACGCCCGAGGCCAACGCCACCAACCGCAACCGCCTGCTGTTCATAGACCCCACGGTCGACGGCCTCAAGACCGGCCACACCGAGGCGGCCGGCTACTGCCTGGTGGCCACCGCCAGGCGCGAGTTTCCCAACGTGGGCGAACGCCGCATGCTGACCGTCGTGCTGGGTGCCAGCAGCGAGAGCGTGCGTACCACCGAATCGCAGAAGCTGCTCAACTGGGGCTACACGGCGTTCGATGACGTCAAGCTGTTTGACGCCGGCGCGGCAGTGGCCACGCCGCGGGTCTGGAAGGGCAGCGCCAAGACGCTGGAGCTGGGCAGCACATCGCCCATCGTGGTTGCCGTGCCCAGTGGCAGCGCCGACAAGATCAGGACCGAGGTGGTGCGGCCCGAGCCGCTGATCGCGCCTTTCACCCAGGGCGAGAAGGTGGCCACGCTCAAGGTGTCGCTGGGCGAGCAGCAACTCAACGAAGTGCCGCTGGTGGCCCTTGAGGCCGTGCCCGAGGCCGGCCTGCTGCGCCGCGCCTGGGATGCGGCCTGGCTGTGGGTCACGGGCTGGTTCTGAGCGCCGGTGCCGCTGCTGTCTGCCCAACCGCCTTTCTGGATTGCCGCATCTTGCGTCGAGCGTGAGCGTGCCGTTTTCGCTCGACGGATGACGGATGACTTCGCCGCTGCGCGGCTTCAATGACGGCGGCTGTGCCGCCATGATGGGGAGGTTGAGCGTTGATGGGGAGGTTGAGCGTTGATGGGGAGGTTGAGCGTTGAGCGTTGAGCGTTGGGCGTTGGGCGTTGGGCGTTGGGCGTGATGGGTTCACGCTGGACGCTGAACGCTTGACGCCAAACGTTCATCAGCCGCCGCAGGCGGCTTTCATCAAGGCCCGCAAGGGCCGAGGTCATGCGCCGTGCGCAACGCTGCCGCTTCGCCCGTTCAGGCACGCATGAAAAAGATCACCGTCATCACCAGGCCCGTGCCGATGACGATGGTGCGCACCCAGAATGCCGGCAGCCACTTGGCCAGGCGGGCACCGGCAAAGCCACCGACGGCGGCAAAGATGGCCATGACCAGCGCCGGCGTCCAGACAATGGCGCCGCCCACCGCGTAGGCGGTCACGGACACCACCGACAGCACGGTCGAGTTCAGGTTCTTGAGCGCGTTGGCGGTGTTCAGGTTTTTCTCGCCCACGAGCAGGTACCAGGCCAGCAGCAGGATGCCGACGCCGCCGTTGAAGTAGCCGCCGTAGCTGGTGCCGGCGAGCAGGCCGGCGTTGCGCCAGCGCGCCAGCGGGGACGCGCCGCTGCCGACCCGCCGCACCAGCCAGGGGCCGGCGGCAAACAAGACGGTGGCCAGCAGCAGCAGCCAGGGCACGATGCCCGAGAACACGTCCGAGGGCGTGACCAGCAGCAGGGCAGCGCCGGCGGCGCCGCCGACGGCGCTGATCAGCATCTCGCGCGCCAGCAGGCGGCGCGGCAGCGCGGCCAGCTCCTGCCGAAAGCCGGCGACGCTGCCGAAATAACCGGGGCAAACCGAGAGCGCGCTGGTGGCGTTGGCGGGAATCGGCGGCACGCCGGCCCAGACCAGCGCCGGAAACGTGAGAAAGGTCCCACCGCCCGCAATGGCGTTCAGCATGCCGCCGCCAAACGCGGCCAGCGCCAGGATGATCCAGGTCAGGGGGTCCGGCATGGGGTTTGTTGCCGCGCACTTGCGCGCAGGGCGGCCCATGGTGCGGACCGGAACCCTTGCTGCAGCGGGCGACCAGGTTGAATGAAGCACGGGCGCAGCTTGTTGCCGCGCCCGTTGCCGTCATTTTAATGCGCGCTACCTGTCACGGGATCGGTGTCATGCTGCACCGCTTGCCCCCGCTGCCGCGGCACGGTGGCGCTCAAGCGGCCTGCCAGTTCTCGCAACCGCAGCAGCGGTTTGCCGCCATTCCGGCTGTTGCAGCCGGCGCCGCGTTCAACTGGCCTGGTCCGCAACATTCGGCCCGCTGCTGATCTCCTCAGGAGACGTTTTCAGCCTCTTCCTGCAGGATCCGGGTCGCTGAATCGTGCGCCGTGGTTTCGTTTTCCAGGCCCGTTTTGGCGTCGGCCAGGGGGGCGTCAGATGTCGCCGCCGGCATGTCCGTTGCGAGGATCTGCGTGGCGCACAGGGCTGCCGCGCCGCTGACCGGCTCGCCGGCATCGCCGAAGGTGGTCCAGCCCGCCTCGTCCAGCAGCTTGCGGCGATCCCAGGAGCGCGCTGCTTCCAGCTCGCTGTAGAGGGCCACGGCATCTGCCGAGGCAAGCACACGCTGCGTGCAGACGTTGGCCGCCAGCGCGGCCACGGCGTCGTGGGTCGAGGTGTCGGCGCGCTCCTGGGCGGTGCCGCCAGTGACCCAGCCGCCAAAACCAAACCCCACGATCGTGGTGAGCACCGCAGCGCCCACGCACGACCAGAGCCAGACGGGCTTGCTTGGGCGGTATGCGTTCCAGCGATTTGACAGATTGGCCATGAGGTTTCCTTGCTTGGTACCTTTGCAGGGTAACACCTTATCGGGCCGCTGCATACCCGAAGACACGCCTTGATGCACATGGATACAGCGCACCCGGGAGACGACGCGGCGCGCAACGACGGTTCCGGCGCCTGTTGCGGTTGGTCGCGCTGCAATGCCTGGGCGTGAAGCGACAGCCCGCAGCCGCAGTCATCCGACTGCGCCGCGCGGCGGCCCGGCGGCCGCGGCGGGCGCTTGCACCAGGCACGCTGCGGTCAGGGTCAGGAACTGTCGGCCTGTTTCTTGGGTTTCTTCAGGAACGTCGGCAGGTTGAAGCTGGGTGGCACGCCCATGCGCGTGTTGATGACCCACTGCTGCGCGATGGACAGCAGGTTGTTGGTGAACCAGTACAGCACCAGCCCCGCCGGGAACATGAAGAAGATGACGCTGAAGCCCAGCGGCATGAACCACATCAGCTTGGCCTGCGTGGGATCCGGCGGCGCCGGGTTGAGCGCAGTCTGCAGCAGCGTGGTCAGCGTCATGAGGATGGGCAGGATGAAGTAGGGGTCCTTCACCGACAGGTCGTGCACCCAGAAGATCCAGGGCGCACCACGCATCTCCACCGCGGCCAGCAGCACCCAGTAGAGCGCGATGAAGAACGGGATCTGCACCGCAATGGGCAGGCAGCCGCCCAGCGGGTTGACCTTCTCCTCGCGGTAGATGCGCATCATCTCGGCCTGCATCTGCTTGGGTTCTTCCTTCAGGCGCGTGCGCATGGCCTGTATCTTGGGGTTGAGCGCCTTCATCTTGGCCATGCTGCCGTAGGCCTTGGCGTTGAGCCAGTAGAAGGCGATCTTGAGCAGGACCACCAGCGCCACGATGGACCAGCCCCAGTTGCCCAGCACGCCATGGATGTGCGCCAGCAGCCAGAAGATGGGCTTGGCCAGGATGGTGAGCCAGCCGTAGTCGCGCGTCAGCTCCAGCCCCGGCGCCGTCTCTTCCAGCAGCTTGGCTTCCTGCGGCCCGACAAAGAGGCGCGTGTCGTTGCTGGCATGGCCGCCGGGTGCGATCTGCCCCAGCGGCAGGATGATGCCGGCCGTGTAGCGGTCGTCGCCTATCTTGCGGATGAAGTTGTCGTGCTGGATGCCTGCCCCGGGCAGCCAGGCGCTGACAAAATAATGCTGCACCATGGCCACATAGCCGTCGTCCGCGTGCTTGACGTACTTGGCCTTGTCCTTGTCTATGTCCTTGAACTTGACCTTCTGGTACTTTTGTTCCTCGGTGTAGAACGCAGGTCCGGTAAACGCGCGGCTGAACGAGGACGCGCCAGAAACCTGGCTGCCGTCGCGCACGAACTGCAGGTACAGCTGCGGGTCTATGGCCTTGCCGCTGTCGTTGATGACCTCGTCGTGCACGTTGATGACGTAGCTGCCGCGCGTCAGTGTGTACGTCTTGACCAGCGTGACGCCATCCACCGGCGCCGATTCAAAGCGCAGCTGCAGCGTGTTCCGGCCCGGCTGCAGCGCCTTGTCGCCGCTGAACGCCATCGGCGTCTTGTGCGTGGGGAACGGGCCGCCGATGAGGCCCGACTGGGCCTGGTAGATGCCGCCCGGGCCGGTGCCGCCAAACAGCACGACGTTCTGGTCGGAGCCGTATTCTTCCGGGTAGTCGAGCAGCTCGCTGCGCACGATGGTGCCGCCTTCGCTGGAGAAGGTCAGCTTGAGCACGTCGGTGTGCACGTCTATGGTCGTGGGCGCGGCCTGCGTTTGCGCGGGACTTGCGGTGGCGATCTCGCCGGCCGCACCTGCCGCACCAGGTGCTGCGGCCGGGGCCTGTGCCGTCGGCACGCTTGCGTCCGCAGCTGGCGCCGAATCGGCGTCCCCTGTCTGCTCGGGCGCCGCGGTGGTTGAGGCGGACGGGAAGAACGTGGCATCGCGGCCGTTGTAGACCTGCCACTGGTCCCAGAGCATGACCAGCGAGAATGCAAAGATGACCCAGAGAACGATGCGGCGGATGTCGTTCATGTTTGTTTCACTATTTGTGTTGGTGTGTCCGCCTGCTGCAGCGCTGCAGCAGGCGGGAAAGTGGGCGGGGTGCCTCGTCAGGTACCGGGTCGTGGCCGCCGTCGCACCAGGGATGACAGCGAACCAGCCGGCGCACGGCGAGCCAGCTGCCCCCCGCGGCGCCGTGCCTTTGCAGCGCCTGCAGCGCGTATTGCGAGCAGGTGGGCTCGAAGCGGCACGACGACCCCAGCCAGGGCGACAGCAGCAGTCGGTAGCCCTTGACGAGCAGTATGAGCAGGCGTTGCATCATGGTGTTTGCCGGGCCAGCAATTCAAGAAGTTCAGTGCGTACGGCCCGCTTGAGCGCCACGGAGCTGGCGCTGGGGTAGTCGGTCTTGTCCCAGGCTGCGCGCAGGCGCAGCAGCCAGGCATCGCTGCTGTGCGCCAGCGCCTGGGCGCCCACGGCATGGATCTGGCGCCGGATCAGGTTGCGCCGCACGGCGCGGCGCGCCCAGCGCTTGGGAACCATGGCGTCCAGCCAGAGGCCGTCGTGGCCGCAAAACAGCGTGTGCGGTCCGGCGGCTGGCCCGCTCCCGGCTGCGGGCAGCGGCAGGTGATGCAGCGCAAAGTGGCGCGTCGTGGCCACCGGATGCCGCTGCAGCAGCGCCTGGAACTGGGGCCGGCTGCGAAAGTGGCGAACCACCGTCTGCGACATGCACATGCCCCAGCGCCATCAGCGCCGCGTTGCGGGTGCGAGCTGGAACACCGGGCCGTCAGACGGACAGGCGCTTGCGCCCCTTGGCGCGGCGTGCGTTGATGATGGCACGGCCGCCGCGGGTCCTCATGCGCACCAAAAAGCCGTGGGTTCGTGCGCGGCGCGTCTTGGAGGGTTGATACGTACGCTTCATGATCTTGATACTTTCTCGTCGGAGTTCGTTGCGGGCCGTTGCCTGCTGCCATGCCCGGCAAGGGTCGCGACCGCTCAGGGCCAGCGTCCGCGCAGCTGATGCAAGGGGCAGCACCCGGGCGTATCCCGGCAAGGGGCATGCCCAAGCCGGGAAACCGGCTGCCGGCAGGCTCGCTCAAGCACTGCAAGGCGGGCTGCCTTGGCAGGGCGAACTTTTTATTATCGCAAAAATTGCCGGTTCCACCAAGCGATGCGTATCTGCGCCGTCCCGGGCGGGTCGATCGGGCGACGCCGGACCCGCGCGGGCCCATGCCCGGCAGCGTATCGTGGAACGGTCGGTTCGACCCCTGTGAGGATTTGTCCGCCGGTTGTGGATAACTCGTCGTGTCGATACAATTGACGTTCCCGCCTTTGTTGTTTCTTCTCCTGCTTGCTGCTGGCCGAATCTTGAAATCAACCGCTGCCGCTGCCTCCGACACCGATGCCCACCAGACGCTGTGGCCGGCCTGCCTGCAGGCGCTGGCCCGCGAGCTGCCGGCGCAGCAGTTCCGGACCTGGATAGAACCGCTGCAGGCGCAGTCCAGCGCCGACGGCGCAACGCTGACGCTGCTCGTGGCCAATCGTTTCAAGCTGGACTGCATACGGACCCAGTACGCTGGCCAGATCAGCAAGGTACTGGAGGGCCTGAGCGAGACGCCGGTACAGCTGGAGCTGGCGATTGCGCCCCGCCAGCGCCACGCGCATGCGCGGCCCGCGCGCAGGGCGCCGGGCAGCGACACGCCGTCCGTTGCAGCTTTGCCGGCACGCGCAAGCCGCGCTGCCGACAGGCGCGCACCGGACGAGCACCGGCACCGGCTCAACACCGCGTTGACCTTCGAGACCTTTGTCGAGGGCTCGGCCAACCGCATGGCGCGGGCCGCGGCGCTGCACGTGGCGGGCGCGCCCGGCGAGCTGTACAACCCGCTGTTCATCTACGGCGGCGTGGGGCTGGGCAAGACGCACCTCATGCACGCCATCGGCAACCGGCTCCTGCGCGACCGGACCGACGCGAGGATCCTCTACATCCACGCCGAGCAGTTCGTCTCGGACGTGGTCAAGGCGTACCAGCACAAGACGTTTGACAAGTTCAAGGCGTACTACCGGTCGCTGGATTTGCTGCTGATCGACGACGTGCAGTTCTTTGCCAACAAGGAGCGCACGCAGGAGGAGTTCTTCAACGCGTTCGAGGCGCTGCTGGCCAGGAAGTCGCACATGGTCATGACCAGCGACACCTATCCCAAGGGGCTGACCAACATCCACGAGCGGCTGGTGTCGCGCTTTGATGCGGGGTTGACCGTCGCGATCGAGCCGCCGGAGCTGGAAATGCGCGTGGCCATCCTCATCAGCAAGGCGCGCGCGGTGGGCAGCGTCATGCCCGAGGAAGTGGCGTTCTTCATTGCCAAGAACGTGCGCTCCAACGTGCGCGAGTTGGAGGGCGCGCTGCGCAAGGTGCTGGCGTTTGCCCGCTTCAACCAGCGTGACATCTCCATTGTCACGTCGCGCGAGGCGCTGCGCGACCTGCTGTCCATACAGAACCGCCTCATCAGCGTGGAAAGCATCCAGAAGACGGTGGCCGACTACTACAAGATCAAGGTCTCGGACATGTACAGCCGGCGCCGGCCGGCCAGCATTGCCCGGCCGCGGCAGATCGCGATGTACCTGGCCAAGGAGCTGACGCAAAAGAGCCTGCCCGAGATCGGTGACCTCTTTGGCGGGCGGGACCACACCACGGTGCTGCACGCGGTGCGCAAGATCGGTTCGGAGCGGCAGCAGCTGACCGAGCTGAACCAGCAGCTGCACGTGCTGGAGCAGACGCTGAAGGGATGAAATCCGCCGCCGGACTGCGCCCGCGCTGCCGCCAGGCGAAGGCGCTGGAAAACAGGCGACAATACAAGGTTTGTGGCCGCTTGTTGCAGCAGCTTCGCGCATGTGGCAATTTTCAGTTGCGGGCGGGCGCCGCTGCCCGGTTCATCACACAGAGGAAACCATGGTCGTTCTGAAGACCACACAACAAAAATTGCTCTCCGCCCTGCAGTCGGTGGCAGGCATCGTCGAGCGGCGCAACACCATGCCGGTGCTGTCCAATGTGTTGCTGCGCAAGAACGGGCCGCGCATCGAGCTCACGACCAGCGACCTGGAGATCCAGTTGCGCACCGAGGCTGAACTGGGCGGCGACGAGGGCACGTTTGCCACGACGGTGGAAGTGCGCAAGCTCATCGACATCCTGCGCACCATGCCTGCCGAGCAGGCCGTGACGCTGGACGCCCGCGACGACAAGCTGGTGCTGCGCGGCGGCAGGAGCCGGTTCACGCTGCAGACGCTGCCGGCCGAGGACTTCCCGCTGGTGCAGGAAGCGCCGGACTTTGGCCAGCAGTTTGCGATCCCGCAAAAGACGCTCAAGCGGCTGCTGGATCGCGTGGCCTTTGCCATGGCGGTGCACGACATCCGCTACTATCTCAACGGCGTGCTGTTCGTGGCCGAGGGGCGCGAGCTGTCGCTGGTCGCGACCGACGGCCACCGGCTGGCGTTTTGCAGCGCCACGCTGGACGTGCAGGTGCCCAAGCAGGAAGTCATCCTGCCGCGCAAGACGGTGATCGAGCTGCAGCGGCTGCTCTCGGTGGACGGCGGCGTCGATGACGGGCAGGCGCCCACCATCTCGCTGGCCTTCGCCAGCAACCAGGCACGCTTTGACCTGGGCGCGGTGCAGTTCGTGACCAAGCTGGTCGAGGGCCAGTTTCCGGACTACAACCGCGTCATTCCCAAAAACTACGGCAACCTGATCACGCTCGGGCGGGCGCCGCTGCTGGCCAGCCTGCAGCGTACGGCCATCCTCAGCAACGAGAAGTTTCGCGGCGTGCTGCTCAATTTTGCACCGGGCGCGCTGCGCATTGCAGCCAACAATGCCGAGCAGGAAGAGGCCGTTGACGAGCTGGAAATCGACTACGCCGGCGATGCCATCGAGATGGGGTTCAACGTGACCTACCTCATCGACATGCTGGCCAACGTCAACACCGAGGAGATGGTCACCATCGCCCTGCAGGACGCGGCCAGTTCCGCGCTGCTGACCGTACCGGGTGACGACGGGTTCAAGTACGTCGTCATGCCCATGCGCCTTTGATGCGCCATTGGCTGGCGCCGTGCCCAGCGCGCCAGCCGCACGCCGGGCCGCTCGCTGCCGGCCAGCGCCGGCGTGCCAGACAGTGAAAGCAATATGACCATGACCGAGCTCAATCCTTCCCCGCATAATTCATCCGAGGCCGCCGCGCTGGCAGGCGCGGGCTACGGTGCCGGCGCGATCCAGGTGCTGGAAGGGTTGGAAGCCGTGCGCAAGCGGCCAGGCATGTACATCGGCGATCCCAGCGACGGCACCGGCCTGCACCACCTGGTGTTCGAGGTGGTCGACAACTCCATAGACGAGGCGTTGGCCGGCTACTGCGACGACATCCTGGTCACCATCCACACCGACGGCTCGATCAGCGTCGCAGACAACGGCCGCGGCATTCCCACCGCGGTCAAGATGGACGACAAGCACGAACCGCGCCGCTCGGCCACCGAGATCGCGCTCACCGAGCTGCATGCCGGCGGCAAGTTCAACCAGAACAGCTACAAGGTCTCCGGCGGTCTGCACGGCGTGGGCGTGAGCTGCGTCAACGCGTTGTCCAGCCTGCTGCGCGTGACCGTGCGGCGCAAGGGCTGGGAGCACGAGCTGGAATTCCAGCGCGGTGTCCTGCAGGACCGGCAGATCGAGGTGGTCGACGGCGTGGAGACGTCGCCCATGAAGCGCGGCGCGGCCACCGACCGCACGGGCACCGAGATCCGCTTCCTGCCCGACACCGAGATCTTCCTGGAGAACAACCAGTTCCGCTATGAAGTCCTGAGCAAGCGCCTGCGCGAGCTCAGCTTCCTGAACGACGGCGTGCGCATCCGGCTGGTGGACGAGCGCAGCGGCAAGGAGGATGACTTCTCCGGTGCCGGCGGCGTCAAGGGCTTTGTCGACTTCATCAACGGCGGCAAGCGCGTGCTGCACCCCACGGCGTTTCATGCCACCGACTCCCGCCCGGCCGAGAGCTACGGCGGCATTGCCGGTACCGAAATCGGCGTCGAGGTGGCCATGCAGTGGAACGACGGCTACAACGAGCAGGTCATCTGCTTCACCAACAACATCCCGCAGCGCGACGGCGGCTCGCACCTGACCGGGCTGCGCTCGGCCATGACGCGCGTCATCAGCAAGTACATCGCCGATAACGAGCTGGCCAGGAAGGCCAAGGTCAGCATCAGCGGCGAGGACATGCGCGAGGGGCTGGTCTGCGTGCTCAGCGTCAAGGTGCCCGAGCCCAAGTTCTCCAGCCAGACCAAGGACAAGCTGGTCTCCAGCGAGGTGCGCGCGCCGGTGGAAGACATCGTCGCCACCCGGCTCACCGAGTTTCTCGAGGAAAACCCGCAGGACGCCAAGATCATCTGCGGCAAGGTGGTCGACGCCGCGCGCGCGCGCGAGGCTGCGCGCAAGGCGCGCGAGATGACGCGGCGCAAGGGCGTGCTCGACGGCTTTGGCCTGCCGGGCAAGCTGGCCGACTGCCAGGAAAAGGACCCGGCGCTGTCGGAGATCTACATCGTCGAGGGCGACTCGGCCGGCGGCAGCGCCAAGCAGGGGCGCGACCGCAAGTTCCAGGCCATCCTGCCGCTGCGCGGCAAGATCCTGAACGTCGAGCGGGCGCGCTATGAAAAGCTGCTCTCGAGCAACGAGATCGTGGCGCTGATCACCGCGCTGGGCACCGGCATAGGCAAGACGGCCGACGATTCGGGCCGCAGCAACGCCGACGACTTCGACATCGAGAAGCTGCGCTACCACCGCATCATCATCATGACCGACGCCGACGTGGACGGCGCGCACATCCGCACGCTGCTGCTGACCTTCTTCTACCGGCAGATGCCCGAGCTGGTCGAGCGCGGGCACATCTACATTGCGCAGCCGCCGCTGTTCAAGGTCAAGGCGGGCAAGGAAGAGCTGTACCTCAAGGACGAGGCGGGGCTGGACAGCTTCCTGCTGCGCGTGGCGCTCAAGGACGCCGTGGTCCGCACCGGCGGCGATGCACCGCAGGAGCTTGCCGGCGACACGCTGGACGAACTGGCACGCAAGCACCAGGTGACCGAAGCGGTGATCCGGCGCCTGTCGATGTTCATGGACGAGGAAGCGCTGCGCGCGATTGCTGCGGGCGTGCAGATCCGGCTCGACGATGCGGAATCCGCGGCGGCCAGCGCCGTGGAGCTGCAAAAGCACCTGCACGCGTTGCGCGCCGGCGGCGCCGCGCCGGTGGTGACGGCCGAGCAGGATCCGCACACCGGCAAGCCGCTGCTGCGCATCCACCGCTCGCACTACGGCAACATCAAGACCAGCGCGATCGGGCTGGATTTCGTGCGCGGCGCCGACTATGCGGTGCTGGCCGAGGCGGCGCAGACCTTTGACGGCCTGCTGGGCGCCGGCGCCAGCGTGGCGCGCGGCGAGGGCGAGCGCATGCGCGAGCAGGAAGTGGCGGATTTCAACCAGGCCATGGCCTGGCTCATCAGCGAGGCCGAGCGCACCACCAGCCGCCAGCGCTACAAGGGCCTGGGCGAGATGAACCCGGAGCAATTGTGGGAGACCACCATGGACCCGGCCACGCGCCGCATGCTGCGCGTGCAGATCGACGACGCCATCGAGGCCGACCGCATCTTCACCATGCTCATGGGCGATGATGTCGAGCCCCGGCGCGAATTCATAGAAACCCACGCCCTGCAGGCGGGCAACATCGATATCTGACCGGCGCCGGACCCGCGTTGCGCTGCGGGCCGGAGTGCCGGAGACTGCCTTGCCCAGCCTGCACGTCGCCGCGCCCGCGCCCGCGCCACCGCCGGTGGCCGGGCCCGGCCACCGCCGTCCGGGAGCGCTGGTCGCGCTGACGCTGGCGATGGTCGGCGTGTTTGCGTTCCTGCAGGTCTATTCGGTCCAGTCCATCCTGCCCGAGCTGCAGCGCGACCTGGGTGCCAGCGTCGTCGAGGTCGGCAACGCCGTGGGCGTGACCATCCTGGCGGTGGCGCTGGTCTCGCCCATGGTCGGCATGCTCTCGGATGCGCTGGGGCGCAAGTGGCTGGTCGTCGCCTGCGTTTTTGTGCTGGCCGTGCCCACGGCGCTCATGCCGCTGGTCGAGACCACGCGCGGCCTGCTCGTCCTGCGCTACCTGCAGGGGCTGGCCGTTCCCGGCGTGACGGTGGTGACCATGGCGTACATAGGCGAGGAGTTCCGCGGCGCCGCCATGGTCCGAATCATGACGCTGTACATCACCGGCAACGTGCTGGGCGGCTTTCTCGGACGCTTCCTGCTG
>JALOAS010000183.1 GCA_023228705.1 Ottowia sp. | reverse complement strand
GGTGCGAGGGTTCACTGCCCAGCACCCCAACACGTCACCCGAGACTCTGAATAGCCCACTCTCCACTGACCGTAACGAGTGGGTCAGACGTTATGTCTGTGAGAACGTGAACGCCCCTGTTGAGGTTCTAGAGCGTGGTGCTAGTGATTCTGCTGAGTGGGTCCGCTCCGCCACCGCAGGCAACAACAACTCTCCCGCGAGAGTTCTCCGTGTGTTAGCTACCGACAGTAACGACTGGGTTCGGTCTTCCGCTGCTTCTAACCTGAACACGACCCCAGCAACCTTGCACCTGCTCGCCTCTGACGCGAACCATTTCATTCGCAAAGCAGTAGCGTGCAATCCCAATGTTTTGATGAAAACCCTCACCGCCCTCGCCTCTGACACTGACCCGTATGTTAGGCAGGCGGTTGTGGAGGCAGGGAGCACGTCAGCGAAGACAGTCAACTCTATGGCAGCTGACGAGAACTCTTATGTTCGCCGCCTCGTAGCGAAGAGCCCTAAAGCTAACCCCGCCACCCTTCTCGCGCTCACACAGGACTCAAACGAGTATGTAGCGAGCGCGGCTCACTACAACCTCCGCACTCGCTAACGAGTGAACCGACTAAATCCCGCCCTGCCTCCATCACCGAGCAGGGCGGGGTTTTTGTATTCCCGCTCCCGGTCTCTAACTTTCCCTCTGCCACTGAATACACGACGAGAGACGCAATGAGCGGAGTAGCCCCGAATCCCTCCCGCATCCGCTCTCAACCCCCTGAAGGGAGTGTCTTTGGGGTTCTCAGAAAAGTTTTTTAGATATTTTTTGTGGGTCGTTTCCCCTTGTCTCGTAACGGTTTCCGAGGTTTTCGCCTGTCTTCTTGCTATCTTTTTCCGGTCCGTGTATTGTGCAGCGGCTTGATTGTGTGTTACAGTGGATACACGCACGAAAGTGCCACAACTTAACACGACAGTAAGTCCGCTTACAGACAAGAAGCTTCTTCTTAGATTCTGCGGTTTGTTCAGATCCGGTTCCACTAGGAACCCACCCTCTTCTTTGAGGGTTTCAGACAAACCAACGATTTTAGAAGGAGCTATTTTTATGTCTACCCCCGTTCACACTCTCGCAGAGCGACTGACCGCTGTTCGTGGTGCTGTGTCTTCAGAGTCTCTGTCGGCACTGCACGCCCGCTACTCGGCTCTCCCTGCCCCTGTGAACGGTTCAGGCTCGGCTGAGTATCTCCGCGAAGCTGCTGCTCGTGTTCAGGTTCGTGAGGCTATCGCAGCTCACCATCTCTGCTCTCCTGCTCTTCACCGTCAACTCGCCTCTGACTCCTCACGCCATGTTCGTGCTGTGGTCGCTTCGGTCGCTTCGGACGGTGTGGTTCTGAACCTGCTCGCTACTGACCGCGAGAGTCAGGTCAGGGAGCGGGTCTGCTACAACCTCTCCACGCCTCAGTACTTAGTGCGAGTTCTCTCTGAGGATGAGGACCCGATGGTTCGTCTCGCCGCTGAATCTCAGCTTGAGGCCCCAGCGTTTGAGACAGGCTCCATCACCCACATCCCGCACTACGGTGAGCGACGAGTTTATGAGGGGGTGGGTGTTCGTGAGCTACAACTTGCCGCCTGAACCGATATGACGCCGGTCAGTTTCTTAAGCTAGATGATTCCCCTGTAGACGCAGGTTCCCCTTTCTGACGGGGTAAGCGTTCGGGCTCTCCGCCCCAGTCGGGGTGGGTCTGCCTCCTCTCTGAGGGGGTGGGTGTGCTGCTGCATACCCGAAAACGGACAACTGAATATAACCGATTAACCGCCTAACCCGTCCGAGGGTGAGGCGGGACAGAAAAGCAAACACATTAACAACGAAAGGAAGTATTTGCGATGTCAACGAACACAATCAACACCACTGTCATGGAGGCAGCTACCCAGCTGACCACCCCAGCTACCCAGGTTCAGGCTGTAGGTCTCCCAGCTGACCTGCAACGGCATCTTATGGAAGCTCTCGGAGGCGGGAATGGGAGCACACCATTCGTCGTCCTGCTCCCCACACAGCCAACGCTCGCCCCGGTAGAGACAGCAGTTGATGATGATGTAGAAGCGTCAAAGGCGGAGTTAGTGGAGCAGGAGCCTGCCCGAGTTCGGGGACCACATCTCAAAACAGGATGGAAGCAGCCGTTCTCCACTCTCACGGGTGAGGAGCAACGTGAACTCGCTGCGAATGTGTACCTCGACCCTGACGTATATATGGAGCTCGCACGGACAGGAGGGTTGACTGTCCTGAAATACCTTTCCTCTAACAGGGCCACCCCAGCTGATGTTCATGTGGAGATTCTCAAACAGGAGAAAATTCACTCGCAAACCCGTCACAACTCCGAAAACAAACTCCACATTTGGGAGCGTGTGTTCGTTGAGCGTTTCGGTTCAGACTCAGGAGCATTCGTTGAGGCTTACGGGCAACGAAACTACAACGGTCTGATGACCTACCTTGCTCAGCGTGAGCAGACTGAGGAGGTTGCAGCGTAATGGGGAAGAACACGAAAACTGAAGCTGTCAAAGCCGACACAGTGGAGGAGCTACTCGCTCTCACACCTGAAGAGTTCGCTAAGTGGCTACTCGCTGGGATATGACACCACTAGGAATCAGTAGGCGACCATCACCCCCGTCATGGGCTGGGAAACAGTAAAAGTTCACCCAGCCCATGACCACCCTCCACCTGATTGACGGGTGGAATCAATAGACGTGCCTGAACCCAGGCATTACACCGCTAACCCACTAGAGGGGAGGCAACCCAACAGAACCATTAGACAAAGAAAGCAGGTAAATAAATTGGGTAAGAAATCACATATCAAGAAAAACCGACAGACAAAGAAGGACGCTATCAACGCACAGATTGAGGCTCTGAACGAACTTACTGTTCCTGAGAAGGAGTCCCTCGCACAGACTACAAA
>JALOAS010000182.1 GCA_023228705.1 Ottowia sp. | reverse complement strand
ACGAGCACGAACTTCATCGCCATTGCCTACCTGCGCATGTCCAAACTCAAGCATTTACCACAAAATCCACTTTGGCCGGCCGTGCGGTGAGCAAAGTGTCGCTTTCCACACGAAACGACATGGAGCCAATTTTATTGCCTAATACTACTTCTAACTGGATGGATGCCTTTCGCACATTGGGCCGAATTCTCTCTAAATTCGTTACTCGCTTACACTCAATCCATAATTTCTTGCCATTTAGCTTGACACCAGTATCTGATTGCGCATCTAGGATAGCAACCACATTCTTTATGGGATAATGCGCTCTCGCAGCAACTGAGACTTCAAAAAGGAAGTTGCGAGCAGACGTGGAGTTTGAGGTCTCCTCGAATGCATGTAGTGGACCATTGACTCCTTTTTGTAATTTCTGTGAAATATTTTCTAAATCCTGAAGTGGCATATTATGAAATGCGTTGTATATACTAATGAAATCAAATACTTCAACCATTGAGTTAACAAAGTCAGGGAATATCTCCTCCGCTTCGATTTCAGTAGCAGTTTCGTACTTGTCCTTCCAATGGCGTAGAATTCTTTCATAATGGGTTGTCCTGCCCGAGCTCAATTTGATGCCGAGCATTTCCATCCATTTCATCGCAGCGATGTACTGGTTGTAGATGGACTCGTACGTTGCAGTAGGAATGGTGGGCATCTATACCTATCTACAATTAGGCGCAAAAACCACGCCTCAACGGGTCGTATAAAACGCAAATCCTCATATAGAGTTCAGATTAGAGGACCTAAAAATCAGCGGACATCCGCTCCGACAAGAATCCTGCCGGCCAGGTTTTCAGCTCAGTCTCGAGAGGAGCTAAAGCTTGAAAAAATACATCGATCACCCACCGATGCAACATATCGTAGCATGTTACTTATCAAGCACACAGGAGCTTGAGAAAAAATGACTTGGCCCGGACGGGCGACTGCGCGGCGCCCGCAATGGAAGTTGAGGCGCAAGCTGCGGCACATGAGAGGAATCCAAACGGGACTTATCGCACGCCCAACCCGCAGTGCCGAAGATTGAAGCCGGCCTGCTGCAGGTTGCACCAGCCGCCCGGCAGGAGATTGCCTGAGTGCCGACGCTGACGTTGATGACCCAGAGGCTGCCCCGCGCCTCCTCTGCCGTATCCATCCGATGCGGGCGGTGAGGCCCGCACCGGCTGCGACACGCGAATTACACGGCCTCAATATGCACCGGTATCCCCTGCCGCACCGCCGCGCCCGACAGCGTGTCCACCCAGCCATTCACCTGATCCGAGCCGCGGGTGGGATCGACGATGCCGATGTCGTTCATGTTGACACCGGCGGCCGCACCGTGGTCTGCTGCCACCTCACGGCCGTCGATGTGGTGCGCCCGCGCGCCCAGTTCCTTGTGTCCGTAGCCAAATTCGACCGCCACGGTGCCGGGCATGATGCCTTTGCGCAGCACGGCCACGGCGCTGATGCTGCCGCTGGGGCTGCTGATGCGCACGCGCTGGCCGTTGGCGATGCCCAGCCGCTGCGCGTCGTCGTGGTGGATGGAGACCGGGTTGTGCGCATGCACCTGGCGCAGGCGCGGCGCGGTGATTGAGATCGAGCTCATGAGGTTGGACTTGTACGAGATCATGAGCAGCGGCCAGTCGGCCTCGGTGTAGACGTTGCGCATGGGCGTGCCGTCGGCCAGCAGCGTCGGCTGCCAGACCGGGCAGCCGCTGAAGCGCTGGCCGTTCATGCTGTGCCGCATCTGCGCCAGTTCCTCGTCCCACAGCGGCAGCGCCGGCTGGTGGCGCTGCTTGATCTGCCCGCCCGCCCAGGTGTTTTCCAGCGTGTCAAAGCGGCCGCCGCGGGTCAGCAGCGTGGTCACGCGCCGCCATTCGTCGGCTGACAGCATCTTTTGCAGCAGATCGCCGTAGCGGGCAAACCCGGTGATCTGCAGGTCGTCATCGCTGGCCGGCGCCACCGGCTCGCCGGCATGGGCAATGTTGGCCAGCCCGCGCAGGAAGAAATCGGTGGCGTTGTTGAGGTCGTGCGGATTGCCTTCGGCGTCGCGGATGGCGCCCGGGCCAAAGCCGGGCATGTCCAGCGTCTTGGCGCAGGCAAACAGGAACGACTCCAGGTTGACGGGTTCGCCATCGGCGGTGCGCGCCACGCGGGGCTCGACCACGGGCGCACGCACGGTGGACGTGCGCGCAACCACGTCGGCCCAGGGCGCGTTGATTCCCCAACTCTCGTACGTGACGGTGTCCGGGACGATGTAGTCTGCAAGCGCATTGGTCTCGTTGATGAACGGGTTGATGGACACCGACAGCGGGAGCAGCGCCGGGTCTTTCATCTTGTCCATCAGGGCCTTCTCGAAGCCGGCGATGGAGTAGACCGGGTTGGCCATGTGGTTGAACCAGACCTTGGCGCGGTACGGGTAGACGTTCGGGGCGCCGCGGTGGCTGATCGCCCAGCGCGGCCTGCGATGGCCTGGGTGCGGACAGCGCCGCGGCTGCGGCACCTGAGCCCAGCAAAGCCTTGAGAAAGCCGCGCTTGCTGCGCGAGATGGCCGCGCGCTGCAAGCCCGATCGGGCCTGGGTCATGGGAATTCCAATTTATTGTGTGCGGGAATTCCCATCATCTGCGCAAGCGGATCAGCGCATCTTGACCTGAATCAACCTTGCGTCAGTTGCCGCCAGATCTCCCTGACAGAGCGCTGCGCGCGCCGGCGACGCAAGCCCGGTCTGGCTGGCTACGCCGGCAAGGCGCTGGCCAGTGCCTGCTCCAGGTCCGCCTGCAGGTCGGCCACGTCTTCCAGCCCGGTGGCCAGCCGCACCACGGTGCCGCGCGCCAGGTGCGCCGGCCAGGGGTTGCGCATGCTGGCCAGGTCGTACGCCATGGCCAGGCTGATGGGGCCGCCCCAGCTGTAGCCG
>JALOAS010000067.1 GCA_023228705.1 Ottowia sp. | reverse complement strand
CCCCATCATGGCGGCGCAGCCGCAATCATCGATGCGCCAGCAAGGTCATCCGTCATGCGCCACGCCCAACGCTCAACGCCCAACGCTCAACGCCAAACGCCCAACGCTCAACGCTCAACGCTCAACCTCTTCAAAGCGCCAGCGAGGTCATCCGTCATGCGCCACGCCAAACGCAAAACGCAGTGCGCACAACCCCGGTCAATCAGGCCGCCGCTTCGGCCGCCTGCCCGTTGAATTGAAACTCGCCCGGCGCGTTGATGGGATCCACCGATACGGATATTCGGGTCTTGGGCGGGAACCGGCCTTCAAGCATCAGCCTGGACAGCGGGTTTTCAATGCGCTGCTGGATGGCGCGCTTGAGCGGCCGCGCGCCAAAGGTCGGGTCAAACCCCACCTTGGACAGCTCATCCAGCGCCTGCTCGGACACGTCCAGCTCCAGCTCCAGCTTGCGCAGGCGGTCCATGAGCACCTTGAGCTGTATCTTGGCGATGGCGCCGATCTGGCTCGCGTCCAGCCCGTGGAAGACGACGATCTCGTCGATGCGGTTGAGAAACTCCGGCCTGAAGTAGTTCTTCAGCTCGCCAAACACCGCGTCCTTGATCGCCTCGTACGGGTCGTTTGCCATGCTCTGGATCATGGGCGAGCCGATGTTGCTCGTCATGATGATGACCGTGTTCTTGAAGTCCACCGTGCGCCCCTGGCCGTCGGTGAGGCGGCCGTCGTCCAGCACCTGCAGCAGCACATTGAATACGTCCGGGTGCGCCTTTTCCACCTCGTCGAGCAGCAGCACGCTGTAGGGCTTGCGCCGCACCGCTTCGGTCAGGTAGCCGCCCTCCTCATAGCCCACGTAGCCCGGCGGCGCGCCTATGAGCCGCGCCACGCTGTGCTTTTCCATGAACTCGCTCATGTCTATGCGGACCATGTGGTCTTCGCTGTCGAACAGGAATTCGGCCAGCGCCTTGGTCAACTCGGTCTTGCCGACGCCGGTGGGCCCCAGGAACAGGAACGAGCCCAGCGGCCGGTTGGGATCCGACAGCCCCGAGCGCGAGCGTCGGATGGCGTTGGCGATGGCAGTGATGGCCTCGTCCTGGCCCACCACGCGCTCGTGCAGCACGTCCTCCATGCGCAGCAGCTTCTCGCGCTCGCCCTGCATCATCTTGCTCACCGGGATGCCGGTGGCGCGGCTCACGACTTCGGCAATTTCCTCGGCGCCCACTTCGGTGCGCAGCAGCTGGTTGGCGTGGCCCTCGCCCTCGCTGGCTTGCGCCTCGCCCAGCTGCTTTTCCAGCTCGGGCAGCTTGCCGTACTGCAGCTCGGCCACGCGGTTGAAGTCGCCCTTGCGCGTGGCTTCCTGAATCTGGAACTTGACCTGGTCGATTTCCTTGCGCAGCTGCTCGCTGCCCTGCGCTGCGGCCTTCTCGGCCTTCCAGATTTCCTCCAGGTCGGTGTACTCGCGCTCCAGCTCCAGCAGCTCGTCTTCTATGTCGTCCAGATGCTTTTTGGACGCCTCGTCGGTTTCCTTCTTCACCGCCTCGCGCTCGATCTTGAGCTGGATCATCTTGCGGTCCAGCCGGTCCATGACCTCTGGCTTGGAGTCAATCTCTATCTTGATCTTGGCCGCCGCCTCGTCAATGAGGTCTATGGCCTTGTCGGGCAGGAAGCGGTCGGTGATGTAGCGGTGGCTCAGCTCGGCCGCGGCAATGATGGCCGCGTCGGTGATGTCAACGCCGTGGTGCGCCTCGTACTTCTCCTGCAGCCCGCGCAGGATGGCAATGGTGTCCTCCACGCTGGGCTCCTCCACCAGCACCTTCTGGAAGCGCCGCTCCAGCGCCGCATCCTTCTCTATGTGCTGGCGGTACTCGTTGAGCGTGGTCGCGCCTACGGCGTGCAGCTCGCCGCGCGCCAGCGCCGGCTTGAGCATGTTGCCGGCGTCCATGGCGCCCTCGGCCTTGCCGGCACCGACCACGGTGTGCATCTCGTCGATGAACAGGATGATGCGCCCTTCCTCGCGCGCCACCTCCTTGAGCACGCCCTTGAGCCGTTCCTCGAACTCGCCGCGGTACTTGGCACCGGCCAGCAGGCCGGCCATGTCCAGCACCAGCACCTGCTTGCCCTTGAGCGTGTCCGGCACCTCGCCGGCCACGATGCGCTGCGCGAGCCCCTCGACGATGGCGGTCTTGCCCACGCCCGGCTCGCCGATCAGCACTGGGTTGTTCTTGGTGCGCCGCTGCAGCACCTGGATGGTGCGGCGAATCTCGTCGTCGCGGCCGATGACCGGGTCCAGCTTGCCCAGCCGGGCGCGTTCGGTCAGGTCCAGCGTGTACTTTTGCAGCGCCTGGCGCTGGCCCTCGGCGTCGGCCGAGTCAACGGCCTGGCCGCCGCGCACGGCGTCTATGGCCGCTTCCAGCGCCTGCCTGGAGAGGCCCGCTTCCCTGGCAATGCGAGCGGCCTCGCCCTTGGCGTCGGCCAGCGCCAGCAGGAACATCTCGCTGGCAATGAACTGGTCGCCCCGCTTGATCGCTTCCTTTTCCGTGGCTTGCAGCAGGCGCGTCAGATCCGGACCGGCTTGCACCTGGTCCTGCCCCTGCACGCTGGGCAGGCGCTTGAGCGCGGCGTCGGCCTCCTGCGCCATGCGTGCCGTGTTGACGCCGGCGCGCGCCAGCAGGGATCTGGGCCCGTCTTCCTGCTGCAGCATCGCCAGCAGCAGGTGCTCGGGCTGGATGTACGCATGGTCGTGGCCCAGCGCAATGGACTGTGCGTCGCCCAGCGCCTGCTGGAACTTGGTTGTGAACTTGTTGATTGGCATATCTGGTGTTGTTTGTCGGCAGTGTGTAAAGCTAGATCAGATATGCGGTTTCAAGCCGTCAATTCAAGGTGAGGCCGACCGCTGATCGCCTGTGGGAGCAGCCTGTGGGAGCGGCGCCCCCGCCGCGATTCCCCACCGAATGACCGATGACCTCGGCCCTTGCGGGCCTTGTATGAAAGCCGCCTGCGGCGGCTGATGAAGGTTTGGCGTCAAGCGTTCAGCGTCAAGCGTGTGCCCACCACGCTCAACGCTCAACCTCTGCAAACGCTCAACCTCCCCACAGCGTCCAGCGAGGTTATCGGTCATGCGCTACGCGCCACGCTCAACGTTCAACGCCAAACGCTCAACCTCCCCATGGCGCCAGCGAGGTCATCCATCATCCGCCACGCTCAACGCAGCCGCTCCAGCACCAGCAACGGATCGATGCGGGTGTCAAACCAGGTCATGCCCCAGTGCAGGTGCGGGCCGGTGGCGCGGCCCGTGGCGCCCACGCGGCCAATGACGTCGCCCTGCCGCACGCGCTTGCCCACGGCCACGTCCAGCTGCGACAGGTGCAGGAAGTTGGAGCCTATGCCGTAGCCGTGGTCGATGAGGATGGTGCCGCCGCTCAGGTACAGGTCCGGCTCGGCAAAAACCACGCGACCGCTGGCCGGCGCCAACACCCGCGTGCCCTGCGGTGCCGCGATGTCCATGCCTGAATGCGCAGCACCCGGCGTGCCGTTGTACACCCGGTGGCGGCCAAAGCGGCCCGAGATGCGGCCCTTTACGGGCCAGATGAAGTGCTCGGCAAAGCCGGTGCCGTCGTCGCTGGCCGCGCGCGCGGCGCTGACCGCCTCCTGCTCGCGCCTGATGCGGGCGGCAACCGCCGCTGGCGGCGAAACCGTCCTGGGCGGCACGCCGCGCACGTGCTCGGTGGGCCAGTCGCGTGCAACGATGGCCACGTTCACGTGCTCCTGGTTGCCATCGGGCCGGACCACGTTCACCACGGCCGGGCCGCTGGCGTCACGCGCCACGCCAAACACCACGCTGCCGTACGGTGTCACGCGCAGCGCGCGGCCCGCGTACGTCACCCGGCTGCCCGCGGGCACCTTGCCGATGACCATGGCGCCCTGCTGAACGCTGGCCGGGAACACGGTCGCGCCAAGACCGGCGGCGCTTGCCACCCGACCGGCAGCTGCTGCAGCAGGGGCCAGCATCAACACAAGACCCAGGCGCACCATCGCACGCCTGCGATCGACGTCTGCCGCGCGCGTCATACGGCCCTGTCCACCTCTGTGCTCACCCGGCTGAGTTGTTTCAGCACAGCCTGCAGGTCTTCGGCGACTTTGATGAGCCGCCAATCCGGCTCAGGCTGTTTGTCCAGGAGTCTGTCGGGCTTTGGCGATCGTAGCGTTCTCGCAGAGCGGCGAAGCCAACCGAGTGGGAAAGCGAAGACAGACATGAACGCACCCTTCCCTTCGGATCCGGAGCCCTTCCCGTATTTTGGCCGCGCGCATCTCAAACGCCAAATATTCGCCGGAATGCGTGATCCACATGCCATGCTTGGACGCTCGCATCTCATTCCAAATCAACGATATACATCTCGCCAGTGTCCAATTTTCACGACGGTGACCACAAGCTGGCTGTCATCAATCTCGTAAAGGATGCGCAAGCTCCCCTGGCGGACGCGGTAACGCTCCTGTCCGGACAGCTTTTCAGAATCCTTGGGCCGCGGATCAACTGCGAGTTTTTCAATACGCTGCAGAATCCTGCGGACATCGATTGGTTCCAGCGCGCGTATGTCCTTGGCGATCGAGCGCTTGAAGACAAGCTCAAATCTTGCCATGCGCCTTGAGGTCGTCCAAGAGCGCTTGGTAGCTCATGGTCGGCTCGGCCGCCCGCTGCACAAACGCTGCCAGATCCTCCTGGTCCTCAGCCAGCATCTGGCGCACCGCGTCGTTGACCAGTGCAGAGATCGGGCGATTGGTTTCCGCCGCCTTCACGCGCAGCGCGGTGTGCACTTCCGGCTCAAAATAAACGGTCGAGCGCTTCATTGCGACTTCCATGATCCAGCTCCGGCAAAATATCCTCATCATTGACATCATAACGTCAAAGCGCTTCACTTGTGCGGGTCGAACCTCGAGCCTCCACCCGCAACTCGCGATGCTTCCGCGCGCGGCTGACTCCACTCGCACGTCATGCAGCGACGCCGGACCCATCCTGCCGGACCACCGGCCAGCCCTGCGTCTGTGTCTGCACCAGGCCAAGACAGGCGGCACTTTCCTCCCGGCCGGCAGCTGCTGCGACAGGCCCCAGCACCAGCATAAGACCAAGGCCCAGCACAGCCTGCCGCCGACTGGCTCTCGCAGCGCGCGTCAGCCCCTCATCCAGTCTCTCCCGGCTCCGCGCGCACGTTGGCAAACTGCTTCCGCGCCGCCCGCAGGTCATGCGCGCGCCCGGCGTCCGTTTCGAGAAACAGCAGGCAGATGATCTGCTTGATGCAGCCGCCGCAGGTCATGCCTGGACCGCGCAGCACGTGCGCCATCTGATGGTCCTTGGTAGCTCAGTGATAGTCACTTTCCCGTTGGTGCCGCACTGCGCCGATCACCACCTGTTGATGGTCTCGAATTTCAAACAACGCCACATACCCCGTGCTGCCAAAAGGAATGATGAGCTCGCGCACGAAGGCGCTGGCACCTGTCTTGCGACAACTGAACGGGCTGTGCGCCAAAAACCGGCAACCCTCGCGAATGGCTTCAATCGCCCGTTCCGGCAAATCAGGATCGCCGGTAGCGCTGTCCAGCTCACGCTGCAACAGATGATCAAACAGGCGTTCCAGATCGTCCGCAGCCTCGGGGCTGAAGACAACCTGCCATTTCATGCACCGTGACCGCGCCGGGCGGCATCCAGCCGTTTCTCCAACCGTGCAAGCACGGCATCTGCGGAGATACCACTGCCCTCGCGCACCGTTTTCTCAATGGCAACCAGGCCGCGGCTCACAAACCCGGCTTGCGCCTTGCGTGCGGCAATTTCCTTGCGCACCGCCGTCTCTACCAGGCTGGCCAGGGTCTCGCCGGCTTGCAAACTCCGCTCCATCTCTTGGCGCAGCGCGGGTTCAACACGAACCGTGGGGATACTCGCAGTTTTCATGCGGCCAATGTATCACAAATGCAGTGCATTCAATGGCTTATCTTGTCTTGTGACCGGACCCGATCAGCAAGCTTCATCAGCTCACCTGACGGCAGATGACTGCGGGCCTGACGGGCCTGTGATGATGGGACCCTGCAGAGGCCATGGTGCTTTTGCGTTGAGTCAATGGCGCGTGACGCATAGCGGCAAATAACCTCCTGCACCGACGCCAAATGCACAACGCAAGAAGACCGTTGTGCGTTCAGCGTCCAGCAAGGTCATCCGTCATGCGTCACGCCCAACGCTCAACGCCAAACGCCCAACCTCCCCATGGCGCCCCCGCCGCGATTGCCCGTTCAGGATGACAGATGATTTCGGCCCTTGCGGGCCTTGTATGAAAGCCGCCTGCGGCGGCTGATGAAGGTTTGGCGTCAAGCGTTCAGCGTGTGCCCACCACGCTCAACGCTCGACCTCTTCAAACGCTCAACCTCCCCACAGCGTCCAGCGAGGTTATCGGTCATGCGCTACGCGCCACGCTCAACGTTCAACGCCAAACGCTCAACCTCCCCATGGCGCCAGCGAGGTCATCCGTCATCCGCCACGCCAAACGCTCAACGCTCAACCTCTTCAAAGCCCCGGGCGGTGCGCTGCCGGGTCTGGTGCGCCGTCAGGTTCACGTCGCGGCCGCGGACCCATCCTGCCGGACCACCGGCCAGCCCTGCGTCTGCGTCTGCACCAGGTCGGCCAGGGCATGGATCCACGCGGGGCGGTCGTTCAGGCAGGGGATGTAGCGCAACTGCTTGCCACCTGCCTTCTCAAAGATCTCCTTGCCCTCCATGGC
This sequence comes from Ottowia sp., assembly GCA_023228705.1. Lineage (GTDB taxonomy): Bacteria > Pseudomonadota > Gammaproteobacteria > Burkholderiales > Burkholderiaceae_C > Ottowia. The sequence goes on along the minus strand of JALOAS010000067.1, from coordinate 10,528 downwards.
GATTTCTTCCAGCGTCTCCAGGCAGTCGCTGACAAAGCCCGGGCAGATGACGTCAAGGCGACCGAGCCCGGTCTTGCCCAGCTCCTCGAGCGTCGCGTCGGTGGCCGGTCCTATCCACTTGGCCGGGCCAAAGCGCGACTGGAACGACAGCAGCCACTCATCTTCTGCCAGCCCCAGCCGGCTTGCCAGCTGCGCGGCCGTTTGCCGGCACTGCTGCTGGTACGGATCGCCCAGGTCGATCATGCGCTTGGGCACGCCATGAAAACTCATCAGCAGCTTGTCGGGGCGGCCCGCCTGCTGCCAGTGCTGCGTCACGCTCTGCGCCAGCGCCGTGATGTAGCGCGCGTCGGTGCAAAAGTCCCGGACCAGGCGCAGCTCGGGTACGCTGCGCGTGCTGCGCATCCAGCCAGCCACCGCGTCCATGACGCTGCCCACCGTGCTTGCAGCGTACTGCGGATACAGCGGCAGCACCAGGATGCGGTCGCAACCCTCGGCCTTGAGCTGGTCCAGCTCGGCCGCCACCTGCGGCCGGCCATAGCGCATGGCATGGCGCACGCGCAGGTCCAAGCCGCGCTGCGCCAGGTAGCCGCGCAGCAGCGTGGCCTGCTTTTCCGTCCAGACCGCCAGCGGCGAGCCTTCGGGCGTCCAGATGCTCCGGTACTTTTCTGCTGACTTGGCCGGACGCGTGCGCAGGATGACGCCGTGCAGGATGGGCCGCCACAGCGCAGCCGGCAGCTCGATGACGCGCGGGTCGCTGAGAAACTCGGCCAGGTAGGGGCGCAAGGCCTGCGCGGTGGGCGCCTCGGGCGTTCCCAGGTTGCACAGCAGCACGCCCACGCGCGCGGTTGGCGCCGCCGGTGGCTCGGTTCTGAATTTTGCCATGCGGTATTCTCGCAGCATGCTCAATACCAGACGCGTACGGGCCATCAGCATCGACCTGGACGACACGCTCTGGCCCGTGCGCCCCACGCTGGAGCGCGCCCACGACAGCCTGTGCCGCTGGCTGGACGCGCGTGCGCCCGGCGCTGCCGCCCTGCTGCGCGACCGCGACTTCGTTGCCGCCGCCCGCCAGGGCATGGCGCTGCGGCAGCCGTCGATCAGCCATGACGTGAGCGCCATGAGGCGGCAACTCATCACCGGCGCGCTGGCGCAAGCGGGTGCCGACGCCGCGCTCATGGAACCGGCGTTTGCCCTGTACTATGCGCAGCGCCAGCAGGTCACGCTGTTTGCCGACGCCGAGCCCGCGCTGGCGCACCTGGCGCGGCGCTATCGCCTGGTTGCGCTGACCAACGGCAACGCCGACATCCACGCCATCGGCCTGGGCCGCTACTTCCACGCAAGCATCAGCGCAACGGACGTGGGCGCAGCCAAGCCCGATGCCGCGATCTTCCGCGCGGCAGCAGACGCGGTGGGCGCGCGGCCCAAAGAGATCCTTCACATAGGCGACGATCCCCACATGGACGGCCTGGGCGCGCTGCAGTCGGGCATGCAAATGGCCTGGATCAACCGCGCGCAGGCTGCCTGGCCCTTTGCATCCGGTCCGCAGCCGCAGCTCGTCACGCACGACCTGGAAGCGCTGCGGCAGTTGCTGTAGCCGTACGGCTGCGGCGACCCGCGTGGCGGCCTGCTTCCGCTCGCGAACTGCGCCGCGTGCGCGGCGCGCGGCCGCACTCTACCCGTCCAGCTCCTGCAGCACCTTGATCACCTTGTGCCGGTCGCTGGCCTGCTGCCCCGCCTGGTCCAGGTAGAGCGAGAGGTCGGCGCGGGCGCGCTTGTCCTGCCCCAGCTCTGCCAGCGCCAGCCCGCGGTTGCGGTACTCGGCCCAGGCCTGGGGCAGCAGCGTGATCAGCCGGTCCTGCACCGCGACCAGCCGCGGCCAGTCCTCGCGGCTGCGATGGATGGCCTGCAGGTTGCCCAGCATGCGCGCCAGGATCTGCCGCGGCGTGGTCGGCTCCAGGTACGGCAGCAGCGGATGGTCGTGCGCGGATTCGCCCGGCGGCAGCAGCGACAGCTCGTCCAGCCGCTCGCGCAGCTGCTCCGAGCTCAGCGACTCGCCCGTGAACGGGTCCACCACCACGCGCCCCTGCCCCACGTGCGCTTGCACCAGAAAGTGTCCCGGAAACGACACGCCCTCGGCCTGCAGGTCCAGGTTGCGCGCCACCTCCAGCCAGATCACCGCCAGCGAGATGGGGATGCCCCGCCGGCGTTCCAGCACCCGGTGCAGGTAGCTGTTCTCCACGTTGTAGTAGTCGTTGACGTTGCCGCCAAACCCCAGCTCGTCAAAGAAAAAGCGGCCCAGCTTGTACAGCCGGCCCAGCGCCGACGTCCGCGTATCAACACGGCGGCGCGCGCGCACGCTCAGCCTGTCCACGTCGCTGAGCACCTGCTGCAGGTCCAGCTCGGGGTAGTCATCCTGCGCCAGGCTGGCGGCCGCCTCCAGCAGCGGCAACGCGCTGTCGTTCTCAACGAGCATGGCGAAATACTGCAACGCCGTGGGAGTTGAAAAATCCAGTCTCATGGCGTCAAGCTTAAAGCAAAACGCAATCTCTGCCACGCGATCAACCGCATCCGGCCATCCAATCGAAGACCTGTGGGGCGCAGCGCGCATGGCGCGCTGCGCCCGTGGGAGCGGCGCCCCGCCGCGATTGGTTGCGTTCGGCGTCCGGCGTCCAGCGAATCCGAATGACCGATGATCCCGGCCTTTGCAGGCCTCGTATGAAAGCCGCCTGCGGCGGCTGATGAAGGTTTGGCGTCAAGCGTTCAGCGTCCAGCGTGAGCCCACCACGCTCAACGCTCAACCTCTTCAAAGCGTCAGCAAGGTCATTCGCCATGCACCACGCCAAACGCACGACGCTATTCGCTCAACGCCCAACCTCGGCCGGCCCGTCACCCACGCTGAACCAGCTGCCGCAGCCGGATGCCAAAAAGCGCGGCGGAACCAAAGTACAGCAGGCCCGAGGCGGCGACGATCAGCGCCACCAGGCCCACGCGCTGCGCTGCCGGCAGCGCCAGCCAGTCAAAGTGGTGGTTGGCCCAGGCAAGGAACAGGCCCAGCACCGCGGTGGCCAGCAGGACACGGACGATGAACGCACGCCAGCCGCTGCCGGGCCGGTAGCTGCCGCGCTTGAGCAGGCCGAGCAGCAGCCAGGTGGCGTTGATCAGCGCGCCCAGGCTGATCGACAGCGTCAGCGCTGCATGCTGCAGGAACGGCACAAAAATGACGTTGAACATCTGCGTGACGATGAGCACCACCACCGCAATCTTGACCGGCGTGCGGATGTCCAGGCTGGCGTAGTAGCCTGGCGCCAGCACCTTCACGGCAACCAGCCCCAGCAGCCCGATTCCGTAAAACGTCAGCGCAAACGCCGATCGCTCCACGTCGCTGCCGGAAAACCGGCCGTAGTGAAACAGCACGGCAATCAGCGGCTCGGCAAAGGTCAGCAGCGCCACGGCGCAGGGCAGCGCCAGCAGCAGCACCAGCCGCAAGCCCCAGTCCAGCATTTGTGAATATGCCGCCTTGTCGCCGCTGGCATGCGCGCCGGCCAGCCGCGGCGTCAGCACCACGCCCAGCGCCACGCCCAGCAGCGCTGCGGGAAACTCCATGAGCCGGTCGGCATAGAAAAGCCAGGTCACGCTGCCCACGGCCAGCCACGACGCAATCTGCGTGTTGATGAGCAGTGACAACTGCGCCACGCCCACGCCCAGCAGCGCGGGCAGCATCAGCGTCAGCACCTGCTGCACGCCCGGGTGGCGCCAGCCGGCGCGGATGCGCGCCGGCGCCAGGCCAATGCGCGGCAGCAGGCCGAGCCGCCACAGGACAGGGAGCTGGAACGCCAGCTGCAGGATGCCGCCGGCCATGACCCCCAGCGCCATGACGTAGATGGGCTCCAGCCCCAGGCGCTCAAACCAGGGGGCACCCAGCCACGCGGCCAGGATCATGGCGATGTTGAGCAGGACCGGCGTCGCGGCCGGCACCGCAAAATGCCGCCAGGTGTTGAGCACGCCGGCCGACAGCGCCACCAGCGACATGCAGGCAATGTAGGGGAACATCCAGCGCGTCATCACCACACCGGCGTCAAAGCTGTGCGGGTCCAGGCCGCTGGCCAGCGCCCAGACAAACGCCGGCGCCATCGCCACCCCTACCACGCTGGCCAGCAGCACGATCCAGGCCAGCACCGTCGCCACCGCGTCGATGAGCGCGCGCGTGCTCTCATCGCCATCCCGCGCGCGGGTCGTGGCCAGGACGGGAACAAACGCCTGGCTGAACGCGCCCTCGGCAAACAGGCGGCGCAGCAGGTTGGGGATGCGAAACGCCACGTTGAAGGCATCGGTCAGGCCGCTGACGCCAAACACGTACGCCATCAGCAGGTCGCGCGCGAGCCCCGTGATGCGCGACAGCAGCGTCAGCAGCGAAACGGTGGAAGCGGACTTGAACAGGCTCACGCGGTCAGGAGTCAGAGGCTGGGAATGAATTGATCGGGCCCGGGAGGATCGCCAAAAGTCGTCCAGCCAAGGCTGAATGCCGCGGCTCCGGCAGTGCCTGCGCACTGCTGGACGGCACGCAGAAGGCCAGACCCTTCCGGCCTGCGCCCTGCAAGCGCAAGGCGCAGCCATGACCCCTGCCATGCCGGACATGTGCAACGCAGGGTGGACGGATTCTGGCCGTGAAAGTGGGCATGGGGGATTTTTCCCGGGCTCCCGTTGCGGGCTGGTTCAGCAGTGTACGCGCTGCCCATGCAAGCGCCCGCACACGTTAGAATCAGCGGTTGCCAACAACATCGACAAACCACAAGGATATTTCCCATGGCTTCTACACAGCCCAAGAAAAAGAACCCGCGCCTGGCTTCCGGGCGCAAGCGTGCGCGCCAGAACGTCGCGCTCAACGCCGCCAACAAGTCCCTGCGCTCCAGGTACCGCACCGCTGTCAAGGCGGTTGAAAAAGCCGTAGAGGCGGGTGACCACGACGCAGCCCGGACCGCTTTTGTCGCCATGCAGTCGGTGGTCGACAACGTCTCGGACAAGGGCATCTACCACAAGAACAAGGCCGCGCGCGACAAGAGCCGCCTGGCCGCCAAGGTGAAAGCTTTGCAGCAGCAGCAGCCAGAAACCGCCTGAACCCGCCCCACAAGCACGGGGGGGCGCCCTGCTCTTCCGCCGTTTGAATCCGGTGCGCTGTTGGCAAGCAACGAACCGCCCTCGGGCGGTTTTTTGTTGCGCATCCACTACAGTATCGCGTGTCCAGCCCCCATGATTTCCCGCGCCGCGGCAGGACAAGTCGGGCCACGCCCGGTTTGGCGCCGGGCCGCATGCAGCGCCGGTGGCGTGCCGCGACGGCACCTGCCCCGATAATCGCGCAGTGGCCTGCCAGAGGCCGCGCAGCCGCTCCCACCTCATGAACCTAGAATCCGCAGTTGACCGCTTGTTTTCTTTGGCAGCTATTTGTTATTGCTCGAGTTTTTGCGGTTTTCAATGCCCACCCACCAGATGAAGACGCTATGCGCCTGATCGCACAGCGCTGGACGCGCCATGCTGCGTTGCTCCGCCTTGCAGACAGTAGTCTGCCGCGTTGTCGCGTCTTGCCTGACACGCCCATCGCTGCACGCTCAGGCGCATCCAACCGCGGAATCTAGGATGAACGCTCCGCGCAACGACCCCGTCACTCCCTCCCGCCGGCACTGGCTGGGCTGGACGCTGGCCGCTCTGGTGGTTGCGGCGCTCGTGGTGCTGGGCTGGCGCAGCGTTGCGCAGCGCAGCGCGGAACAGGCCGCACGGCAAAGCCGGCCCGAGGCGCCGGTGATAGCGCTCGCGCCGCAGGATGTTGCCGTCGTGCAGCAGCGCCGATTCCAGGCCGAAGTCCCCATCTCCGGGACCTTGCAGGCGGTGCATACCGCAACCGTCAAGGCGCGCGTGGCCGGTGACCTCCGTGACTTTTCCGTGCGCGAAGGCGATGCGGTGCAGGCCGGCCAGCTCATTGCCCGCATAGCACCGGCCGAATACGATGCGCGGCTGCAGCAGGCCGAACAGCAGGCCCGCGCCAGCGACGCGCAGGCCGCCGTGGCGCAGCGCCAGTACGACAACAACCGGGCGCTGGTCGATGAAGGGTTCATCTCCAGGACGGCGCTGGCCAACTCCCGCGCCGACCTGGACGCCGCGCGCGCCAACGCCAAGGCAGCGCAGGCAGCCGCAGCAGCGGCGCGCAAGACGCTGGAAGACACGCAGCTGTCAGCGCCCATTGCCGGCCAGATCGCGCAACGGCACGTGGCGCCGGGTGATTACGTGGCGCCCGGCGCGCCCGTGGCCGACATCGTCGACCTGGATACGCTGGAGCTGCGGGTGCCGCTCAGCCCGTCGGATTCCATGGCCGTGCGCACGGGCCAGCACGCCCGCGTCACCGTGGAAGGCAGCCCCACGCCGCTGGACGCCACCGTGGTCCGCATCAACCCCAGCACGCAGGCGGGCAGCCGCAGCGTGCTCGCGTACCTGCAGGTGCCTGCAGCCGACGGCCTGCGCCAGGGCCTGTTTGCCCAGGGTGTGCTCGCCACGGGCGAGCGGGACGCGCTGCTGGTGCCGCTGTCGGCCATCCGCAGCGACCGCCCGCAGCCCTACGTCCAGCTCGTGACAACGGAGCCGGACGGCAGCCGCCGCATCGCGCACCGCAACGTGACCACCGGCGCACGGACCACGGTGGATGGCCAGACGCTGGTTGCGGTCACAGGCCTGGCCGACGGCGACCTGGTCCTGCGCGCTGCCGCAGGCTCGCTGGGCCAAGGCACGCGCGTGCGCCTGCTGGACAGCAACCCGTCCCCGGACTGAGAGCTTGAGAAAGAATACCGCGAACATGCCCGCTTTGACCGCCAGAATCTGCCCACTCGGCGTTGCAAATGCTCGCCATGGCACGGGCCATGCCTGCGCTTTGCGTCTTGATTGGACAAATTCTGACGATCCTCTCGAGCGCGATCAATTCATTCTCAAGCTCTGAGTCCATGTGGTTCACAGAGGTCAGCCTCCGCAATCCCGTTTTTGCCACCATGGTCATGCTGGCCTTCGTGGTGCTGGGGCTGTTCTCGCTGAACCGGCTGGAGGTGGACCAGTTCCCGAGCGTGGACCTGCCGGTGGTCGTCGTCTCCACCGAGTACCCCGGCGCGTCGCCTGCCATCGTCGAGAGCGAGGTCACCAAGAAGATAGAAGAAGCGGTCAACTCCATCGCCGGTATCAACTCGCTGTACTCGCGCACCTACGAGGGGTTGTCGGTGGTCATCATCGAGTTCCAGCTCTACGTCGATGGTCGCACCGCCGCCGACGACGTGCGCGAGAAGATCGGTCAGGTCAGGCCCCTGCTGCGCGACGACGTGGAAGAGCCCGCGGTGCAGCGCTTTGACCCGGAAAGCCTGCCGATCTGGGCCGTTGCCGTGCTGCCGCAGGCCACGGCGGACAGCGACAGCGATGCCGCCGCACCCAGCAGCGTGGAAATCACCAACTGGTCCGACCAGGTCCTCAAGAAGCGGCTGGAAAACGTGCGCGGCGTCGGCGCCGTCAACCTGGTGGGCGCCACCCGCCGCCAGATCCACATCTACCTGCGCCCGGCAGACCTGGACGCGCTGGGCGTCACGCCCGATCAGGTCATCGCCGCCGTGCGCAGCGAAAACCAGGACCAGCCGCTGGGTACCGTGCAGAACAGCGAACGCGAGCTGGTGGTGCAGCTGCCCGGTCGCATGCAGCGCCCCCCGGACTTCAACCGCATCATCGTCGCGCGCAGCAGCGCCGGCACGCCCATACACCTGCAGGACGTGGCCACCGTGGCCGACGCCGCCGAGGAGCCCGAATCGCTGGCGCTGTACAACGGCCGGCGCACGGTGCTTGCCAGCGTGCAAAAGTCGCAGGATGCCAACACCATCCAGGTCGTCGACGACCTCAACGCCACGCTGCAGACGCTGGCGGACGCGGTGCCGCCGGACCTGGAGCTGGTGCAGGTCAACGACAGCTCGCGTCCGATCCGCGTGGCCGTGAAAAACGTGCGCGAGACGCTGATAGAAGGCGGCGTCCTCACCGTGCTCATCGTCTTCCTGTTTCTCAACTCCTGGCGCTCGACCATCATCACGGGCCTGACGCTGCCCATCTCCATCATCGGCACCTTCTTTTTCATGCAGGTGTTCGGCTTCACCGTCAACCTCATCACGCTGATGGCGCTGTCGCTGTGCGTCGGCCTGCTCATTGACGACGCCATCGTCGTGCGCGAGAACATCGTGCGCCACGGCCAGATGGGCAAGAGTGCGTGGGACGCGGCCATGGAAGGCACGCGCGAGATCGGCATGGCGGTGCTGGCCACCACGCTGTCCATCGTTGCCGTGTTCCTGCCCATAGGCTTCATGCAGGGAATCATCGGCAAGTTCTTCCATGAATTTGGCATCACCATCGTCGCTGCGGTGCTGATTTCCATGTTCGTGGCGTTCACGCTGGACCCCATGCTCTCGTCGGTCTGGTACGACCCGGCCATCCACCACGACCCCAGCCGGCCCGGCCGCCGCACGCTGTACGACCGCACGCTGGGCCGCGTCACCGCGGCGTTTGACCGCTTCACCGGGCAGCTCGCGCAGGGCTACCAGTGGCTGCTCAAGCACGCGCTGGCGCACCGCTTCCTCACCCTGGTCATCACCGTGGCCATCTTTGCGCTCAGCATCGCCATGCTGCGGCTGCTGGGCACCGAGTTTGTTCCCAAGGCCGATTTCTCCGAGACCACCTTTGCCTTCGACACGCCGCAGGGCTCGTCGCTGCAGGCCACCGAAGCCAAGGCGCAGCGCGTCAGCCGCATCATCCGCAGCCAGCCCGAGGTCGTGGACACGCTCACCACCATCAACACCGCGTCCGCGCAGGGCAAGACCAGCGCCAGCATCCACGTGCGGCTCAAGCCGCGCAGCGAGCGCGAGCGCGGCGCCGAAGAGCTGGCCGGCGACCTGCGCCAGCGCCTGCTGGCGGTGCCCGGAATCACGATCACGCAATCGGGCCTGCTCGAGCCGGTGGGGGGGCAAAAGCAGATCGAGTTTTCATTGGAGGGGCCGGACCAGCAGGAGCTGGAGCGCCTGGCCGCACCGCTGATGCAGCAGTTCTCCCAGATCCCCGGCCTGGTCGACCTGGACAGCAGCAGCAAGCCGGACAAACCCACCGTGGACATCGTCGTGCGCCAGGACGCCGCGTCCAGCCTGGGGCTGGCCAGCGCGCAGATCGCCGCGCCGCTGCGCACGCTCATTGCCGGCACCACCATCGGCACCTGGCGCGCCCCCGATGACCAGACCTACGACGTCATCGCGCGCCTGGCGCCCCAGGCCCGCAGTGCCGCCAGCGACCTGGAGCGCCTGCCGCTGGTCACCGGCGTCGATGACCGCGGCAACCCCACCGTCGTGCGCCTCAACCAGGTCGCCGACCTGGTCCCGGCCACGCAGACCAACCAGATCAACCGCCGCCGCATGCTGCGCGAGATCGAGTTCACCGGCAACAGCTACGGCCGCGGCGTGGGCGAAATCTCCGGAGACATCCGCCGCATCCTGGACCAGACCGCGCTGCCGCCCGGCTACAGCTACAGCTTCAGCGGCGCCACCAAGAACATGGAGGAATCCTTCGCGTACGCGCTGCAGGCGCTGGCGCTGGCCATCATCTTCATCTACATGATCCTGGCCAGCCAGTTCAAGAGCTTCATCCAGCCGCTGGCGCTCATGACGGCGCTGCCGCTCACGCTCATAGGCGTGGTGCTGGCGCTGCTGCTCTTTGGCTCGTCCATGTCCATGTTCTCGATCATCGGCATCATCATGCTCATGGGCCTGGTCACCAAGAACGCCATCCTGCTCGTGGACTTTGCCACCCGCGCGCGCGAGGGCCGCGCCGGCGACGACCACCACACCGAGCCCCTGCCGCGCGAGCAGGCGCTCCTGGCCGCCGCCCGCGTGCGCCTGCGCCCCATCCTCATGACCACGCTGGCCATGGTGTTTGGCATGATGCCGCTGGCCTTTGCCACGTCGGAGGGCGCCGAGCAGCGCGCCCCCATGGGCCAGGCCGTCATCGGCGGCGTCATCACCTCCTCGCTGCTGACGCTGGTTGTCGTGCCGGTGGTCTACTGCTACCTGGACGACCTGTCCAACTGGCTCAAGCGCCTCTTTGGCCGCAAGCGGTAGGAGCGGCGCCTCGCCGCGATTGGCCGCTGATGACCGATGATCCCGGCCCTTGCAGGCCTCGTATGAAAGCCGCCTGCGGCGGCTGATGAAGGTTTGGCGTCAAGCGTTCAGCGTCCAGCGTGTGCCCACCACGCTCAACGCTCAACCTCTTCAAACGCTCAACCTCCCCACAGCGTCCAGCAAGGCCATCCGTCATGCGTCACGCCCAACGCTCAACGCCAAACGCCCAACCTCCCCATGGCGCCCCCGCCGCGATTCCCCGCTCCGGATGACAGATGATCTCGGCCCTTGCGGGCCTTGGATGATCGCCGCCTGCGGCGGCTGATGATGGTTTGGCGTCAAGCGTTCAGCGTGTGCACACCACG
>JALOAS010000181.1 GCA_023228705.1 Ottowia sp. | reverse complement strand
AATTAGTTAGACATATGAGTTAGTTGTTATAAGTTATTAATTAAATAACAAACTCATAGCTTGAGACTCTAACTTAGTAAGTAGAGTCTCTTATTTTTAAGAAGGAGAGTTTATAAATGGTAATAGACACACTGAGACTTCCAAGCAATGGAATGCTAGGAGTCCCACAAGAAATAGAAGTTAAAGCACTTACAGGTAAAGAACTAAATATGGTATACTCATCTTTAAGTGATGCTTCAATAAACGAAATAATTAGAAGGATAACAGTTCCAAGTCTTGATCCACTAACATTGTGTGATGAAGATAAAGGAGCAATCTTATACTTCACAAGACTACTTACATTTGGAAATGATATTACTCAGTTCCTAAAGTGTCCTCATTGCGGTAAGGTACATGAGGTAGTAGCACATTATAGTGATTTCATAATGCACTATTTAGATGACTTTACAAGCACCTTTAATTTAGACAATGGTGACAAAGTCTATAAAAGAATTCCAACAGCGGAAATCCAAAAAGAAATAGACTATTTCAAAGAAAAACATAGTGTAGGATCTTTAGATTCCTACTTACTCTATTTATTAGCAAGAATAGAGAAAGTAGTAACATCTAAAGGAGAAACAATCTCAAACAGATTATTACTATTCCATTACCTAGGAGACCTTCCAGGTAAATCATTTGGGGATATAGTAGAGAATATTAAAACTCAATTTGGATTAGAAGTAACTTTTCCAGCTGAGTGCCCTGAAACTGATAGGGAATTTCTGGGGGTGGTAGGCATTAATGCCGACTTCTTTCGTTTCTCTAATAGTAATGTACCTTTGGGGGATGAACAGGCTTAACGAACTTGAAGGATACTCAGATGAACTTATGGATCGTATCTTAGAAGTTCGTAATGATTTAGTAGAAGTCTATAACACAAAACAGTTCTCTTTAACTTACTATACTAATATGACTAAGGAAGATGTAGATAACTTACTTCCTTATGAACTAGATCATATGTATAACTTACTAAAGAAACAAAAGGAATTAGAAAAACCAAAAGAGTAAAAGTTTAGTTAAAGTAAACAACAAGAAGGTGAACAAATGGCAGACAATAGAAGTAGAATAGAGAGAGCTAAAACTCTCAAAGAACTTAATGCAGCTACAAGTAAAGTAGGAACTGAATCAGAGTTATTTAATATAATAGAATCTGGTAAAGTTGATGAACTTCAAAAGTTTCTCGAGAAGATTGCTAAGTCAGGTGCTGATGCAAATAAGATAGTTGGAAGTATATTAAATAATACAGTAAAACTACATGACCAGTACAAGACTATAACAAACAAAGACCTCCCAGAATATGTTAAGGCAATAAAAGCTCTTGGAGATTTTATAGATAACAATACTAAAAAGATAGAGAAGCAAAAGAAAGTTCAAGAAAGTATAAACAAAGCATTAGGAGTATCTCAAAAATACCTTGAGAACATGGTTAAGTCAAACAAAGAGATTTATGAGACTTCACACAAGATGCAACTTGAAGGTAATGTCACTTGGAAAGAATTCACTAAGATGTATGACAACGCCTACAAGTCAGCTCGTGATATGAATAGAGAGATAGGTAAGCAACTATTTACAGCACGAGAATTAGTAGGAGTACAAGAGAAGCTAATTACTCAAGGTTGGAAAGGCTTAGACGCTACAACACTTGGTAATGTAACTGCCTCAATGGCACTATTAACAAGAACAATGGGTAATGTAGATGACAGACTTATAAAAGCCTTTGAAGGTTCTTATAAACAGTTTGGAGACTCTACTGGTTACTTCATAGAAAGACTAGGAGACAGACTAAATAACTTCAGTGATTCCTTTGGTATGACAGTAGGTATGCTACAAGGAGCAGTTGCTGAAATGATGTCCTCTAATACATTCTTAGCAAGAAATAATATGCAGGCTCAACTAAGAGCTAATGAAAGTTTGATGCAAGCAACAGCACTAATATCTCAAGTAGGTATAGAAACAACAGGCTTTATGAATGTCTTATCAAGAACAGCACAGTATGGAACAGCTGAACAGATGGGTGGTATATTCCAGACAGGAGCATTACTACAAGACTTCTCATCAGGAGACTTCCAGAGTAAATTAAGAGGTCAAGACTATGCAGGAGCAACTCAAGACCTAATAGGATCAATATACCAAACATTAAATAGTATGGAAGAAGGATACCTTCGTAATCAATATATGCAAATGATAGGTCAAGGTTTTGGACTTTCTCAGGATGACTTATTAGAGATAATGACTCATGGTGGTCAGTTAGATGAATATGCTATAGAGATACAAGAGAAACTCGCAGAGTCTCAAGGTTCAATGGAGCAAGAGTTAAAAGACTTACACATGGACTTAAAGCAAAGGTTTGATAACTGGTGGGAGAACTCGGGCATTTCTCAAGGTATTGGTAAAGTACTTAATGAAACAGGACTTTATGGACTAACTCCAGCTATGTTTGTAATGCAAGGTAAACTAAATACAATAATATCTAACCAGTTCGCAGGACTTACAGGTAAAGGAACCCCTTCAGCAGGAGGAGGTATCCTAAATACAATAGCAGGCTCATTTAAAGATTCTAAAGGAAACCCTTTAACAGGTATGCAAGGATTAGGAAGAATGGCAGGAGGACTAGGAATAGCTGGCGTAACTAATGTAGGTGGACACGCTCTACAAACTAACACAAGCATAAGTGACGCAGGAGCACATACTGGAGCAGCTTTACTTAATATATTAGGAGGAGTTGGAGGAGGAGTCTTAGCAGGGTCAGCCTTTGGAGCTCCAGGGATGATTGCTGGAGGAATTATAGGCGGAGTAGCTGGGATTACTAACACTATTGTAGGTGCTAATGAGAGAAAGAAATTAAAAGAAGCTCAAGAGGATGAGAGACGAGTAGCTAGGAGACAACAAGCTCAAC
>JALOAS010000066.1 GCA_023228705.1 Ottowia sp. | reverse complement strand
TGTAGCATCCATCGGCCATGTCGCGGCGTTGCCCGTGAATGCGGGTCCTGCAGTCCGGCCTGCCAGCCGGAGCTGACGTCTGGGCGACAGTTGTTCGGGTTTGCCCCTATTGTGCATACCCTGCCAGGTGAATATGCTTTGACATTGATTTTTTCAAGAGGAAACCGTGCCATGAAGTTCAAGACACTGGTCGCAGCAGCGATGGCCGCGATGATGGGCAGCGGCGTTGCGCTGGCGCAGCAGGGCGAGACCGTCAAGCTCGCCATGATCGAGGGCCTGAGCGGCCCCATGGGCAACGTGGGGACCAACCAGCTCAAGACGCTGCAATACCTTGCTGGCCAGCTCAACGCCGAGGAAAATCCCGCGGGCGTGAAGTTCGAGGTGATCGCCATGGACAGCAAGAGCTCGCCCCAGGAAGCCATCAACCTGCTGCGCTCGGCCATAGACCAGGGCGTGCAGTACGTCATCCAGGGCAACGGCTCCAACGTGGGCATCCCGTTGTCAGAAGCCGTGGCCAAGCACAACAGCCGCAACCCGGGCAGTGAAGTCGTCTACTTCAACTACGCTGCCGTGGACCCCGACCTGACCAACGACAAGTGCAGCTACTGGCACTTCCGCTTTGACGCCGACACCTCGATCAAGATGAAGGCGCTGAGCAACTTCATGAAGGACCAGCCGGTCAGCAAGTACTACCTCAACAACCAGAATTACTCGCACGGGCACCAAGTGGCCGAGTACTTCAAGAAGTACTTCTCCCAGGCCAAGCCCGACGCCGAAGCCGTGGGTGAGGATTACGTGGCGCTGGGGCAGGTCAAGGATTTTGCGCCCTACGTGGCCAAGATCAAGGATTCGGGAGCCGATACCGTGGTCACCGGCAGCTGGGGGCAGGACTACACGCTGCTGGTCAAGGCCATGAACGACGCCGGCCTGGACCTGCCCATCTATTCGTACTATGCGGTTGTTTCCGGCACGCCCACCGCGCTGGCGCAGGGCGACCACGCCAACGTGTACCAGGTGGCGGCGTTTGGCCACTCCAACATGAAGGGGCGCATAGGCGAGCTGATACAGGGGTTCAAGGAGAAGTACGACGACGACCTGTACACCACGCCCATCTACAGCATTCTTGTCGGCGTGTCGCATGCCATGGCCAAGGCCGGGTCCACGGACCCGGTGAAAGTCGCGGCCGCGCTGGAGGGGCTGGAGTTTGAGGGCATAGACGGCCCGGTCGTGATGCGCGCCGATGACCACCAGCTGCAGCAGCCGGTGTGGATTTCCAGATGGCAGAAGGTGGACGATGAATACACCTACAGCGTCGAGGACACCGGCTACACCTTTGCGCCGGTCAAGCGCATAGACGCCGAGACCGCCAGCACACCCACCACCTGCAAGATGCAGCGGTCGGGCTGAACGGCCAGCGCAACGCCTGTTCCCTGAAATATCGCGCCGGCTCTTGGCCACCGCCAACAGCCGGCGTTTTTTCTGGCAGCGGGAAGACTGCACGCATCGACCGGGAGGGTGACGGGTGGAGTTTTTCACCATCTCCATGCTCAATGGGCTGAGCTACGGCCTGCTGCTGTTCATGCTCAGCTCCGGGCTGACGCTGATCTTCAGCATGATGGGCGTACTCAACTTTGCGCATGCGGCGCTTTACATGCTGGGTGCGTACCTGGCGTTCCTGTTTTCCGGCCTGGTCGGCTACTGGCCGGCGCTGGTCATCGCACCCATCCTGGTCGGCGTGCTGGGCGTGGTCTTCGAGCAGACCTGCCTGCGCCAAGTGCACAAGTACGGCCATGTGGCCGAGCTGCTGGTGACGTTCGGGCTGGCGTACATCATTGCCGAGGTGGTGCAGCTCATCTGGGGCCGCAACGTGGTGCCCTACGGCCTGCCGGAGCAGTTGCGCGGCCCGTTGTTCACGATCTACGGCACGCAGTTCCCGCGCTCGCGCGCGTTCATCATGCTGGTGGCGCTGCTCATGCTGGTGTCGCTGTGGCTGCTGCTCAAGCGCACGCGCATCGGCTACGTCATCCAGGCGGCGCTGACGCACCCGGACATGGTCAGTGCGCTGGGCCACAACGTGCCACGCGTGTTCATGCTGGTGTTTGGCAGCGGCGCGGCGCTGGCCGGGCTGGCCGGCGTGGTGGCAGGCAACACCTATGTCACCGAGCCGGCCATGGCCGATGCGGTGGGTCCCATCATCTTCGTCGTCGTGGTGGTGGGCGGCATGGGGTCGCTGGGTGGCGCTTTTGTCGCGTCGCTGCTGATCGGCGTCATGCAGACCTTTGCCGTGGCCATTGACCGCTCGCTGGCGGACCTGCTGGCGCTGTTCGGCCTGCACTTCTCCGGTGGCGTTGGCGTGCAGCAGGTGCTGCGGCTGACAGTGGCGCAGGTGTCGCCCATCCTGCCGTACCTGCTCATGGTGCTCATCCTCATTTTCAGGCCGCGCGGCCTGATGGGCGCGCGGGAGACCTGACTTGGCCAGCCACCCGACCCCGGCCGCGATCCGGCCGGTCCCGGAGCATCCGGCATGACCACGACGCAGGTGGCAAGATCGGGCATGACGCGATGGCTGCCGTGGCTGGGCTATGCGCTGGTGCTTGGCCTGGCGCCGGTCGTCCTGAACAGCAACCACTGGGTCAACATGCTGTCGCAGATGGGTTGCTTCATCATCATCTGCCTGTCCTACAACATCAAGATGGGGCAGGGCGGCATGCTCAGCTTTGGCCACGCGGCGTACACCGGGCTGGGCACTTTTGCCGTGGCGGTGGCCATCAATCACGTCAGCGACCACGGCATCGCCATGCCGCTGGTGCTCATGCCGCTGGTCGGCGGCGTGTTTGCGGCGCTGGTGTCGATCCCGCTGGGCTATGTTTCCACCAAGAAGGCCGGCGTGACCTTTGCCATGATTTCGCTGGGCATAGGCGAGCTGGTCGGGGCCACGGCGTTCATGCTCCCCGGCGTGTTTGGTGGCGACAGCGGCATTTCCATCGATCGCGTCTACGGTGACCCGTTTCTTGGCTTCACGTTCGGGCCGCAGATCCAGGTCTATTACCTGATTGCCATTTATTGCCTGGTCTGCACCGTGCTGATGTACGCATTCACCGCCACGCCGCTGGGGCGCATGCTCAACGCCGTGCGCGACAACCCGGAGCGCGTGGCGTTCATCGGCTACAACACGCAATGGGTGCGCTGGTTTTCTTTTGTCGTCTCCGGATTTTTTGGCGGCGTGGGCGGGGGCCTGCTCATCATCAACTTCGAGATCTTCAACTCGGCCGATGCCATGGGCCTGATGACCACCGGCGCCTACCTGCTGTTTACCTTCCTGGGCGGCGCGACACTGTTTTTCGGCCCCATCATCGGCGCCGTGCTCATGGTGCTGGCCATGGTGCTCATGTCCGAGCTGACATCGGCCTGGCTGCTGTACCTGGGACTGATCTTCCTGCTCATGGTCATGTACGCGCCAGGCGGCGTGGCCAGCATCGTCATGGCCAATGTCAACATGGTCCGCGCCGGCAGGCTGCGCCGGCTGGCCGGTCCCTACGCGGGCCTGCTGATTGCGGCGGGGGTCATGATGCTGGGTGTCTCGGCGCTGATAGAAATGATCTACCACCACCAGCTTGATGCCGCCATGGGGCCCGAGGTCACGTACCTGGGATGGCAGCTCAACACCGCATCTGCGGCGACCTGGCTGGGCATGCTGGCGCTGGCCGTGGTCGGCGGCGTTCTGCTCGAGCTCGTGCGCCGCCGCTTCGTCGCGACCTGGGGCGAGGCGCAAGCCCAGGCCCGGGCTCACGCGCAGGATGCCGCGTTGCCACGCGAGGAGCCGGCATGAGTCCCGCGCTGGAACTCCGGGACGTGCACAAGGATTTTGGCAAGGTGCAGATCATCCGCGGCGCCAACCTGGTGGTTGGCCGGGGCGAGCGCATGGCCATCATCGGCCCCAACGGTGCCGGCAAGTCCACGCTGTTCAACCTGATCAGTGGCCGGCTGGCGCCAACGGCCGGGGAGATCCGGCTGCACGGGCAGCGCATTGACGGCAAGACGCCGAACATCATCAACCGCATGGGGCTGTCGCGCAGCTTCCAGATCACCAACCTGTTTGCCAACCTCAGCGTATTCGAGAACCTGCGCTGCAGCGTGCTGTGGAGCCTGGGCTACCGGTACAGCATGTGGCGCTTCCTGTCGCGCCTGCACGACGCCAACGAGCGCGCCGACGCGGTGATGGAGCAGATCGGGCTGGCGCACAAGCGTGACGTGCCGGCGATGAACCTGACGTATGCCGAGCAGCGGGCGCTGGAGATCGGGCTGACCATTGCCGGCGGCGCCGAGGTCATCCTGCTGGACGAGCCGACCGCCGGCATGAGCGCCACCGAGACGCAGCGATTCATCGCCCTGATCCGGGAAGTGACCGAGGGCAAGACCTTGCTGACGGTCGAGCATGACATGGGCGTGGTGTTTGACCTGGCCAGCAAGATTGCCGTGGTTGTCTACGGCGAGGTCATTGCCTGCGATACGCCAGAGGCGGTGCGGGCCAATCCGCGCGTGCAGGAAGCCTACCTGGGCTCGCCCGTGGCTGAAGCGCAGGGGGCGCCGCACTGATGCTCGAGGTTGCCGACCTGCATGCCTACTACGGCAAGAGCCACGTGCTGCACGGCGTGACCTTTGACGTGGGCGCGGGTGAAATCGTGGCGCTGCTCGGCCGCAACGGCTCGGGCCGCTCGACCACGGCCAAGGCCATCATGGGGCTCGTGGCGTGGGAGGGGCAAATCCACTGGAATGGGCAGAGCCTGGCCGGCAAGCGGGCCTTTGAGGTGGCCCGGCTGGGACTGGGCTACGTGCCGGAGAGCCGGGACATCTTCCCGGACCTGACGGTGCAGCAAAACCTCATGCTGGGGCAAAAAGGCGGCGGCAAGGAATCGCGCTGGACCTTTGACGACATGTACGCCATGTTCCCCATCCTGAAGGAGCGGCGCCATACGGCAGCCGGCTTCATGTCCGGCGGCGAGCAGCAGATGCTGACGCTGTGCCGCACGCTCATGGGCGACCCGGAGCTGGTCATCATCGACGAACCCACCGAGGGCCTGGCGCCCAAGATCGTCGCGCTGGTGGGTCAGTACCTGCGTACGCTCAAGGCGCGGGGCATCTCGGTGCTGCTCATCGAGCAGAAGCTGACCATTGCCATGGACGTGTCCGACCGCGCGCTGGTGATGGGGCACGGCGCCATCGTCTTTGATGGCACGCCCGGGCAATTGCGCGGCGCGGCGTCCGTTCGCAAGCAGTGGCTGGAGGTGTGAACCGGGGGCTGCATTTGCACGGCGCGCGAAAGCGTCGCCGGAGCGACAGCCTCGCGCCCGCGCGGCCGCGGTTTTGTCCTACACTGGGCAGACTGAAGGAATCCACGGCGCTGCAGCTTGCGGCGCCTGCAGGCATGCCGCCGGCGCAGCACGATGCCCGGCCGGGGCAGCAAGCGGAATTTTTGTTTTTTTCACGCCATCCACAGGGAGTATTCATGACAGCCGAATACAAGGTTCAGGGCGAAGTTGCCGTTATTTCCATGAACAATCCGCCCGTCAACGGGCTGGGTTACGACACCCGCCTCGGCATAGTCCAGGGCCTGGACAAGGCGCTTGCCGACAGCAGCGTCAGGGCCGTCGTGATCACGGGCGCGGGCAAGGCGTTCTCGGGCGGCGCGGACATCCGGGAATTCGGTACGCCCAAGGCGCTGGCCGAACCCAACCTGCGCTCGGTCATCGCTGCCGTGGAAGCATCGGAAAAACCCGTGGTGGCTGCCATCCACAGCGTGGCCATGGGCGGTGGGCTGGAGCTGGCGCTGGGCTGCCATTACCGCATTGCCGCGCCGGGAGCGCAGATTGCGCTGCCGGAAGTGAAGCTGGGCCTGCTGCCCGGTGCTGGCGGCACACAGCGGCTGCCGCGCGCGCTGGGCGTGGAGCCCGCGCTGAACATGATCGTCAGCGGCGAGACCATCAAGAGCGAGATGCTCGCCTGGGTTCCTGAGCAGAAGCTGTTTGACAAGATGGCCAAGAGCGCCGACAGCCTGCTGGAAGAGGCGGTGGCCCTTGCCGGCAAGATGGCGGCCAAACACGCAGACGGCGCGCCGCTGCCGCGGCTGCGCGACCTGCCGTGCAGCCATCCGCAGGCCGACGCGTACTTTGGCTTTGCGCGCAACATGATCGAGAACATGGCCAAGAATTATCCGGCGCCGCTCAAATGCCTGGACGCCGTGATCGCCGCGACGCAGCAGAAGTTCGACGACGGCATGGCCACCGAGCGCAGGCTGTTTTCAGAGCTCATGGTCACGCCCGAGAGCGCGGCGCTGCGCCACGTGTTCTTTGCCCAGCGTGCCGCGTCCAAGATTCCCGACGTGGGCAAGGACGTGCCGCTGCGCGAGATCAGGAAGGTGGCCGTCATCGGCGCCGGGACCATGGGCGGCGGCATTGCCATGAACTTCCTCAACGCCGGCATCCCGGTAACCATGCTGGAGGTCAAGCAGGAGGCGCTGGACCGCGGCGTGGGCGTCATGCGCAAGAACTACGAGGCGCGCGTCAAGAAGGGCAGGCTCAAGCAGGACAAGCTGGATGAGCGCATGGGCCTGCTGAGCACCACGCTGGACTACGCCGACCTCAAGGATGCCGACCTGGTGATAGAGGCCGTGTTTGAAGAGATGGGTGTGAAGGAAAAGGTCTTCAAGGCGCTGGACGAGGTCATGAAGGACGGCAGCATCCTGGCCAGCAACACGTCGACGCTGGACGTCAACAAGATCGCCGCTTTTACCCGGCGGCCGCAGGACGTTGTGGGCCTGCACTTCTTCAGTCCGGCCAACGTCATGCCGCTGCTGGAAGTGGTGCGTGGCGACAAGACCGCCAAGGACGTGCTGGCCACCGTCATGAAGCTGGCCAAGAAGATCAGGAAGACGGCCGTGGTTGCGGGCGTTTGCGACGGCTTCATCGGCAACCGCATGGTCGAGCAGTACGTGCGCCAGGCCGGGTTCATGGTCGACGAGGGCGCCTCGCCCGAGCAGGTCGACAAGGCCATTGAGAAGTTCGGCTTTGCCATGGGCCCGTTCCGCATGGGCGACCTGGCCGGCAACGACATAGGCTGGGCCATCCGCAAGCGGCGCGCCAAGGAAAACCCCGACATGAAGTACAGCGGCACCGCCGACCTGCTGTGCGAGATGGGCCGCTTTGGCCAGAAGACCAATGCCGGCTGGTACGACTACGCACCGGGCAAGCGCAAGCCCATTCCGAGTCCCGTGGTTGCGGAAATGATTGAAAAATACCGCAAGGACCAGGGCATCACGCCGCGCAAGATCAGCGAGCGCGAGATCGTCGAGCGCCTGGTCTATTCGCTGGTCAACGAGGGTGCGCACATCCTGGAAGAGGGCATCGCCAACAAGGCCAGCGACATCGACGTGGTCTACATCTTTGGCTACGGCTTCCCGGCCTGGCGCGGCGGACCCATGCACTACGCCGACCATGTGGGGTTGTTCAACGTTGTTGCGGCCATGAAGCGCTTTGCCAAGAACCCCATGGACGACGCCCGGTTCTGGCAGCCGGCGCCGCTGCTGGCCAGGCTGGTGGCCGAGGGCAAGACGTTCAATTGAGCGGCGTGCCCGCAGGCTTGAATTCAAACAGGAGTAAAGACCATGACATCCGCTGTAATCGTTTCCACCGCGCGCACGCCGCTTTGCAAGAGCTGGACGGGCTCGTTCAACATGACCTACGGCGCCACGCTGGGCGGCCACGTGGTGCGCGAGGCCATCAAGCGCGCCGGCGTGGACGCTGCCGAGGTTGACGACGTGATGATGGGCTGCGCCAACCCGGAGGGCACCACCGGAATGAACGTGGCGCGCCAGATCGCACTCATGGCCGACTGTCCGGTGACCACTTCGGGAACCACTATCAACCGCTTTTGCTCGTCGGGCCTGCAGACCATTGCCTTGGCAGCACAGCGCATCATGGCCGGCGAGGCCGACGTCTTCGTTGCCGGCGGCGTCGAGAGCATCTCCTGCGTGCAAAAGGAGATGAACCAGCACATGCTCAAGGACCCGGCACTGGAAGCCAAGAAGCCCGAAATCTACTGGTCCATGCTGCAAACGGCCGAGCAGGTGGCCAAGCGCTACAACATCGGGCGTGACGCCATGGATGAATACGGCGCTGCCAGCCAGCAAAAGGCCACCGAGGCGCTGGCGGCCGGCAGGTTCAAGGACGAGATCGCACCGATTACCGTCACCATGGGCGTGGCCGACAAGGTCAGGGGCATGCAGACCAAGGAAGTCACGGTCAGTGAAGACGAAGGCATACGCCCGGGCACCACCAAGGAGATCATCAGCGGCATCCGGCCGGCGCTGCCCGGCGGACTGATTGCGGCCGGCAACGCCAGCCAGTTCTCCGATGGTGCAGGCGCCTGCGTGGTGGTCAGCGAAGCATACGCCAGCAAGAACGACCTGAAGCCGCTGGGCCGCTTCCTGGGTTTTGCCGTGGCCGGCTGCGAGCCCGATGAAATGGGCATAGGCCCCGTGTTTGCCGTGCCCAAGGTGCTGGGGCGGCTGGGCCTGACCGTGGACGACATCGACCTGTGGGAGCTCAACGAGGCGTTTGCCGTGCAGGTCATCTACTGCCGCGACAAGCTGGGCATCCCGGCCGACAAGCTCAATGTCAACGGCGGCGCCATCGCGGTGGGGCACCCTTACGGCGTGACCGGCCAGCGCCTCACGGGCCATGCGCTCATCGAAGGCAAGCGCCGCGGTGCCAAGAAGGTCTGCGTCACCATGTGCATAGGTGGCGGCATGGGCGCAGCCGGTGTGTTCGAGGTCTTGTAGGGCATGCGGCGGCCCCTCGCGGTTACTTGGAGGCCAGCCTCTGGCCGATGGGGGCGTTGAACGTCGAGCGTTTGGCGTGGCGGATGACGGATGACAGATGACGGATGACCTTGCTGACGCATCGATGATTGCGGCTGCGCCGCGATGATGGGAGGTTGGACGCTGGACGGCTTATTCGCTGGACGCTCAACGACCCCTTGGACTTCGGACAGCACGGTGTCGAGCCCGCTGCACCCCACACAAAACACAACCATCATGACGTACCGAGACACGCTGGCCTTCCTGCTTTATGACTGGCTGGACGTGGTTGCGCTGACCCGGCGCGACCGCTACGCCGACCATTCGCGCGAGACGTTTGACGCGGTGCTGGAGACCTGCGAGCGCATTGCGCGGGAAAAATACGCCCCGTTCAACCGGCTGGTCGATACCGAGGCGCCACGCGCCGAGCAGGCCGCCGACGGCAGCCTGCGCGTGGTCCTGCCGCAGGCCACGCAAGAGGCGCGTGACGCATACGCTGCTTCGGGCATGCTGGCGGCAGCGCAGGACCATGAGCACGGCGGCATGCAGCTGCCGTTCGTGGTGGAAGCCGCCGGCAACTCGTTCTTTGCCAAGGCGTCGATCAGCATCAATGCCAGCCTGCTCACCGTGGGCAACGCCAACCTGCTGATGGCGCATGGCAGCACGCTGCAAAAGCAGGTGTTTGCCGCCAACGAGCTCAATGGCCGCTGGGACGGCACCATGTGCCTGTCTGAGCCGCAGGCCGGGTCCAGCCTGAGCGACGTGGCCACGCGCGCCGAGCTGGAGGATCCCGGCGACCCGCTCGGACCCCGCTACCGGCTCAAGGGCAGCAAGATGTGGATTTCGGCGGGTGACCACGAACTCAGCGAGAACATCGTGCACCTGGTGCTGGCCAAGATCCCCGATGAAAACGGCCGGCTTGTTCCCGGGGTCCTGGGCCTCTCGCTCTTCATCGTTCCCAAGAAGCTGGTCGACAGCGCAGGCCGGCTCAGCGGCGAGCGCAACGATGTCGCGCTGGCCGGGCTCAACCACAAGCTGGGCTGGCGCGGCACCACCAACACCTTGCTCAACTTTGGCGAAGGCAGGTTCCCGGTGGATGGCAAGGCAGGCGCCGTGGGCTACCTGGTCGGGCGCCCGGGCGACGGCCTCAGGTGCATGTTCCACATGATGAACGAAGCCCGCATAGGCATAGGCATGGCAGCGACCATGCTGGGCCTGGCCGGCTACGAAGCGTCGCTGGAGTACGCAAAAACGCGACTGCAGGGCCGGCCCGTGGGCGCGGGCGGCAAGGATGCCACGCAGCCGCAGGTGCGGCTGATTGAACACGCCGACATCCGGCGCATGCTGCTGGCGCAAAAGGCGTGGTGCGAAGGCGCGCTGGCGCTGCAGCTGTATTGCGCGCGCCTGGTCGACGAGCAGCGCACCGGCACGCCGGAGCAGGCCGGGCAGGCGCACATGCTGCTGGAACTGCTCACGCCCATTGCCAAGAGCTGGCCCAGCGAGAACTGCCTGGAAGCCAACAGCCTGGCCATTCAGATTCTTGGCGGCTACGGCTACACCTTGGACTTTCCGGTCGAGCAGTACTGGCGCGACAACCGGCTCAACATGATCCACGAGGGCACGCATGGCATCCAGGCCCTGGACCTGCTGGGCCGCAAGGTGCGCATGGACGGTGGCCGTGGGCTGAAGCTGCTCTTGGCACGCATACGGCAAACCGTTGCCGACGCCACGGAAAATCAGCAACTGCAAGCGGACGGCAGCGCACTGGATGCCGCCGCGCAACGCCTGCAGGCGGCAACCGAAGCGGCCTGGTCCAGCGGCGACCCGGCCGAAGCGCTGGCCAATGCGGTGCCGTACATGCAGGCCTTTGGCCACGTCGTGCTGGCATGGATCTGGCTGCGGCTGGCGCTGGCCGCCGGCCGGCTGCCTGCCGGCCCCCGGCGCGAGGGCCTGCTGGCGGCCAAGACCTACTTCTACCACTACGATCTGCCCCGGATCGCTGCCTGGCTGCAGGTGGTCGAGAACCGGGACCTGACCTGCGCCAGCCTGGCTGAGGCGGCGTTTTGAGCAGCGCACGCGCACATATCAACTCTGGAGAACGGTGTTTTCATGACACGCAACGTACGGGAACTCTTTGACCTGACCGGAAAAACCGCGCTGGTCACCGGTGGCTCGCGCGGCCTGGGGCTGCAAATCGCGCAGGCGCTTGGTGAGGCCGGCGCCCGGATCATGATCAGCTCGCGCAAGGCCGAGACGCTGGAGCAAGCCACGGCCCAGCTGCAAGACGCGGGGATAGACGCGCGCTGGATCGCAGCCAACTGCGCCGTCGAGGAAGAGACGCGCCGCCTGGCCGACGAGACGCTGGAACGCATGGGCGCCATAGACATCCTGGTCAACAACGCCGGCGCCACCTGGGGCGCACCGGCCGAAGAACACCCCATGGCCGCCTGGGACAAGGTGATGAACCTGAACGTACGCGGCTACTTTGTCCTGAGCCAGCAGGTGGCCAACGGCTACATGATTCCCAACAACACCGGACGCATCATCAACGTCGCGTCTATCGCCGGCCTCAACGGCAACCCGCCGGACATGAAGACATTGGCGTACAACACATCCAAGACCGCCGTCATCGGCTTCACGAGGACATTGGCGGCCGAATGGGGGCGCTACGGCATTACCGTCAACGCCATCTGCCCCGGCTTTTTCCACACCAAGATGGCCGACGGGCTGATCGCCCAGCTGGGCGAAGAGAAGATGACTGCAGCTGCGCCGCTGGGCCGCCTGGGCGACGACGAAGACCTGAAGGGGCTGGCCGTTCTGTACGCCAGCGACGCTGGCAAGCACATCACCGGCCAGTGGCTGGCCGTCGATGGCGGCGTCAGCGTGGTGCTGGGTGCAGCCTGAACACCGTGGCGCTTGACGTTTCCGCCATCCCGTTTGCGCGCGAACTGGGCGTGAATATCGTGCACTACGGCGACGGCAGCTCGGAGCTGCATTACACGCCGGCGCTCACGCACGGCAATTCGCTGGGCGCCTCATGACGCTGCTGGACATCAGCATGGCTGCCGCCGCCATGTCGGCAGATGACGCCGGGCAGGGCGCCGTGACCATAGAAATGAAGACCAGCTTCATGCGCGCCATCAAGCTGGTGCCCGGCCAAACCCTGGTCGGCCGCGGCAAGCTGCTGCGGCGCACGCGCAAGATGGCCTTTGTGGAGGCGCGTATCCTTGACGCCGATGGCGAATTCAGCGCGCACGCGACGGGCACGTTCAAGTAAGTGGCCCGAAGCCGTGCATCCCATGAGCAAGCTCCCGCAGGGAGCTGACCAAACAGGAGATCACCATATGCCAACCAACAGACAGGTCTTGCTGGCGAGCCGCCCCGAGGGCCAGGCCAAGCCGGACAACTTCAAGCTCGTAAGCAGCGAAACACCTGCGCTGCAAGACGGCCAGGTGCTGGTGCGCCACCATTACCTGAGCGTGGATCCCTACATGCGGGGCCGGATGAACGATTCGCGCAGCTATGCCGCGCCGCAGCCTGTGGGCGAGGTGTTCCAGGGTGGCACGGTGGGCGAGGTGATCGAAAGCCGCAACGACGCCTATCGTGCAGGCGACAAGGTGGTGGGCATGGGTGGCTGGCAGGAATACAGCGTGGTCGATCCCAAGCAACCCGGCGTGCTGCGCAAGGTCGACGACAGCCAGGTGCCGCTGTCCTATTACCTGGGCGCCGTCGGCATGCCCGGGGTCACCGCCTGGTATGGCCTCACGCAAATCATCCAGCCCAAGGCAGGCGAGACCGTGACGGCAACCGCCGCCACAGGCGCCGTCGGAAGCACCTTTGCCGCGCTGGCCAAGGCACGCGACTGCCGCGTCGTGGGCGTGGCCGGCGGTCCGGAAAAATGCAGCTATGCGACCGAGGAGCTGGGCTACGATGCCTGCGTGGACTACAAGGCGCACGGCGACGTGGCCAGCATGAACGCCGCGCTCAAGCAAGCCTGCCCCGACCGCATCGATGGCCACTTTGAAAACGTGGGCGGCTACATCTTGGACGCCATCATGCTGCGCCTCAACGCGCACTCCCGAATCGTGCTGTGCGGCATGATTGCCGGTTACGACGGCCAGCCACTGCCCATGGCCTATCCGGCACTGCTGCTCACCAACCGCGTCAAGCTGCAGGGCTTCATCGTGAGCGAACACATGGACCTGTGGCCCAAGGCGCTGGCTGAGCTGACAGGGCTGGTGGTCTCTGGCAAACTGCGGCCAAGGGAGAGTATCTCCGAGGGCATCGCGTCGGCGCCCGAGGCGCTGCTGGGGCTGCTCAAGAGCAGGAATTTTGGCAAGCAGCTGGTCAAGCTGATCTGAGCGAGCTGGCCAGTAAACCGGAGGCAATCATGGCAACGGCAACGCACGAAGTCTTCAACCAGCCCGGGCCGCTGCAAGATTACAACGTCCTGCAGAGCCATGCGGCGCTGCTTGATGCCCTGAAGTTCAATGCGCCCGAGCTTGACACGACCGCACTGCACGAGTTGGGCGCACTGGCCGGCTCCGCGCGCATGCAGGAGCACGCACGTCTGGCCAACCTGCACGCGCCGGTGCTGCAGACGCACGACCCGTACGGCCACCGCATGGACGAAGTCGAGTTTCATCCCAGCTACCACGTCCTCATGTCGGCCGCGGTCCAGGCCGGCCTGCACGGGACACCCTGGGGTGGCGATGGACCATCCCCGCATGTTCGACGGGCGGCGGGTTTCATGATTTTCACCGAGCTGGAGCCTTCGGTGCTGTGCCCCATATCGATGACGTACGCGGCCACGCCAGCACTGCGCGAAAACGCCGTGATCTATGGCCAGTGGGGTCCCAAGCTCATCAGCCGCAAGTACGATCCGGCGCTTGCTTATTATCGCGACAAGCCCGGCGTGACCATGGGCATGGGAATGACCGAGAAGCAGGGCGGCTCGGACGTGCGCGCCAATACCACGCAGGCCGTCCCGGACGGCCGCGACGACTGGGGCGAGCGCTACCGCATCACCGGACACAAGTGGTTTTTCTCGGCGCCGATGAGCGACTCGTTCCTGGTGCTGGCGCAGCTGCACGGCGCGGGCCTGACCTGCTTTTTCCTGCCACGCGTGCTGCCGGACGGCACGCGCAACGACTTGGCGATCATGCGCCTGAAGGACAAGCTGGGCGACCGGGCCAACGCCAGCTCCGAGGTGGAATTCCGGGACGCGCTGGCGTGGCGCGTCGGCGAGCCGGGTCGCGGCGTGGCACAAATCCTGGAAATGGGAACGCGTACACGGCTGGACTGTGCGCTGGGCACCAGCGGCCTCATGCATCAGGCGCTGAGCCGGGCACTGGACCACGTCCGCCAGCGCAAGGCCTTTGGCAAGTTCCTCATCGAGCAGCCCTTGATGAAAAACGTGCTCGCCGACCTGGCGTTGGAGAGCGAAGCAGCCACCGCGCTGGCGCTGCGCCTGGCCCGCGCGTACGAGCACCAGGGGCGGGAGGGTGAGCGCCTGCTCGCGCGCGTGCTCACGCCCATTTCCAAGTTCTGGATCTGCAAGCGCGGCAGCGCGTTCGGCCAGGAGGCCATGGAGTGCCAGGGCGGCAACGGCTATATAGAGGAGCAGGGGCACGGTGTCATGGCCCGCGTCTATCGCCAGATGCCGGTCAACTCCATCTGGGAAGGCGCCGGCAACATCATGGCCATCGACCTGCTGCGCGCGCTGCGCTCCGGCGATGTGGTCTCGGCCTTGCAGAATGAGCTGGCGCCGGCACGCGGCGTCAACGCTGCACTGGACCGCGCAGCCCATGCGCTGCCCGACCGCATCGCCACGCTGGCAACGGAAACACAGGCAAGGCGGTTGGCGCAGGACGTGGCGCTGGTGGTGCAGGGCGCGTTGCTGGCGCAAACGGCGCCTTCGTTCGTGACGGAAGCTTTCTGTAACTCGCGCTTGGGCGGTGACTGGGGACAGACATTTGGCACGCTGGGCGAGGGCGCCGACCTGGACGCCATTGTGGCGCGCGCCATGCCGGGGTGAGTACGTCCGTGGACGGGATCCTGCGCCGTGACTGAGAGCCTCGAGTTGCCCGCTGCGGGTGACTTGCTCGCGTTCGGACGACGCGTGCTGGCACAGCAGCCGTTCAGCGTATTGCTGGGCACGCGGCTGCAGCAACTGGAGCCTGGCCGTGCGGTGCTGACGCTTGCGCTTGACGACAGGCTCAGGCAGCAGCATGGCTTTGCGCATGGGGGTGTGATCAGCTACCTGGCTGACAATGGTTTGGCCTACGTGGGTGGCTCCGTTCTCGGCAACGTGGTTACCTCCGAGTACAAGATCAACTACCTGCGTCCCGCCACCGGCCAGCAACTGGTTGCGCGCGCCACGATCCTGTCTGCCAGCAAGCGCCAGGCCGTCTGCGAATGCCGCGTCTATGCCGTCGACAACGAGGATGAAAAGCTCGTTGCGGTCGCGCAGGGCACCATCGCGAGGGTCGGTTGAATGCGCCGTTGACCCTGCTTGCCGCCCGGACCGCGCCATTTCATCTGAATGGAAAATTGAACCATGATTGAAGATTTCAGGGACAAGACCGCAGTCATCACCGGCGCCGCTTCGGGCTTTGGGCTGGCCTGCGCGCGCATTGCCGCCGCGCGTGGCATGAGCCTGGTGCTGGTCGACGTACAGGAAGATGCGCTGGAACGGGCGCGGGCCGAGCTGGCGGGCGCGGGCGTCGCGGTCATGGCCAGGGTGGTTGACGTTGCCAGCGGCGGGCAGATGGAGGTGCTGGCCACCGCTGTCCAGCAGCGCTTTGGCGCGCCGCACCTGGTCTTCAACAACGCCGGCGTCGGCAGCGGTGGCCTGGTGTGGGAAAACTCGGTGGCCGAATGGGACTGGGTGCTGGGCGTGAACCTGTGGGGCGTCATCCATGGCGTGCGCCTGTTCGTTCCCGTGATGCTGCAGGCTGCCCAGGCCGATCCGGCCTGGCGCGGCCACGTCGTCAACACGGCCAGCATGGCCGGGCTGGTGGCGGCGCCCAACATGGGCATCTACAACACGGCCAAGGCGGCCGTCGTCAACCTGACCGAGACGCTGTACCACGACCTGAAGCTGGTGACCGACCAGGTTGGCGCCAGCCTGCTGTGCCCGTATTTCGTGCCCACCAACATCATGGACAGCGCGCGCAACCGGCCGCAGGCCGTAGCGGTACAAAAACCGACCAGGGCGCAACAAATCAGCCAGGCCATGCTGGAACAGGCCGTGAGCCACGGCAAGGTCAGCGCGCAAGAGGTGGCGCAGAAGGTGTTTGCGGCAGTTGAGCAAGACCGCTTCTACGTCTTCAGCCACGAGAGCCCGCGCGCGCTGGGCAACATCAGCAGCCGCATGCAGGCCATGGTCGAACTCAAAAACCCCATCGACCCCTTTGCCCAAGCGCCGGAAGTGGGCGCCCGGCTGCGCAAGCAACTGCGCGAAGGCTGACCCGCCCCACGCCGCGCCACCTCAGGCGCTGGCCAGCACAGCAATCGCGCCCACTGCCAGCAACAGACCCAGGCTGTTGAGGCGCGACAGACGCTCGCGGAACAGACCCATGCCCACCAGCGTCGCCAGCACGATCACGCCAATGTTCATCGCGGAAAACACCAGCGCCGGGTCTTCCGCCAGCGCACGGTGCGCCATGATGTAGAAGACGATGTTGCCAAAGTTGAAGCCGCCGATCAGCAGTGCGCCGCCGGCATGCCGCCAGCGCCACTGCGCGCGATCGCGCCGGTAACACCAAGCCAAATACAGCACCGAAAGAACGAAAGCAATCGAGAAACTGGCAAACAGGATATCGGCAAAGGGCACGCCGGATTCCTGCGCCACGAGCTTGAACATGATGTCGATGATGCCCATGCCGACAAAGACGACAAGCGGCCATTTCCACGCAGACGTGCTGCGCGCCACGGCATCACCGTGACGCGCCACGATACAGGCGATAGCGGCCAGGCCCACCATGATCCCAATGCCTTTCTGCGCGGTCAGCGCCTCACCAAACAGCGTGAACGCTGCCAGCAGCGGCAGGATCAGCGATAGCCGCATCGCTGCGTCGGTACGCACGATGCCGACCAGCTCGACCGACGTGGCCAGCACCAGGAACATCGCCGGCAGCACCACGCCCAGCGTCAGCAGCAAAAACCAGGCCGGACTGAACGGCTCGCGTACGACCAGGTCGGGGGAGGGGTGCAGCAGAACCAGGCACAGCGCACCGGCCACCAGATAGCCGCCGCCTATGGCTTGGCGCAAATCGACTTGCCAAGCAGGCGCAAGCTTGAGCAGTACGGAGACGATGACGCTGCACAGCACGCTCAGGGCGATGTAAATCATTGTTTGTTTTGCTTTAAACTAAAGTCGCAAGCGCTTGATATTCAACACAATAAAATAACATTTTCTATCTTGATTGCCGTTGCATATTTGGCGACAAATGCAACATTGAAAGTGCGCAAGATCATGCAGCGAGTTGGCATTCGACCGCCAAAATCAGCATCCAGCGCGCGCATCGGGAAGCTCGTGATTGTAGGGCTGCAGTTGCCACAAGCTGCAACTGTCTCTTTGCAAAGACTTGATCTGATGGTGGCGCCGCCGGGTTTGTCCAGGGTGGCCTGGA
>JALOAS010000180.1 GCA_023228705.1 Ottowia sp. | reverse complement strand
TCTAAGTCTTCTAATGTAGTATTTACTGTTGTTTTGAATCCGCCATTATCATCAACAAACTGTAGTATTTCATCCCAGTTATCTTCCATAAGTCTCCAAACATCATCAGATCCTCTTGCTCTCTTGCCATCAACCATGTTCTTTTCTCCTGATGGTAATAATAAACTTGAGTATGATCCTGTTACTAATATTGGTCTAATTTCTCCTGTGGCTCTATCTTCTATTGTATGTTCTTCTAACCATTGCTTATACTCCCATTTATTTGATACACCTTTACCAAAGTAAATATAAGTATCTACTGATCTAAAGGGAAGTCCTAGTCGGTTCTTTAGTGTTGTTAGCTGGATTTGAGCACCTATTGCTTCAGCTTTTTTAACTCCAATAGTATCATTTTCTCCTAAGTACTTTTTACGAGTTCCCCAGATCTCTATAGTTGCAAAGTGCTTCTGAGCCTTACCACCTGAAGGAGCCATAATCATAGCCATAGCCATTCCTGGTGCTTGTTTGTTTCTTGCTTGGTTTACTGTTACTAATGTTGCTTGAGACCTGTTAACAATAGCACCAATCTTTCGTAATGCTGATGACCACATTCTAGCTGACTCTCCAATAGGATTTTTAGACGTTCCTAGGTCGTCCTCATCAAGGGCAGTTTGGTCAGTTACTTGTGTAGTTGAATCAATAACTACGAGAGATACAGTTTCATCCTCTAATGCTACTTTACAAATCTTAGCTACTTCTTGTATTGTCGTTGCTGAGTAAAAAAAGAACTTACCTTTTTTATTATGTTCTGGATGGTATAAGTAATTAGTATAGTCAATACCAATACCTTGGGCTAAGTCATAAGTTCCCCCACCCTCAGTATCAATATAAACTACTCTTGTTCCATACATATTCATTTGATTTAATGCTGTTTCTAATAGTAGTGTAGTTTTACCTACACCCTCTTCAGAGCCTAAAGATACACCTTTACCTTTAGGAAACCCTCCATCTGTTAAGCGATCAAGAGAGGCTATGCCTGTCTTCCATCTTGGAGTCTTTAGCTTACCATTTTCTATTTGAGGTGGTTTAACTAAAAACTCTCCGGCTAATTCTACTAAGCCGTCTTCTACTTTTTTCTTTGCCATTTATTATATATTCTCCTTATATTTCGTATTCATTATATACCAATTTGTTTCACTTTTGGGAATTGTTTATAGTATAAGCCATCTCAGGAAGTCTCTCTATTGTATCAGCACAAGAGAGTAAATTCCATACTGCTGCTGTTGCATGGTCTTCATCAGTCTCACCATTCAAGTATTGAAAGAAGTGCCTTAATGCTGAGTTAATAAAGACTTCTTGTGGTCTTCCTTTCTCCCAATCTCTTTCAGAGTATTTTTGTGCCCCTGCTTCATAAAGTTTTGCTAAAGCCTGCGTAATTTCAGGTAACTCTCTATTGAGAATCTCTTTTGAAAAAATAGTTATAGCAGATATAATATAGAATACTTTAGAAGGTATACTCTTAATAATGAGTGAATTGTAGATTTGGTACAGGAATTCTGCTATAGATTCATACTTTTCTGAGTCTTTAACTTCTCTAGACATTCTATCATACACATTAGATAATTGTTTTAATGGCATTAAGTCGTATCTACCTCTACCAGTTACTATTTCTTTTTGTGAGCCAGTCTCAAAAGTAGTTCTAGCTCCAGTGTCTTTTAGTGTCATTTTATTCCTCCTCAAACTTTCTATCTAATTTCTTTAGTAAATCCACAATACTTTCATTGAATGGATCATATAACATAAGGTCATGTTTCTTTACCATTAACTTAAAGTAGCTATTTATTTCATTTATGTTTTTATCTACTACTTTATTTACGCCTTTAACTCTTTTGTCTTCAGTAGTCAGACATATAATTATAATATACTTATTGTCTTTGGCTTTGTTTACTAATAAGTTAATATCTTCCTCTGTTAGTAAGCAGTCAGTTTCTGTTAGTTTTGAGTATAATGGGTCTCCAATAAAACTACCTACTGTTACTATGTTAGTTAAGTCTAACTCTTTGTCATAGAAACTGTGAGACATTCCTTTACTAAAAGTTATATAAGTGCCTTTAGAGAGTCCATATTCCTCACACAACATTTCTTGAAGACTTTCTCTTCCTGTTCCAATAACTCCATCAATTATTATCCTTTTCTTCATTTCTTAATCCTCCATTAACTCTATTATATAGAAGTTATTTTTAACAGCTAATTCTTTTATAGCTTGATCACTTAGTATAGCATTAACAGCTTTATCTAATGTTTCATAAGACCTGTAAAGTTTTAGTTTGTTTCCTATTACTTTTGACAAGTCTTTACTTCTAAACAACTTACTAAAGAATATTTGTAACTTGTTTTTCTTCTTTTTACTTGAGTATATAACTCCATAATTTTTCATATTTCCTCCTATGATAAAAGCCGATGGTCTTATATCGGCTTCATTAGTTTCATTTAGTTATAGTATAATCCAGAGTTTCTTTTTGTCAGGTATTTTAACCATATGAACTTCTGTATCCTGAAACTCTTGAGAGTTTGATAGAGAGAGTGCATCTCCACTATAAACTACTGTATCTCCACTAAATACGACTACTTGAGTTTTAGTAGGTAAAAGTTCTACTAAGTCTCTTACTGTAACTTTAATTTCTTTCATAACTAGGTCTCCTATTAACTTTTAGTATTATACTGGACAGAGCCAACTAAGGTAACCCCCAATGGAAAATTAAACTATATTTAGTAGTTATCAGAAAGGAGGAAAACCTTTAGGGGCTACCTTAGTGGGCTCTAAGTCCCACAGTATTAGTCTTCTAATAAATAGCGTTTCTCTAATACTTCTTTAAGTTCTAACCTTAATCTTAACTCTCTGTTAAGTAATGTGTGAACCTCAGGTTCAGCTAACATAGCATCAAACGATGTAAGGAACTCTGTTAATTCATTGATTTTAACAACGAGTTCTTGGATT
>JALOAS010000179.1 GCA_023228705.1 Ottowia sp. | reverse complement strand
TCGACTCGCTAGCTCCGAAGCTCCGCACTCCCTATATTTTAGTTTCGGACTTCTCCCGCTTCAGGCTGATTAACGTAGCTCTGAACGAGACGGTTGAGTTCACGCTCGCTGAACTCCCAAAGAATCTCGACCGCATTAACGCAGTCTTCAGGGACTACACGAAAAAAGCGACCATCAACGAAACCATTGTTGATAAAAAAGCCGTTCAGAAAATGGCGACGCTTTACAGCGAGTTTGAGAAGGCAGGCTACAAAGGACACGAACTATCAGTGTTCCTCGTTCGTATCCTGTTCCTCCTGTTCGGGGACGATACCGCTATGTGGTTTAAGCCTCGAGCATTTCAGGAAATCGTTGAGGACAGCAAAGAGGACGGCTCAGACCTCGGACTCCTAATTAAGGAACTCTTTGAGACGCTGGACAGCGAGAAAGAGAACCGTCCGCCCACCCTACCTGCTGCGTTCTCACAGTTCCCACACGTCAACGGTGGACTGTTCGCTGAATCTCTCCCTACGTTCTACTTCACTAAAGAGATGCGGGACGCTCTTCTTGACGCCTGCTACTACAACTGGTCGTCAATCAGCCCCGCTATTTTCGGTGCAATGTTCCAAACCATTAAGAGCAAAGAGGACAGGCATCAGGGTGGTGAACATTACACCTCTGAGGCGAACATTCTGAAAGTGATTCGCCCGCTCTTCCTAGACGACTACTTAGAGCGAATGAGGCGATACTGGGATAACCCGACGGAGCTAAGCAACCTACGAAACGAGCTCGGCACCCGTAATTTTTTTGACCCTGCGTGTGGGTCAGGGAACTTCCTCATCGTCAGTTATCTCCGCCTGAGAGACATTGAGCGGAAAATCATCGCACGACTTCAGGAGATTAAGGGTCAGCAGGGGCAGGTAGGTCTTGCTGGGCTTACCGACTACGGTGTTCGGGTGAAGCTGACCCAGTTCCACGGTATTGAATATGAAGAGTGGAGCAGTCAGATAGCAACTGTCGCCATGTTCCTCGCTGACAGGCAGGCGAACCTCGCACTTTCCGAAATCATCGGTGAACCTATCAACCGTTTTCCGCTAAAAGAAAGTGCCAACATTGTTTGCGACAACAGCCTCCGTAAAGACTGGTCAGAGGTTGTTGACATCAACGACAATCTCGTCATTATGGGCAATCCTCCGTTCGTTGCCTCAGGAGACCTGAACGCCGAGCAGAAAGACGACCAAACCTTAGTATGGGGTAAAACGTCAGGAGCAGGGGACCTGGACTATGTAGCTTCTTGGTTCTACCTCGCAGGACGCCACCTTCAGGGAACAAAAGCAGTAGCTGGGTTCGTCTCAACTAACAGCATCACACAGGGACAGCAGCCTCCTGTTCTGTGGCGGGAAATGTATAAGTTCGGCATGGGAATAGACTTCGCCCACCGCACTTTCGCTTGGTGGAACGAAGGCGGAAAAGTCGCTTCGGTTCACGCTGTAATCGTTGGATTCTCGGCTAACCCAAAGCCCGTTTTCCGTCAACTATGGGCATACGCCACACCGAAAGGTGAGGCTGAACTACTACGTGCTCGGAATATCAATGCTTACCTTCTCGACGCAGAGAATGTTCTCATTGGGAAACGCACGCGACCTCTCATCGCTTCGGCTCAACCTATGCAGAAAGGGAACATTCCCACTGATGGGGGTTTCCTTTCTAAAATCTCCTCCGAGGAGGCAGCACACATCAGGGCTACAGACCCGACAGCCGCCAAATACCTTCGTCGTTTAGTTGGGGCGAAAGAGCTTATAGAGAACTTGGACCGCTGGTGTCTATGGCTTGTGGACGCTGACCCTTCAGACATCTACAACTCACCTGTCCTGAAAGAGCGAGTGAACGCAGTCAGGGAATACCGACTCCGTTCCACCAAAGCGAAAACAGTTCAGGACGCAAAGAGGGCATCTGAGTTTCAGGAGATTAGACAGCCGAAGGGCGACTTCATCGCAATTCCCCGGCATTCATCCGAAAACAGAGACTACGTTCCAATGGGGCTGTTCGGTCCCGAGGTGATTACAAACGATGCGTTATCTACTATCGCTGACGGCTCGCCGTTCACATTCGGTTGGTTAATGTCCCGACCGTTTAACGTTTGGATTCACGCAGTGAGTGGACGAATCAAATCAGACCCGCGAATCTCTAACACCATCACTTACAACAACTTCCCGTTCCCTCACGGTGATGAGAAGACAGACAAAGAGATTAGAGACGCAGCAGACGCCGTTATAAAAGCTCGGGAGCAGTTCCCGAACTCTTCCCTCGCCGCCCTCTACAACAGGCTCTCAATGCCTCCTGTATTGCGTGAGGCACATAAGCAGTTGGACCGTGCAACCCTGAAGGCTCTGGGGTTGAGAGCTAACGCTACTGACGAGCGAATCCTTGAGGAGCTGTTCCATCAGTATTCACAGATAACAGGTGGATTCCTCTCCGACCTCGAACCGAGGAAGAAGAGGCGATAACCTCCCCTCGTTAAAAGACTGAACCCCCGCTGTCACTTAGGAGCGGGGGTTCAGTCTTGCTGACTCTGGGTTCAGAACGAGTTAAGATTCCCTGTCTCAAAGCGTGGCTTACGGGGCGGGGTGAACGCTGGGGTGGAGTGAAAATCGCAGTCGCAACTCAAATCGAAAGAAACCTCAAACAGGCGGATAATCCATTCATCAGGGAGGTCCTCTGTTAATGCTCCTTCCTGCTCTAGCAGGCGTCTTGCGACCTCTGGGAACATCGGGTGGTTAGGGAGGTCCAACCTAACTAAGCAGTCTTCGTCGTAAGCGAAAGACACAATCAAAGAGGCAGGCGAGGAAGGGTTGTTCATGACGATTCCACGGACGGCGGAGCAGTCATCCCGAGCTAACATCGTAAGAACTGGGAGCGGCGTATTGGGGTTGTAAGCGGCCCCCGCTCTCACCGAGTTCGACGCTGAATAGGCTAACTGGGTGATTACAGCAGGGTCCGTTTTAGGGTTGGACGCGACAGCACATTTAACGTCCT
>JALOAS010000178.1 GCA_023228705.1 Ottowia sp. | reverse complement strand
GACTCCGACAACAATACGGTTGCGGGTAATGAGAACGACGTTTTCAGCAGCGACAACAACCAGGTTGCGGGCAACGGGAATGATGTCAGCGACTCTGACAACAATACCGTGGCCGGTAATCTGAACGAAGTCTCGGACTCCGACAACAATACCGTCGCCGGTAATGAGAACGAAGTCCTCAACGCCAACAACAATACGGTTGCTGGTAATGAGAATGATGTGATCGACTCCGACAACAACACGGTTGCCGGTACCGACAACGCCGTGATTGAGGCGTCGGACAACAACCAGGTGGCGGGTGAATGTAACACCGTCGATGGGGACTCCAACGCCAACACGGTTGCGGGTAATTGCAACCTGGTGAGCGATGGCTCGGACAACAACCAAGTAGCCGGTAGTGATAATCAAGTGCTCAACGACAGCAACGACAACACTGTTGCTGGTTCCGATAACCTGCTGTGGGATGCCCAGGCCAACCAAGTTAGCGGCCAGCAGAATCTGGTGGAAGAGTCTGACAACAACACAGTGGCCGGTAACAACAACGTAGTGACCGAGGAATCCGACAACAACACCGTGGCCGGTACCGGCAACCAGGTAACGGAAGACTCGGACAACAACACCGTGGCGGGCACCGGCAACCAGCTGAGTAATACCTCCGACGACAACACAGTGGCCGGTATCGACAACGTGCTGGAGAACGCCCAGGGCAACCAGGTGAGCGGTATCGACAACCAGCTGGTGAACTCTGACTACAACACTGTGGCGGGTATCAACAACGATCTGCACGTCTCCAGTGCCAACACTGTGGCGGGTCTGGAGAACCAGTTGCGGCAGGCGGACTACAATCAGGTGGCGGGTCAGTTCAACAACATCGACGACTCTAACTCCAACACCGTGGCGGGTCAGAGCAACGCCCTGCACAACGCTGACAACAACACGGTATCGGGTGAAAACAATGACGTGGTTGACAGCATGAACAATGTGGTTGCCGGTCACTCCAACCAGGTGGTGGATCAATCTCACAACAACCTGGTGGCGGGTGACAACAACTACCTAGATCCCAGCCAGGGCAACGTGGTGGTGGGCAGTGGCAACGCTCTGCAGGACAGCAATTACAACGCGGTATCCGGTGCCGGGAACAACCTCGACACCGCCGACGCCAACGTGGTGGGCGGTCTGGGCAACGCGGCGACCGGCAGTCAGGGCAACAGCCTGACCGGCAGCGGCAACGCGGTGACCGACAGCGCCAACAACGACGTGTCCGGTGCCGGCAACCAGCTGACCGACGCCGACCGCAACGCAGTGAGTGGCCTTAATAACAACGTTCAGGGAGACGACAACGTTGTAGGTGGCGGCAACAACACTGTGGTTGGCAACGAAAGCCTGGTGGTGGGTGATGGTGCGTCCTCCACCGGAGACAACAACCTAGTGGTGGGTGAGGGTGCCATAGCTACTCAGGGCGAGACTGTGGCCATCGGTAGTGACGTTGATGGTGACGATGTTGGCGCGGCAGCGACCAATACCAACACCGTTGCCATTGGTAACGATAGCGAAGCCTCGGGTGAGAATGCCAATGCCCTGGGGCTTGGCGCTACCGCCAGCGGTGATAACAGCGTGGCCATAGGCACGGATGCACAGGCCACCGAAGTTTCAACCACTGCAGTGGGTGATAATGCGGCTGCGATAGCTGCAGATGCGACAGCCGTTGGTCAAAATACAACGGCAAGTGGCGAAGGGTCATTTGCAGCTGGTTATGGTTCTGAAGCTGCCGGTGCTGGTTCGGTTGCCGTGGGTGATGTAGCCCTGGCCACTGGCGATGGTTCACAAGCCATTGGCGACAATACGGTGGCCGATGGTGACAACAGCATTGCCCAGGGTACAAACGCGTCAGCCACAGGAACGGATGCCCAGGCTCAGGGTTCAAATGCCACTGCTGATGGTACCGGGGCGCTGGCAGTTGGTGCCGGTTCAACAGCTGTAGGTGATTCTACAACTGCTGTTGGTGATGGCGCTTCAGCTACGGCTACAGACGCAACTGCCCTTGGCCAGAATACAGCCGCTGCAGGTTCAGGCTCTCTTGCTGCGGGATTTGGTTCCTCCGCTTCTGGTGAAAGCAGCGCTGCAGTTGGTAACGGTGCCAACGCCACCGGCCTGGGATCACAGGCCTTTGGTTGGGGCGCAGAAGCTTCTGGCGATGAAAGCATAGCTCAGGGTACAGGTGCTTCAGCGGTTGGTGTTGGCAGTATCGCCATGGGTAGCGGCGCGTCAGCTTCTGGTCATAGCAGTGTTGCTCAGGGTATGGGAGCTTCCGCTGCCGGCTTGAATGGTACGGCGGTAGGTGCTGGGGCTAATGCAGCCTTTGATAACTCCACGGCCATTGGTTACAACTCCTTTGCCAACGCCCTCAACTCTGTGGCGGTGGGGAATGGCTCCGTTGCCAGTGAAGCCAACACCTTCTCTGTAGGTGCTGCTGGTGCAGAACGCCGAATCACTAATGTCGCCCCTGGTATCAATGGTACAGATGCCGTGAATATGGATCAGTACAATTGGCTGAACAGCAAGGTGGATGACAACCATGATGAGGCCATGGCCGGTATCGCAATCTCCAACGCGATGGCGACTGTACTTCCCCGAGAAGGCAAGCACTTTGCCATGCGCATAGGTGGCGGCTTCTCAAGTGGTGCTGAGGCCATAGGTATTACCGCGGCAGGTCGTGTGAACAACAATATTTCTATCGACGCAGGTTTCGGTGCCGCGACATCGAACAGCGAATACGGTGGCAAGATTGGTGTGACTTACGAGTGGTAATGGCTTAAGCCACTGCTTGAAACTCTGAATTTATATTCAGAGTTTCAGCCTAACCTTTAAAGCAAAAACCCCGGCCAGTGCCGGGGTTTTTGTTGGTAAGGCAGTTAACCCAGATACGCCACCAGTAGGCTTCTGAACCAAGATTTTCAGCCTGTTACATAAGGGAGACCCCCCAGCTCTGCTGGGGAGGCCTTCATTTGTAACAGGCTGAAAATC
>JALOAS010000177.1 GCA_023228705.1 Ottowia sp. | reverse complement strand
GGGACCCACGTGTTCTTCATCCAGAAGCACTGCACGGCGGGCGCGTCGAAAACAAACAGCATGCCCTCGTGCTCGGGCAGCTCGCGCCTGTACATGAGCCCGATCTGGCGCTCCTGTGGCCGGCGCGCCACCTGGACGTCAAGCTGGTGCAAACCCGCCCGCAGGCTGATCCTGGGCAGCGTGAGCTGCGGGCCGGGTTGGGCAGCGCCGACCTGCGCCTGCGCGGGCAGCAGCGTGAGCGCCAGCGCGAGCATGCCGGCCAGCAGGCGGGCCATCGTGACCTGCTTCAAGGATGGTTTCATGGTGTCAGTGAAATGGACCTGGCACGCCGGCACGGGCTGCTGTGCTCGGGGTGCGAGCGTATACACTAGGAGAGCGCATCCGCAGCGGATGCAGGGCGTCGGCGCCAGGACTGCCTGGCCGGCGCAACACGGACCACAACTGGAGAAGACATTTCATGAGTGAGCACGTCAAGATTCCCGCCAGCGGTGAAAAAATCACGGTCAACGCCGATGCATCGCTGAACGTACCCGATGAGCCCATCATTCCCTACATCGAGGGCGACGGCACCGGGCAGGATATTACGCCAGTCATGATCAACGTGGTCGACGCGGCCGTGCAAAAAGCCTACGGCGGCAAGCGCAGGATTCACTGGATGGAAGTGTATGCCGGTGAAAAATCCACCCGCGTCTATGGCCCGGACGTGTGGCTGGGCGACGAGACGCTGGCTGCGCTCAAGGAATACGTGGTCTCGATCAAGGGGCCGCTGACGACGCCGGTGGGCGGCGGCATCCGCTCGCTCAACGTGCAGCTGCGCCAGGAGCTGGACCTGTATGTCTGCCTGCGCCCGGTGCGCTACTTCGACGGCGTGCCCAGCCCGGTGAAGGAGCCCGGCAAGGTCGACATGGTGATCTTCCGCGAGAACAGCGAGGACATCTATGCCGGCATCGAATGGGAGGCCCAGAGCGCACAGGCCAGGAAGGTCATTGATTTTCTCATCCGGGACATGGGTGTGACCAAGATCCGCTTCCCGGAGACCTCGGGCATAGGCATCAAGCCGGTGTCCGTGGAGGGGACCGAGCGGCTGGTGCGCAAGGCCATCCAGTACGCCATAGACAACGACAAGCCCAGCGTGACCCTGGTGCACAAGGGCAACATCATGAAGTACACCGAAGGCGGGTTCCGCGACTGGGGCTACGCGCTGGCGCAGCGCGAGTTTGGCGCCGAGCTGCTCGATGGCGGTCCCTGGTGCCAGTTCAAGAACCCCAAGAGCGGCAACCCCATCGTCGTCAAGGACGCGATTGCCGATGCGTTCCTGCAGCAGATCCTGCTGCGCCCGGAAGAATATTCGGTGATCGCCACGCTCAACCTCAACGGCGACTACATCAGCGACGCGCTGGCGGCGCAGGTGGGCGGAATCGGCATTGCGCCGGGGGCCAACCTGTCCGATTCGGTGGCCTGCTTCGAGGCCACGCACGGCACCGCGCCCAAGTACGCCGGCAAGGACTACGTCAACCCCGGCTCGCTCATCCTCAGCGCCGAGATGATGCTGCGTCACATGGGCTGGGTCGAGGCGGCCGACAAGATCATAGACGCGATGGGCCGGTCCATCCTGAGCAAGCACGTGACCTATGATTTTGAGCGGCTGATGGACGGCGCAACGCGCGTGAGCTGCTCCGGCTTTGGCCAGGTCATGATCGATCACATGTGAGACCCTGATGGGCACGCACCGCCAGCCCCGTGGATGACGGATGACCGCGCCGCTGCGCGGCGGCAATGACTGCGGCTGCGCCGCCATGATGGGGAGGTTGAGCGTTTGAAGAGGTTGAGCGTTGAGCGTGGCGGGCACACGCTGAACGCTGAACGCTTGACGCAAAACCTTCATCAGCCGCCGCAGGCGGCTTTCATCCAAGGCACGCCAGGGCCGAGATCATCGGTCATCCGACGGGGAATCGCGACGAGGGCGCCATGGGGAGGTTGAGCGTTTGGCGTGGCACATGACGGATGACCTCGCTGGACGCTGGACGCCGGACGGCCAACGGTCTTCGGAGGCCAGCCCCCTGGCCGATGGGGTGGCTGAGCGTTGCGCGAACGCCAAACGCTGGAGGCACTACGCTCAACCTCTTTTCATCATCAGCCGCCGCAGGCGGCTTTCATCCAAGGCCCGCAAGGGCCGAGATCATCTGTCATGCCGCTGGGTGTGTCGGGAATCGTTACGGGCTGCCGGGCGCCGGGCCCGCGTCACCCGGCAAGGCATCCGCCGTGGGCAGCGGCACCAGAATCCTGGCCTTGTAACGCGATCTGAGGAAGTCGTAGTAGGCGCTGGCCTCTGCCATGGACCAGAGCTGCGCGTAGCGCGCGCGCAGCAGCGCCTGCTCCTGCGCATCCTGCTGTTCCGGGGGCAGGACTTTATCGACGCGCGCCACGGCATAACCGGCATCGCCCAGGTCCACGCCCACAAAGACAGGCAGCTTGTCCGGGTCGGCGCGCAGCACGGCCTCGACCAACGCCGGCGGCTCACCTTGCGGCTCGACCCGCGAGACGGTGATGGGATCGGGCAAGTCGGTGGCGCTGTCCGGCGCCTTCTGCCACGCCTGGTATTGCTGCTCACCGGCCTCGCGCGCCTGCCTTGCACCGTGTTCGGCGACGAATGCCGCCCGCACGTCGTCCGCCACTTCCTCGTAGCTGCGGGCATGCGCGGCCGAGTAAGCGGTCACGCGCCCCGAAGCCAGCTGGTTGGCGCCGGTCTCGATCGCTTCGGTGTTGTTCCTGTTCTTCAGCGCATCGGCGCTGAACAGCGCCTTGAGAAAGCGCGGATTGGCCAGCGCGCCGCTGGCATCGGGCGCCGGCGTGCGCGTGACCCCCTCGGCGGTCTGTATGTCCAGGCCCAGCTTTTGCGCAACCGGCTCCAGGCTGTCGGGCTGCTCGTAGACGCCGTTTGTGAATTCATCGGCCATTTCGCTGAACTCGGCCTGCGCCTGCTGCGTTCGCAGCTGCTCCTCCAGCCGGGCGCGAACGGCGTCGAAA
>JALOAS010000176.1 GCA_023228705.1 Ottowia sp. | reverse complement strand
TGGTTTGTCCTGCCTGCGCGCGCCAGCCGAGGACCGACGGCATTGGCCTCGTCCTATACTTGCCGTTGCTCCGAGCACGCCGCAAGGCGGCCTCGCGTGCAGGCAGGACAAACCACACATTGCGGCTCATGCACCAGCGCGCAGCGCAGCGCCACGTCGGGGCAGGCAAGCCGCAGGAAGAAAGAACGAACAAACCATGAGATTGCGCAGGCGGCCAGGCAGGTCACTCGTGCTGGCACTGGCGCTGGCCGCTGGCCTGTGCGCGCCAGCGAGCGCAAGTTCGGGAATTGAATTTGAGGACACCACGGCGCAGCGCGTCAAGGCCTGCACCGCCTGCCACGGTGACCAGGGCCGGGCCGGACCCGATGGCTACTATCCACGCCTTGCCGGCAAACCGGCCGGCTATCTGTACAACCAGCTGCTCAACTTTCGCGACGGGCGGCGGCATTACGGGCTGATGACGCACATGGTCGACCTGCTCAGCAACGCGTACCTGCAGGAGATCGCCGAGCATTTCGCCAGCCTGGACCTGCCCTATCCCGAGCCGGCAGCCGCTTCCAGCGGCGTGCCGCAGCGCCTGCTCGAGCGCGGCCGCGAGCTGGCGCTTGACGGCGATGCGGATGCCGGGCTGCCTGCGTGCGTCGCCTGCCACGGCCAGAAGCTGACCGGCGTGCAGCCCCGCTTCCCCGGCCTGGTGGGCCTGCCGGTGGACTACCTGACGGCCCAACTGGGCGCCTGGAAAAGCGGTGAACGCAAGGCACAGGATCCCGACTGCATGGCCACGATCCGCGAGCGGCTCTCAGACGCCGACGCGTACGCCGTGGTCAACTGGCTGGCACGACAGCCAGCGCCTGCCGACGCGCATCCGGCACCGGAGGGAGCCACCAAGCAGCCGGTGGCAGCGGACCTGGCCTGCGGCACCGCCGCGGCGGGCAAGGCACAGCCATGAAGTGGGCGGGCAGACTCCTGGGCACTCTTGGCCTGCTCCTGCTGCTGGCCGCCGGCGGACTGTGGTGGACCCAGTTCAACGACGGCGTGGACATCCACGACGTCACGCCACCGGCAGGCGAGCCGGAAGCGCTTGTCAAGCGGGGCGCCTACCTGGCGCGCGTGGGCAACTGCCTGGCCTGCCACACGGAGCGCGGCGGGGTGCCTGCAGCCGGCGGCCGGCCCGTGCGCACTGAATACGGCACCGTCTATGCCAGCAATCTCACGCCTGACGCACAGACCGGCATAGGCAAGTGGACCGCCAACACATTCTGGCGCGCCGTACATTTTGGCCGGGGCGGCGATGGGCGCCTGCTCATGCCGGCGTTCCCGTTCACGCACACCACGCTGCTCACGCGCGGCGATGCTGACGCGCTCTACAGCTATTTCATGAGCCTGCCACCCACTGCGGGGCGGCCGCCGGCACACGAGCTGCGCTGGCCCTATGGGAGCCAGTGGGCGCAAGCCATTTGGCGCACGCTGTATTTCAAGCCCGGCAGCTACCAGGCCGACCCCGGCCAGGACGACGCCTGGAACCGCGGTGCCTACCTGGTCCGTGGCGTCGCGCACTGTTCGGTTTGCCACGCCCGGCGTGATGCGCTGGCGGGCGCTGACTGGCGCAACCTGCAGGGCAACCTGCTCACGGCGCAGCGCTGGTACGCGCCCTCGCTGGTCGACCCGCGCGAGGGCAGCGTCGCGGACTGGCCGGTGGCCGAGATCCTGCGCCTGCTCAAGTCCGGCATCGCCGA
This sequence comes from Ottowia sp., assembly GCA_023228705.1. Taxonomy (GTDB): domain Bacteria; phylum Pseudomonadota; class Gammaproteobacteria; order Burkholderiales; family Burkholderiaceae_C; genus Ottowia. Next base: position 1,326 of record JALOAS010000176.1, on the reverse strand, counting down.
GCACGGGCGCGCCAGCGGTCCGATGGCGGAAACCGTGAAACGGGGCACGCAATACTTCAGCCGCGATGACCTGCGTGCAGTCGCCACGTACCTGAAGGCGCTGCCGCCCGCCGCCAGCGGCAAGGGGCCGGAATCCGTCCCCGCCAACGCGCAGCAGGAGGCCCGCCCGGGCTACTCGGGCCAGCGGCTGCTGGGCGAAGCCGTCTACCGCGACCATTGCGCCGAATGCCACGGCGAAAACGGCCAGGGCCATGGCGATGCGTACCCGGCGCTGGCGGGCAATCGGGCCGTGACGCTACCGGTCATTGACAACCTGCTGCAGACGCTGCTGTACGGTGGCTTCAACGCGGCCACCCGGGAGTACCCGCGCCCCTTTGGCATGCCCCCCTTTGCGCCCACGCTGAACGACGGCGAAATTGCCGCGGTGCTGACCTACATCCGGACCAGCTGGGGCAACGACGCGCGCGCGGTCCGCCCGTCCAGCGTCCATGCCATCCGCGGACGCAACAAGGTGTCGGAGGCCCCCTGAGCGCGCCTGCGGAATCCTGGCGGTGCAGCGACCAGGTCGCTGAGCACTGGGTCGTCCATGAAGACGCCTGGCTCGTCGCGCTCAGCAAGCCGGCGGGCCTGCTGTCGGTACCCGGCCGCGGGCCGGACAAGGCCGACTGCCTGTGGACGCGGGCGCTTGAGCGCTGGCCCGAAGCTCTGGTCGTGCACCGCCTGGACCAGGCCACCAGCGGCCTCATGCTTTTCGCGCGCAACGCAGACGTCCAGCGCCAGCTGGGCACGGCCTTTGCCCATCAGCGGGTGCACAGGTACTATGAAGCCGTGGTCCACGGTGCCGTGCATGGAACCCCGGACCGCGACGGCTGGAGCAACATCCGACTGCCCATAGGCCGCGCCTGGCTGCAACGGCCGCGACGCCACATCGACACGCTGCTGGGCAAGCCCAGCCTCACGCGCTACCGGCCGCTGGCAACCGACCCGGCAACCCACACCAGCCGCATTGCCCTGCAGGCCATCACGGGCCGCACGCACCAGCTGCGCGTGCACCTGCAGGCCATCGGGCATCCCATCGTCGGCGATGCGCTGTACGGCCGCACCGATGGCGCGCCCCGTATGATGTTGCATGCATGCCGCCTGCAGCTGGTGCACCCCGGGACCGGCCGCGAGCTGCTGCTGCAGGATGCGCCGGACTTCTGAGAGCTTGAGAAAGAATCCCTCATGCCCGCTTTGACCGCCCAAACCCGCCCACTCCGCGTTGCAAATGCTCGCCATGGCACGGGCCATGCCTGCGCTTTGCGTCTTGATTGGCCGGTCTTGGGC
>JALOAS010000065.1 GCA_023228705.1 Ottowia sp. | reverse complement strand
CTGAGAGCTTGAGAAAGAATCCCTCATGCCCGCTTTGACCGCCCAAACCCGCCCACTCCGCGTTGCAAATGCTCGCCATGGCACGGGCCATGCCTGCGCTTTGCGTCTTGATTGGCCGGTCTTGGGCGATCCTCTCGGGCGCGATCAATTCATTCTCAAGCTCTGAGAGCTTGAGAAAGAATCCCCGCGAACATGCCCGCTTTGACCGCCCAAACCCGCCCACTCGGCGTTGCAAATGCTCGCCATGGCACGGGCCATGCCTGCGCTTTGCGTCCTGATTGGACAAATCCTGACGATCCTCTCGGTCACTATCAATTCGTTCTCAAGCTCTGAGCCATCGCACGCGCTGGCTTGCCGGAATGCCGCCGCGCCGCGATCCCCGTGGCGTCGTTGCGGTCGGTGCTTATTGCGCCGTAACGCCGGACCGCTGCTTGCCCGAGTCAAAGTCATCGTCACTGGGCAGCGATTGCAGGTCAAGGCCGCGCATGCGGTCGCGCAGCTCGCGGCTGACGGCACGCAGTTGGTCGTCGTCCTCCAGGGCGCGCGGGGTCAGCAGCACGATGAGCTCGGTGCGCTCGCGTGTTTTGGCGGTCGTGGAGAAAGCCGCGCCCAGCACCGGGATGTCGCCCAGTACCGGGATGCCGCTGCGGCCGCTGGATTCATTTTCTCGAATCATGCCGCCCAGCACGATGGTCTCGCCCGAGCGCACGGCCACGCGGCTTTCGATTTCACGCGTGAGGAAGCTGCGCTGCTCGGTGGCCGCGTCAATTTCGCCCACGTCGACGACCTGCTGCAGGATATCCATGGTGATGAGTCCGCCGGAGTTGACTGACGGCCTGACCGACAGCATGACGCCGGTGTCCTTGTAGCTGAACGTGTCTGAAATGACCGCGCCATCGACCACGGTCACGTCGCCGGTGCGTATGGGTTGCTCGTTGCCGATCTGGATCTTGGCATTGTGGTTGTCAAGCACCAGCACCGAGGGGTTGGACAATATCCGCAGCAGCGATTTTTCGGCCAGGGCGTTGAGCGTGGCGCGCACCTGTCCGGCCCGGTTGACGATGGAGTAGGAAAAACCCGTCTGCGGCAAGCCGCCGTCTCCGCTGCCCGATGTATTGAAGCGCGCTTCGCCGGTGTGGCCACCGCCCAGGCTGTTTTGCAGGAACCATTCGACGCCGTACTTGAGATCGCCCGTGAGGCCGACCTCGACGATGCTGGCTTCTATCAGAACCTGTGTCGGTGCGCGATCCAGATCACGCAGGGCACGCTCTATGCGCCGGTATTCGGTGCGTGGTGCGCGGATCAGCAGCGCATTGCGGCTTTCGTCGGCGACCACGCGCACGTTGCCTTCCAGGTCGCTGACGCTGGTGGCAGGCGCGCCGTTGTCAGAGCTGAAGCTGGCACTGCTGAGGCCAAAGCTCAGGCCGCTGCCGCCGGCTTGCCTGCTGCTGCGCGAGAGGTCGCTGGAACTGCCGCTTTGCCTTGTGTTGCGGCCGGAGCCAAACTGCGACGGTGCCGAGCCGCCAGCGACGCCGGCGCCACCCGGGGCGGCGCCCGTACCAAAGAGGCCATTGAGCAATTCGGCCATGCGCACGGCCGAGCCGTTTTGTACCGGATAGACAAACAGCCCTGCTTCCAGTGCGTCGGTGGGCTGGTCCAGGCGGCGAATCCAGGTTTCTACCTGGCCCAGGATTTGCTTGCGCGGACTGACGACCACCAGCGCGTTGAGGCGCTCGATCGGAAACAGGCGCACGAGCCCGTCCAGTGGTCCGCCGGCGCCGGTGTCGGACGCCACGGCTTGTGATTGAGAAGCGGGCGCGGCGCGACCGCTGCGCTGGCCCTCGTCTTGTGCGCTGCCGGAGTCGCTGCCGAACACGCCGCCGCCCGGGTCCGCGCCCATCATGGTGCGCAGCGTGTCGTAGACCGTGTTGACGTTGGCGTATTCCAGCGGGAACACGCCCAGCGACATGCCCGACAGGTAGTCGATATCAAAGGTGTCGACCAGCTCCAGCCAGCCGGTGAGCTGCGATTTGCTGCCGCGCAGCATGATCAGGTTGCGCAGCGTGTCGACATTGACGATGGCGTCAGCGGGGGCCAGGGGCTTGAGGATCTTGGCCATTTCGGCCGCGCCGATGTGGTTCAGCGGCACGATGACGGTGCCCGACCCGACCAGGTCCTTGACGTTGGACGCCGACACGAAGGGCTGCGACCCGGCGGTGGCGCTGCGGCTGGTCAGGTGGTAGACCCCGGCGTTGTCGCGGATGATGACCAGGTCATGCGGCAGCAGGACGGTATCCAGCACGTCCAGCACCTCCCTGCGATCCAGCGGCTGGCGCGTGCGCAGGCTGACCGTGGTACCGGCGCCGGCATCTATGGTGTAGCTGACCTTCAGCAGGTCGCCCAGCAGCGCCGCGACCAGGCTCTCGACGCTGACGTTCTCAAAGTTCAGCGAGACCTTGTCGCCTTCGGTCAGCACCGCGTCGACCTGGGGTGCCAGATCCTGCCTGATCATCTGGTCCGTGCCCAAAAACAGGCGTGTTTCGGCGCCGCCGGCACGGACGTCGCTGGCGGCGTCGGCCCCGAGCGATGACTCGCCGACCGCAATGGCAGAAGATGACGCCAGGTTCTCGGGCAGCGGCTCGGGCAGCATCTGCCCGGACCCGGCGGGCGCCTGCGGCGCCTCAAGCGTTGCGCATCCGGCCAGCAGCAGGGCCAGTGTCAGGATGGTGGGTTTGAACATGCGTGTTGCCATAAATCTTGTGCACATGATGCAGTCAAAGCGGACAGAAGGGATTTTTCAACCTCTTGAGTCCTCCGCCTCGCTGCTTGTACGGTTGCGGTCGCGGCTGCGGCTGCGGCTGCGGTCATCGCCCATGCTGTTGCGCGGTCGCCGCAGGCTATTGTCGTTCGTGTCACGCTCGCCGCGATTCGATGGGCGTGGCGATGCAGCATCGGTCTTTGCTGCCTTGTCGGTTTTGGGCTGCGGCGCGCCGGTGGGATTGAGCGCGCGCACCATGCGCTGGCCATCGTCACGCATGAATACAGCGGTGGTGCCGTCAAATTGCTGCAAGCGCCAGTGGGGCAGGGCGTTGTGCGCCTGCGTGGGGTCGGCGCTGATTTTCACGATGTCGCCGTCGGCTGTCTTCAGCAGGGCCAGTCGCTGGCCGCCGGATTCCAGCACGGCTTCCAGCGTTGCATCTTCAAGCTCGCCGCCGCCTTCATCGTCGACCTCAACCGGCTCTGCGGCCGGTGCCTCTGGCGGGCGGCGCGACGGCCACAACAGGGGCCGCGCCAACGCCTGTCGCATGGCCACGGTCTCGGGCACGGGCAGCGCCTGCACGTCGGGCAGCTGCGGCAATTGGGCCGGCGGCGGCTGCCAGTCGTTGCGCGCCAAGGTCCACCAGACCGCGCTGGCCAGCAAGGCGGCGCCGGCGAGCAGGCCCAGGCCCAGCCAGTTGCGGTTCACGGCGTGCGCTCCACCGGTGCCAGCGGCGCATCCAGTTGCAGGCTCAGGCGCGCAGTCTGTGGCGCGCCCTTGGCGCGCGAACCCGATTGCATCAGGTTGGCTGAATGGACCCAAAAGGGCGGCTGCCGGGTCTGCAGCGCAGCCAGGATCTGCATGAGCTGCGGCCACTGGCCGGAGATCGTGGCGCTGATGCGCACGCGCTGCAGGCCGGTGTCGTCGTCGGCGGCCACGAGCGCCGTCTGCGACGACGCCAGCGTGCCGTCGTTGGCCACGATGAGTTCGCGCAGCTGCTGCACGATATCGTTGCTGGCGCCCGGGCCGCCCGCGTGCAGCCAGGGCTCGCTGGCAGCGCTCGCAGCAATCAGCTCTGCGTCAATCCGGTCACCTGCCTCTATGATTCCGTCGAGCCGTTCGACGCGCTCCTCGATTTGCTGCAGATCGTGGTTGTAGCGCGCCCAGCGCGTTTGCCAGGCCAGCGCTGCGAGCAGCAGGGCAAGCAGCGCCAGCGCCAGCAACACAAGCAATGTGCGCCGTGTCCACGGGTGCAGTGCAGAACCTGGCCAGGCCAGCAATCGCCTCATGAACCGCCTCCGTCGGCAGCGCCGGGCTCGGTGCTGTCCCCGGCGGCGCTGGCGTTGTCGTGCCAGCGCATCTCAAAGGAAAAGCGATCCTTGGCTTCGCTCTCATCGCGTACCGTCGGCGCAGTGGTGTGCACGTCGGCAAATTCGGCTTCTTTGCTCAAGCGGCTGATGAGGTTGGTGGCGTTGCCAGTAAAGCCGGTCAGGCGAATCTGCCGGTTGCTGACCTCCAGCCTGTTGAGCCAGGTGTCGTCGGGCAAGGCAGCCGCCAGGCGTTCGACCACGCTTGCCAGCGGCACGCTGCCTGCGGCCTCCTCGCGCAGTTGCGCCATGGTGTCGGCGTTTTGACGCAGGGCATCGAGCTTGTCGCGCAGCGGCGCGGCCTGCTGCGTCACCGCCGCCTGATGCTGCATGGCGTGGATGACGGTCTGGCGCTTCAGCGCCAGCGGCATGAGCGCCGGGATGCCCAATGACAGCACGGCCAGCGCCAGCACGATCAGTGCAAACACATCGCTGCGGCGCTGGCGGCGCATGCTTTGCTGCCGCGCCGCGCCGCGTGCCGCCAGCACGCGGCCGTCGGCACGCGCCAGGAAAACCGGCGCATCGGCGCCCAGCCCGGCCCGCTGCAACGCCGCTTGCACGTTGGGCTCCGGGCACAATCCCCAATCGGCGTGCCAGCCGTCAAGGCCAGCCGATGCGGGCCGCAGGGTCCAGGCGCACAACACCTGCTCGAGCGGCAGCGGCGAGACGCGCCACAGCGCTTCGTGCACGGCGCCATCGGTGGCGCGCAATGGCATTTGCGGCAAGCTGAGCGTGCCCCACAGGCAGGCCGTGGTCTCGATCAGCACGCCCGTTGCCACCCCGCTGTCCTGGGGCCGCGTGCGGCCACCATCAACGCGCCACAGGCGGCCATTGGCGTCGGTCACCGTGATGGCCGGCGCCAGCCAAAGCCCGCGCGCCACCAGCACGCGGCGCAAGTCGTCCAGCCCCCAGCGCAGGCGGTCCCAGAGCGCGCGTGCCTGCTGCGTCAGTTCGCTGCTGCGCGCTTGCATGGCCATGGATTCACGGGAAAAGAGGGCCGGTAATCAGCAGGGGCCGTCTGTTTCGTCCCCGCCGCAAGCCCGCCGCTGCCGGAGTCAATGACCCGGGCAGTTTGCCGGTTGCAACCGGGCATCGGCGCGCCAATGGCCTGCCTGTTGGCGCTGGCATCAATTGCTGCTAGGTATGCGTAGACCATGGATTGCGTTGTTCTGCTTGCGTCATCCTGGAAACTGGCACGGGCGTCATGATCCGGGCGACACCACCCCGCCCCGGGCGCGCTGCACAACCTCGACCGCTTCCGTTTTCCACGGCATGATGGTGTCCGTGCCCACGCCCAGCGCCAGCCATGCCTGGCGCTGCCACACGCGTCCGTCAGCCGCTTGCACCAGCGCGCGCAGGCGCAACGAGCTGCCTCCCGCGGCTGGCGTTATGGCAAACAGGTCCTGGCCTGCGCCCGACAGCATCGCTTCGGAGCGCATGGCGGGCGGCGTTGCATGGATGGCCTCGCCCAGGCCGGGCTGTCCCGACAGGGCGTCTATCAGTGCCGGCGGCGCCGCGTTGACGTTGACCCGTTGCTGGCCGTTGTATCCCAGAAACGGGGAGATTGTCGCATACAGGTCGGGCGTCATCCCCGGCACGTCGCGCAACTCCGAGATGTCCGAGATGCCGCCGCGCGTGGTTACGGCTTCATCGCCGCCACGGCCCAGGCTGCCCTCGCTGTCGTATCCGATGAAATCGCGCACGGCCGACGTCATCAGTGCGGCCTCGCCGGGTGCCAGGCCACCGACGCGCTCAAACAGGGCTTGCAGCAATTCCGGACTGGCAACGTTGGCATCGACCAGACCGTCTCCCGAGACTTGTTCGAGCAGGACGTCCTGCCCGGCAAAATGCAGGTGCCAGCGGCGGTAGCCATTGGCCTTGCGCGGATCGGCCGCCATTTGTTGCGCGCCCAGCGCGATGGCGGCGTCCAGCGTCGACTGCACGCGCAGCTGGTCCGAGTGCAGGGCTGCCACCTGCGTGTGCTGACGAACCGACCGGGCCCCGGCGAGCACCAGCAGCGACATACCCACAACCAGCCACAGCACCAGTATCAGGGCCGCGCCCTGCTGCAGGTTGTGTCTGCGCGCCATTACCGCGCCCCCGGCAGGGCAACGACCAGCGCCGGCCAGTCGCCCTGGGCGTCGCCCAGTTGTATGCGCACGCGCACCGGATATTGGTCCCCCGTGCCCGGCCACTCGGGCCGCCACTGGCCGCTGGCGCCGTCCTGGTAGGACCACTGCAGGCTGCGCACGTCGGTCATCAGGGGGGCGCTGACGGCGGCAGCCCAGTCCAGCGTCATGCGCGCGCCGTTGTAGGGCAGCGCCTGCACCACCAGGTCGACGCTGCCGTCGGCGTGGCGCTCGGGGCCCACGCGCAGGACGCTGAGGCCGCCGCCCGCGCCCAGCTCGGGCAGCGGCGCCAGCCACAGCGCGCCGGCGGCGTTGCCGCTGAAGAAGGTGTGCACGCCGCTTTCATCAACCTGCGCCAGCGGGCGCAGGCTTTCCAGCTTGCGCTGCAGCCAGCCGCTGACCAGCAGCATGTTCTCGCCGCGGTCGATCTGCTGCTGGTTGCGGTCTTCGGCGCGGCCAATCATTGCGTAGCCGCTGAACAGCAGTGCCACGACCAGCGCCGTGACCGCCAGCGCAATGAGCAACTCCAGCAGCGTGAAGCCGCGCGGGCGGGCCGGGGCGCGTCTCATGGCAGCGCCCGGTACGGTTTGTAGCCCTGCCAGGCCAGGGTTGCTGCTGCCGCGCCGGCGCGGCGCACCTGGATGTCGATGCGCGCCACCATCTGCGGCGCCATCAGGGCGTCTTCCCGCGTATCGACCATGCCGTCGACCAGCTCCCAGGCGACCGGTTCGGCGCTCACCTGCAACTGCCACTGCCACGGCCCCTCCTGCCCGTTGTGCAGGGGTTCCAGGTCTTCGGCAAAGGCGGCGCTGGCCAGGATGCTTTGCGCCAGCAGTTGCGCCTCGACTCGGCCGTCGACGTCGCCGGCAACCTTGCTGCTTTGCCCCACGGTGCGAAACAGCGCGCCAAACGCGATCGCGGCAATGGCCATGGCCACCACCGCTTCCAGCAAGCTGAAACCGCGCTGCAGTTGCACCCTGCGCGATCTGAAAAGCGGGCGCAACAGCCTCATCAGCCGGCCACTTCCACGGTTGATTGCTGCACCCGCCCAAGCAGCCAGTTGACCTGGAACGACACGCCGCGACCGGCGCGCAGCACCGCAAACCGTCCGCCCCGGGCGCCGCCGTCGGGGTCAAACAGGAAAATCACGGGCGCGGCATCGGCGTTGCCCTGCGTCGCATCCAGCGCTTGCCAGCGAACGTCCAGTGCGTCCGGAATCCGCAGCGTGGCGTCGCCGGCCTGCAGCTGCCGCTGGCGCGGCAGCCAGCGCACCAGCACGGGCTCATCGCTGTCGACGCTGCGCAAGCGTGCCTGCCGCAGCTGGCTGCTGATGTCGCGCACCGTTTGCTGGTAGCGCGCGCGCTCGACAAAGGCCTGGCCACCGATGCCGGCCACCGTAATGGCCAGCGCGGCCAGTGCCAGCACCACCAGCAGCTCCAGCAGCGTGAATCCGGCCGCCTTGCGCGGCGGCCGTGGTCGCGATGGTGTGTGGGTTTGCAATGTCAATTCAGCAACGATGCAGGCGCATGGAGAGGTTGAGCGAATTGCGTCCGGCGTCGAGCGTGGTCGGGATACGCTGGACGCTGGACGTCAAACCTTCATGGGCCGAGGTCATCTGTCATTTGTCATCCGTCTTCCATCATCCGGTGTGCTGGCAATGCCTGCCAATCAGCCGCTTGTTGCGGCTCAGTTGTAGATGTCCGCGTTCTCGCCGTCTCCGCCCGGCTGGCCGTCGGCGCCAAAGGAAAACACGTCAGGGTCGCCGCCGCGGCCCGGGAACTTGTACTGGTAGGCGTTGTTCCACGGGTCCGCTGGCAGCCCCTTGCGCAGGTAGGGGCCATTCCAGCCGCGCAAATTGCCCGGTCGCTCGACCAGGCTGCGCAGCCCCTCGCCGTCGTTGGGGTAGCGGCCCACGTCCAGCTTGAACAAATCCAGTGCCGCTTCGATCTCGCTGATTTGCACGGTGGCTGCCTTCATCTTGGCGCCGCCCAGCTGGTCGAGCACCCGCGGGCCGACAAAGCTGGCAAGCAGCACCAGGATGACCATGACCACCAGCAGCTCGATGAGGGTAAAGCCGCGCTGCTGTTGCCGGCGGTACGCTGAAAAACGGTTCTTCATGCAAATGTTCCTTCACAAACTCTTGGCTGGTTCAAGTTGATGGCAGTTGACCCGGCGCCTGCGGGGCTTTGGACGGCGGTCGCATCGACGGTTGATCGCGGCGCAGCCGCAGCCCTGACCCCGTGCAGCCGCGGTGTCATGGCACACCTTCAGACGGTTTCGTTGATGGACATGACCCCACCCAGTATGGCCATGATGATCACGGCCACCATGAGACCCAGCACGATGATGATCAGCGGCTCGGCAACCGCAAGCACGCGTGCCGTGCTGCGCCGGCCCTGTTCTTCGTAGCGGTCGGCCAGCGCCGTGGCCGTGCCGTGCAGGTTGCCGGTTTCCTCGGCCACGCGCAGCAGCTGCGCCGTGCTGCTGCCTGCAAACCAGCGTGTGTCAAAGCCGGTGGACAGCCGCTTGCCGCCCTTGACCACGTCCACCAGCGGCACGAGATCAGCGCGCAGCGCGGTGTTGGTCACCGCGTCCCCGGCTATGCCCAGTGATTCCACCAGCGGCACGCCGCGCTGCAACAAGCCACCCAGCGTACGAAAGTATACGGCCAGCTGCAAGTCTTGCAGCACCTGGCCCAGCAGCGGTATGGCGAGCAGCCAGGTGTGCAGCCGCGCGCGCCCGCGGCTGCTGGCCAGCCAGCGCCGGCCCAGCACCAGCAGCGCGGCCAGCGCCAGCGTCACGGCCAGCCAGTGCGCCCGCAAAAAATCACTGATATCGAGCACCACGCGCGTGAGGTAGGGCAGGGCATCGCCCATGGAATCAAAGATTTCCCGAAACTGCGGCACCACGAAGACCAGCAGCACAACCACCGACAGCGCCGACACCACCAGCAGGATGGCTGGGTAGATCATGGCAGAGCCAATGTGCTGGCGCAGCTGGTCGTCGGCTTCCAGCTGCGCCGCCAGCTCCTTGAGCACCACGGCCAGCGCGCCCGATGCCTCGCCGGCACGAATCAGCACCAGGTAGCGCCGGCCCAGGTCGCGCTCAAACGGCAGCAGCGCCTGGTACAGCGACTGGCCGCCGCGCACGCTCTCGTTGACGCGATCCACAAACGCCTTCAGCCGCTGATTGGTGGCCACCTCGCCCAGCAAGCCCAGCGCCCGATCCAGCGCGATGTCGGCGCGCTTCAGATGCGCCATCTCGCGCGTAAACAGCAGGACGTCAGCGCGCTTGAGCCGGATCGTGCTGGCGCTGCGGTCCAGGGCCGGGCCGGGCAGGGTGCCGCTGACGCCATTGCCCAGGCGCGTTGGCGTGATGCCCTGCCCCAGCAGGCGCAGGCGCGCCGCCTCGGCGCTGGCCGCCCGGATGCTGCCCTGGCACGACTTGCCATCGGCGGCTATGCCTGCGTAATGAAAATCGGCCATGTGTCGTGAGTATGTCAAGCCGCAGTGGGCAGCGGCTCAGAGCTTGAGAATGAATTGATCGCGCCCGAGAGGATCGCCCAAGACCGGCCAATCAAGACGCAAAGCGCAGGCATAGCCTGGGCTATGGCGAGCATTTGCAACGCGGAGTGGGCGGGTTTGGGCGGTCAAAGCGGGCATGAGGGATTCTTTCTCAAGCTCTCAATCCTCCTGAGCAACCACGCGCAGCACTTCCTCGCTGGTGGTCAGCCCCTGAAGCACCTTGGTGGCGCCATCGCGCAACAAGTTCCCCCCGGAGTAGCGGGCCTGCTCCGCGCTGATGGACGAGCCGTCCTGCAGGATGGCGCGGCGGATGTCGTCGTTCATGACCAGAAGCTCGTGCACGGCCAGGCGTCCGCGGTAGCCGGTGTGGCGGCAGGCGTCGCAGCCCGCGGCTTCGTATAGCACCTGACCGTGCGGCAAGTCCATGCCCAGCGATGCGGCAGCCGCTTGCGCCTGCTCGGGCGGCTGGGGCGTCTTGCAGTGGTCGCACAGGCGCCGCACCAGCCGCTGCGCCAGCACGCCAATGACCGAAGCGGTGATCAAATAGGGCGGCACGCCAAAGTTGATCAGCCGCACGATGGCGCCCACGGCACTGTTGGTGTGCAGCGTGGACAGCACCAGGTGGCCGGTCAGCGCCGCCTGCACCGCAATGCCGGCGGTTTCGCCATCGCGCATCTCGCCCACCATGATGACGTCCGGGTCCTGGCGCAGGAACGAGCGCAGCACGTGCGCAAAATCCAGGCCGATCTGCGGCTGCACCTGGACCTGGTTGAGCCAAGGCAGGTGGTATTCCACCGGGTCTTCCACCGTCAGGATCTTCAGGTTCTGCCCCTCCAGGCTCATGAGCGACGCGTACAGGGTGGTCGACTTGCCCGAACCGGTGGGGCCGGTCACCAGCAGCACGCCGTGCGGAATCGCCAGCAGCTCGCGCATGGCTGCCAGGTTGGGCGGGCTGAACTGCAGCCGCGGCAGCGACAGCAGGTCCAGGTTCTTCTCCAGCAGGCGCATCACCACCGACTCGCCAAACATGGTCGGCACCGTGGACACGCGCACGTCGATGTCGCGGCCATGCACGCGCAGCCGCGTGCGCCCATCCTGCGGCATGCGGCGCTCGGCAATGTCCAGCCGCGACAGGATCTTGATGCGCGAGACCACCGCCGGCGCATCGTGGTTGCCGATTTCATCCACCGGGTAGATCTGCCCGTCCACGCGAATGCGCACCACCGAGCGGTCTTCATAATTTTCTATGTGCACGTCCGACGCACCAGCGGTCACCGCCTGCGCCAGGATCTGGTTCACGCGGCGGATGATGGGCGCCTCCGACGCCATGTCGCGCAGCTGCTCGATGAACTCGTTGGCCTGGGGCGTGCCGGCAACGATCTCGTCCTCGTTTTCGGTCTCGAACAGCCACTCCTGCAGCTTGCCCGTGACCTCGGAGTCCAGCCCCAGGTCCAGCTGCGGCGTCTCGCCAAACACCAGCCGCAAGGCCTCGGCCAGCGGCGCATCCAGCGCGTTGGGCGAGACAAAGCGTGGCATGGGCGCATCGGCCGCCACGTCGCCCATGGGCAGCAGCTTGTGCGCCAGCAAAAACGCGCTGTTCAGTCCCGCCAGCTCGGGCCGCTCCTGTGGAAAATCGTCGGCCAGCACCAGCCGCCGCCCCGCATGCTGCGCCAGTGCCGTATACATGTCGATTTCGGATACCAGCCCCAGGCTGATGAGCACCTGCCCCAGGCTGCCGCCCATGGTATGCCGCGCCTGCCACGCGCGCTCCAGGTCGCTGCGCGAGAGCTTGCCGGCGGCCAGCAGGTGTTCGCCCAGCGCTTCTTCGGAAGAGCCGGGTCCAGGGTCCACCGGCGTTTGGGCCGCTGGCGTCGATAAGTCGTTCATGAAGCCGTATTTTAGGGTGGTCTGCGCCAAATTCCGGCATGCAGGCGCGGCGCGACGCGGTTCAACCTACTGCGGATCCTAGGAGCCTGTCGGACTTTGGTCCAATCTACTGCGCCGGTGGGACAAGCGGTCCATTTTTGCCCGCTTTTTCGTTGCATAGCTGGGCTATGCGCCTCAAAATCAAACAAAACTGTCCTCGCTTTCCCACTCGGCTCGCTACGATCGCCAAAGCCCGACAGACTCCTAGGTTCAGCGCCGCAACCAGTTTTTGACGCGTGTTTGCCAATGCGGTGGGATGGCGCGCGCAACGGTTGCCAGCACGCGCGTGTTGCGCAAGTGAACCAGCGTGTCCAGCGCCTGGCCTCGTGCCCGGGTCCTGAAGTCGGTGTGGCGTCGGGGCAGGCCGGCTGCCAGCAAATCCGCGGACGGCGCCATGGCTGCCGTGGCGGGCAGGCCGACCAAGTATTCATCAGCATACCACTCGGGTGATGGGACCATGCGGAGCTCAGGCGGCACGGCCTTGTCCGTCGCGGCATGTGCCACCGGCGGCGGACTCTCTCCCGTCTGGAAATGGCTCGCCCTGAGGTGCATGAAAAAGGCGAGCCACTCATCGGCATCCTGGTGCCACGGGCAGATCCAGCTCCAGCGGCGCCCGGACAGCCGCTGGGCAAAGGCGCCAATGTCAGGTGCCACCACCGGCCATCCGTTTTGCAGGCAGGCAGACAGCGTGTAGCTGTACGTTTCGGGCCATTGCGCCGGGAACCAGACCAGATCCGGCTTCAAGTGATCCAGCAGCGCTGGCAGCTCCGGCTCCGCGTAGCGGCCGTGCACCATCAGATTGGCACGCGGTACAACCTTCAACGCGCGGTACGCCTGGCCAAGCAAATGAAAAGTGACCGGTGCGCCGCGGCGGCGTGCGGCAACAGCCACTTGCTCCAGCAGATCGGCACCCTTGATCGCGCTGAGCGCGCCAATGACAGCGACTCGCAGCGGGCGATCATTGGCCAGCGGGGCAGGTGCCGGCACCGGCAAGCCGTGCGCAAGATCGACGTCCGTATGCGGAACCCAGCGCAGCCTTGCATCGGGCGCGATTTTGCGCAGGCGCTCCAACGTATCCAGCGAGGGTGCCAGGACATGGCGGGCAGCATTCAGCAGGTGGACATGGCGTCGTCGCCAGTCCGCGATGCTTTCATGGTGCGCAACCGGGTTGCGGCGCTGGCATTGCAGGCATTGCCCGCTTCCATCTTCGCCGCAGTAGCCACCGTCGGGGCCGGTCAGGCTGGTCCGCATGCACCATGTGTAGTAGTCGTGCACCGTGAAGTCGTAGCGGACTCGCAGCAGTTCCGGCAGCTGCGTTACCAGACGCTGGTGCCCCAGCAGATGGTGGAAGTGGACATGCCGCGTTTTCAGCCCGCGCAGCACGGCAACCAGCGCATCGCCTTCATCGGGTAGCTTGAAGACCAGTTCAAAGCCTTCTTTTTCGGAGGCCAGTTGCAAGCGCACGCGCCCGCCTGCGGCAGGACGCAGCACGAGAAATTGTGCCTTTTGTCTCAAATGAGTTGCCAGCTCGATGATATGTCGTGCCGTGCCCCCCTCCCTGTCATGGGATACGGCAAGGATCACGGGCAGGTTGTTTTCCCGAATGCGCGCTACGTCGGCCTTGGTGCGCATCAGGCGCGCCGGATCGTCGCGCAAAAAACGCAGGACCCGGGCTTCGTAACTGCGGTGCAATCCGCGCAGGGTATCCATCGCGGCGCGCTCGCGCTTGCTTTTGCTGTCGCCAAAGCTGACCCCGCCGCTGTGATGGACAAAAACGTCCAGTGCGTGCAGGTTTCGCCACCCGGCTGCTTGCGCGCGCATGCAAAAATCGTTTTCCTCGCCGTAGCCGGCGCCAAAGCTGGCCTCGTCAAACAGGCCGATCTCGTCCAGCGCGGCGCGGCGGATGTACATGCAAAAACCCACCCCGGTGGGCAGGTCGAGCACCTGGCCGGCGCCAACCCGGGCAAACAGGGCGTCGAGCCGGGCCGTGTCCCAACCGTCGGGCAGCGCGTTGTCCTGGCAAAAGCGCGGGTAGCTGCAAATGGTGGCATTGTTTGAAAACGGCGTGACGCTGGCCACTTTTTCGTCGCTGTACGCGGCGGCGCGGAGCCGGTCGAGCCAGCCCGGAGCAACTTCGGTGTCGCTGTTGAGCAGCAGCACGTCGCGCTGCGCGCTCAGCCGCATGCCGCGGTTGACGGTGCCGACAAAGCCCAGGTTGGCCCTGTTTTCAAGCAGTGCCACGCGCGCGTCGGTCGCCGCAAACGCGCGCAGCCAGGCGCGCAGCTCCGCTTCGGGGCTGGCGTCGTTGATCACCACCAGCCGCCAGGGTGTCTGGCAGTTGGCGGCAAGAACCGATTCAAGGCAGGCCCGCGTGCTCGCCAGCCCACGGTAAACGGGCACGATGATGTCCACCGGCTGCCGGGCGCCAGAGGCTGCCCCCGCAGGCTCGTCTGGCCCGGAGTCGGGTTGCGGGTCATTGTTTTGCATATTTTGGCCTTGTTTGTACCAGAGCGCCCCATCCACCCGCAGCCCCCGGCCACATCGCGCCGGCCGAGCCTGGCCCGCGCTGGTATGCTGCAAGCTGAGCTCGGCCAGCCACCCGCACTCCCTCCCCCTCACCCCCAGCCCCTCTCCCGCAAGGGGAGAGGGGAGACTCCCCACCTTCCGCCTCTTCTCCCTCTACCGCAAACGCAGACCCCACCCTCCTCCATTACCCCCTCTCCCCGCGGGGAGAGGGTCGGGGTGAGGGGGACGAGGTAAGGGGGCAGGGTGACAGAACAACCCAACCGCCATGGACTCCATCTCATTTGCCCGACAGCTTCGCGCCAGCATGACCGACGCCGAACGTGTGCTGTGGCGCCACCTGCGCGCGCGGCGGCTGGCAGGTGGCAAGTTCCGGCGCCAGCATCCGCTCGGCCCGTATGTGGTTGACTTTGTGAACCTTGCCGCAAGGCTGGTGATCGAAGTCGACGGCGGCCAGCACAGCGGGTCCGCACACGACCGCGCGCGCGACCGCTGGCTGCAGCGCCAGGGGTTTCGCGTGCTGCGTTTCTGGAACAACGACGTGCTGCAGCACACGGAGGGGGTGTTGCAGGCGATTTATCAGGCTCAGGAGGGGGGTGATGGGTGATCCCTTGCCCCCTCCCCTCACCCCCCACACCCTCACCCCCAGCCCCTCTCCCGCAAGGGGAGAGGGGAGAACGCGTCCCCACCTTCCGCCTCTTCTCCCTCTCCCTTGGGGAGAGGGCCGGGGTGAGGGTGGGGGTGAGGGTGGGGGGTGAGGGAGAACTCAACCCCCACCCCTTGTCCTGCGAAAAGCCGCATACGCCTCCGACCCCCACAGCCGCCACAGGCTTTGCACGTGCCAGAGCAGGTGGCGTGCGTTGCGGTGGCTTGCGCGCGCGGCGGTGTGCACCACGGTGGCTTCGGCCGCAGCCAGTTGCCAGCCCGCCAGTTGCAGGCGCAGGCACAGGTCCACGTCTTCGCAGTAGAGGCGGTACGCCGGGTCAAATCCGCCTACGGCGGCAAACGCCGATGGCCGCAGCACGATGAACGCGGCATTGACCCAGTGGGGTGCCGCCAGGGCAGGCCGCTCCTGGTGGCGGCCGAGCCTGCGCAGCAGCAGCCGCCCGGGCGTGGGCAGCAGGCGCTGGTGGTCTTGCGGCGCGCCCTTGGCATCGACCTGTTGCGGATAAACCAGCCCGACCTGCGGCCGCGCGTGCAATACCTGCAGCGCCGCTGCAAACGGGTTGTCACGGCCGATTTGGATGTCCGGGTTGACCACGGCAAACGCCCCGGTTGCCCCGTGCGCCGCATCGCGCTTGAAAACCGCGTTGTGGTTGGCGCCAAAACCCAGGCGTTGCGCGTTGCGCGCAACCAGCAGCTCAAACGGCCACGCCGTGTCGGCAAGCTGCTGTTGCGTGCTGGCATCCGGCTGGTTCAGCGTCACCACCACGCGCCTTGGGCCGGCGGCCAGCGCGGCCAGTTGCTGCAGCAGGGTGAGCACCTGCGCACCCTGCGTGTGGCTGACCACCGATACGGTCACGTCCAGCTGGCCTGGCGCGCCGCAAGCTGCAGCGCTGCCCGGGACAACGGTTTCGGTTGCCATGGCCGCCATGCTTCAGTCTGGCAGCTCAGCGTCGGCCAGCAGCGGCGCCACGCGGTCCTTGTCCGACAGCTGCGGCGCGTCAATGCCGTGCTCGGCCAGCGGCCACCGGATGCCTATGGCCGCGTCGTCCCAGGCAATGGCCCGCTCATGCTCGGCTGCGTAGTAGTCGGTGGTCTTGTACAGGAAATCGGTGTCGTCGGCCAGCACCAGGAAGCCGTGCGCCAGGCCCGGCGGCACCCAGAGCTGGCGGTGGTTGTCCGCGCTCAGTACCACGCCGGCCCAGCGGCCAAAGGTGGGCGATCCGGGGCGGATGTCCACCGCCACGTCAAAGACGGCGCCGCGCACCACGCGCACCAGCTTGCCCTGCGGCTGCCGCAGCTGGTAGTGCAGGCCGCGCAGCACGCCCCGGTGGCTGCGGCTGTGGTTGTCCTGCACAAACCCGGCATCCACGCCGGTGGCGGCGGCAAAGGCCCGCCGGTTCCAGCTCTCCTGGAAAAAGCCGCGCGCGTCGCCAAAGACTTGCGGCTGCAGGATGAGCACGTCGGCAATGGCGGTGCGCTGCACCTTCATGCCTTGGCATCCGCATCGTGCAGCAGGCGCAGCAGGTACGCGCCATAGCCGCTCTTGGCCAGCGGTTGCGCCAGCTGCACCAGCTGCGCGCTGTCTATGTAGCCCTTGCGCCAGGCAATTTCCTCGGGGCAGGCAATCTTCAGCCCCTGCCGCTGCTCCAGCGTGGCAATGAACTGGCTCGCGCCCAGCAGGCTGTCGTGCGTTCCGGTGTCCAGCCAGGCGTGGCCGCGGCCCATGATCTTGACGTTGAGCTGGCCCTGCCCCAGGTAGGCGCTGTTGACGGCGGTAATTTCCAGCTCGCCGCGCGCGCTGGGTTTGACGGTTTTGGCAATGTCCACCACCTGCGCGTCGTAAAAATACAGGCCGGTGACGGCGTAGTTGCTCTTGGGGCTGGCCGGTTTTTCTTCTATGCTGACGGCCTGCTGCTCATTGTCAAACGCCACCACGCCATAGCGCTCGGGGTCGCGCACCTGGTAGGCAAAAACGGTGGCGCCTTCGGCCTGCCGGTCGGCGTGCAGCAGCAGCTTTTCCAGGTCGTGTCCGTAAAAGATGTTGTCGCCCAGCACCAGCGCGCTGGGTGCGTTGGCCAGGAACCGCTCGCCAATGATGAACGCCTGCGCCAGCCCGTCCGGGCGCTCCTGCACCGCGTACTGCAGCGACAGGCCCCACTGGCTGCCGTCGCCCAGCAGCTGCGCAAAGCGCGGCGTGTCCTGCGGCGTGCTGATGACCAGGATCTCGCGTATGCCCGCCAGCATCAGCGTCGTCAGCGGGTAATAGATCATGGGCTTGTCGTAGATGGGCAGCAGCTGCTTGCTCAGGGCCAGCGTGGCCGGGTGCAGGCGCGTGCCCGAGCCACCGGCCAAAATGATGCCCTTGCGCGCAGTCATCCTAGATTCCGCAGTAGGATGCGCCTGAGCGTGCAGCGATGGGCGTGTCAGGCAAGACGCGACAACGCCGCAGACTACTGTCTGCAAGGCGGAGCAACGCAGCATGGCGCGTCCAGTGCTGTGCGATCAGGCGCATAGCGTCTTCACCTGATGGGTGTTCATTGAAAAACGCAAAAATTCGAGCAATGACAAATAGCTGCCAAAGAAAATAAGCGGTCAACTGCGGATTCTAGGATCATCTGATCCGTCATGTGATTTCCGTCAGCATGCGCTGCACGCCAGCCTGCCACGGCGGCAGCGTCAGGCCAAAGGTTGCGCGCAGCTTGCCGGTATCCAGCCTTGAATTGTGCGGCCTGCGTGCCGGCAGCGGATAGTCGCTGGACGGGATGGGCACGATCTCGCGGATCCTGAAGTCACCGGCGCCGGGCAACTGGCGCGCAAAATCCACCACGTGCTGCGCGTAGGCATGCCAGCTGGTCTCGCCCGCCGCCGCCACGTGGTAGGTGCCCGCCTTGCCCGGGTCGGCCAGCACCCGCGGCAGCAGCTGCGCGGTCACGTCGGCCAGCAGCTCGGCGCCCACCGGCGCGCCCCACTGGTCATCCACCACGGTCAGCCGCTCGCGCTCGCGCGCCAGCCGCAGCATGGTCTTGGCAAAGTTGTGGCCGTGCGCGGCGTAGACCCAGCCGGTGCGCAGCATCAGGTGGCGGCAGCCGGAACCGGCAATCGCCTGCTCGCCCGCCAGCTTGGTGCGGCCGTACACGTTGAGCGGGCCGGGCGCATCGTCCTCGCGCCAGGGCGCGCTGCCGCTGCCGTCAAACACGTAGTCGGTGCTGTAGTGCACCA
>JALOAS010000175.1 GCA_023228705.1 Ottowia sp. | reverse complement strand
TCAGAATTTGTCCAATCAAGACGCAAAGCGCAGGCATGGCTGGTGCCATGGCGAGCATTTGCAACGCAGAGTGGGCGGATTCTGACGGTCAAAGCGGGCATGATGGATTTGTTCTCAAGCTCTCAGCCGCAGGCATCGCTGTCGCTCTTGCTGCGCAGGGTTTGCAGGCGCCCCGTTTCATGCGTTCGCACATCATGCGGCGGCCGATCAGGGAGTTCGGCTTCCATGCGACCGCTGTGGCCGCTACCCAGGAGCCTGTCGGACTTTGGTCCAATCTACTGCGCCAGTGGGACAAGCGGTCCATTTTTGTCTGCTTTTTCGTTGCATAGCTGGGCTATGCGCCTCAAAATCAAACAAAACTGTCCTCGCTTTCCCACTCGGTTGGCTTCGCCGCTCTTCGAGAACGCTACGATCGCCAAATCCCGACAGACTCCTGATGCAGCGCAACCGGCCTGCGCGCGAGTTTCTCAGATGCGTTTTTACTCGAGAGGTGGATCCAATGGGCAATTTGGCAAATCAGGCAATCATCGTGACGGGTGGCGCAGCCGGCATCGGCGGAGCGCTGACCACGGTGTTGGTGCAGCGCGGAGCCGCCGTTGTGGCGGTGGATGTCAATGAGGCGGCAGGCAAGAGAAAAGAGCAGGACCATTCCGAGCGGGTCGTTTTTCTCAAGGGCGATGTCTCGCAGGAATCTGTCGCCAAACAGGCTGTGGGCTTGGCGGTTTCCAGGTTTGGAAAGCTGACCGGCCTTGTGAATAACGCTCATGCGTCCACGCAGAAGCCATTGATGGCCCTTACGCAAGAGGATTGGGCGTTGTCATTTGGCACGGGTTTCAATGCAACCCTGTACTTCATGAAGGCGGCGTATCCGGAGTTGGCCAAATCCGGCGGTTCGATTGTCAATTTCGGGTCCGGTGCAGGATTGCGCGGCCTGATATTGCAGGCCAGCTATGCGGCAGCCAAGGAAGCCATTCGTGGACTGAGTCGGGTGGCCGCAAATGAATGGGCCAAGGACAAGATACGTGTCAACGTCATATGTCCCATGGCACACACTGAAGGGGTGGAGCAATGGAAAATCAATCACCCGGAACAATACAAGGAATCTGCAAGCCAGATCCCGCTGAACCACTTTGGTGATCCGGAAACGGATATCGCGCCCGTAGTGGCATTTTTGTTGAGTGACGACAGCCGCTACATGACCGGGCAAACATTAATGGCAGACGGTGGCTCCATCATGCTTAGATAGTCCTGTGCGGGGATTGTTGATGTTTTTCATGCCACGTGCCGCGATGTCGAGCTCATTTGCTCGAAACAAGCGTCATTGCCGCTCGTTTCAACATGATGGTAGCAGTGTATGAAAACGGATATGCCTATTCCTGAGTCGATAAGCTCAAGAACACAATTCAAGCACAAATTCAGCTTTTGTGAGATGTATCGCACCTTTGTCTTCCTGCCGGTGGCCGTCAAACGAATGAGCGGGAACAACAAGAGCCAGATGGTTGACAAGAATTTTGCCAAGCGCCTGCAACTGGCAGTAACAAGCGCGCGAGTGGTCATTCGGAGGCACCGTGTCACGGCCAACGGTTTCACGGTATTGGTCGCCGCGGCTGGCTTTGTCGTTGTGCCACTCAGCCTCAGCGCTCAGGCAGGAGATTGAAAAATGATTGAAGAAGTACTGGTGATTTTTGCCAGCGATTCCTTGCAAACGCA
The DNA here is from genome assembly GCA_023228705.1 of Ottowia sp. Lineage (GTDB taxonomy): Bacteria > Pseudomonadota > Gammaproteobacteria > Burkholderiales > Burkholderiaceae_C > Ottowia. The sequence continues at coordinate 1,414 of JALOAS010000175.1, read as the reverse complement.
GGGCATGGCGATGGCACTCGCCAGCACCATGGCCCGGCAGGGTGCCAAAGTGAACGTGCTGTTGTGTGACCAAGCGGGCGACCTGGCTTTGAAGAACGACAAGGCGCCGGCCCTGAAGCCAAAAGACCCGACGCCCGGCCAGATGCTCCGCCAACTGCTGGAACAGGGGGCGTTGCCCGGGTTTGCGCGCTTTATCTGCCCAGCAGTGCGCATGGCAAGGATGACCTGATCGAGGGCGTGCAGGTTGCCATGCCGGTAGAAATGGCTGGCCAGATGCTGGATCCGAAGATGCGTACGTTCACTTTCTGAGCCATTCAAGCCCGCGCGGCGGGCCCGGTGCTCCCGAAGAAACACGGATTCAATACCTTTGAAAATCAATTACTTATGATTTGTGTTTCTTGAGAGTGTTTTCAGGTGCCTGCGTCGACCGCGCCGTGCGAACCTGCTATGCAGCGACGCCCTGGTCGACCCGCTACGAGGTCAACACCCATGCCAAAATCAGCCGCTTTTGAGGCCCACCATGCGTCGTACGACGCCTGGTTCATCAAGCACGAGGCCGCCTACATCGCCGAGCTGCTCGCACTGCGTCCGTTCGTGCCCTGGCAAGGGCATGGCCTTGAGATCGGGGTGGGCAGCGGCCGCTTTGCTGCACCGCTGGGCGTGCAGGTCGGGCTGGACCCGGCGCCGGCCATGCTGGCCCGCGCCGCGGCGCGGGGCATCCGGGCGGTGCAGGGGGTGGGCGAGCACCTGCCGTTCGCGGACGGTCGTTTCGACCATGCGCTGCTGGTCACCACCCTGTGCTTCCTCGACTCGCCGCAGGCGATGCTTGCCGAGGCAAGCCGGGTGCTCAAGCCGCGCGGGCGGCTGGTGATCGGCTTCATCGACCGGGAAAGCCCGCCGGGCCGGCGCTATCTGGCGCGCCGGGCGCAGAGCGTGTTCTACCGCGAGGCGACGTTCCATTCGGCCGACGAGGTGGCGCAACTGCTGGTCGCCGGTGGCTTCACCCTCGACGCCTGGGCCCAGACGCTGGCCGGCCCGTTGCCCGAAACGCAGGACATCGAACCGCTGCGCGCCGGGCACGGGCAAGGTGCTTTCGTGGTCGTTGCCGCGAGCAACGGGACATGACGGCGCCGTCGTCCGGCGGGCGGGCTCAACCGAGGTTCCACGCATTTGCGGTCAAATTTTCCCGAGCCGATTATCCTAGAATCCGCAGTTGACCGCTTATTTTCTTTGGCATCTACTTGTTATTGCTCGAGTTCTTGCGTTTTTCAATATTCACCCATCTGGTGAAGACGCTATGCGCCTGATCGCACAGCGCTGGACGCGCCATGCTGCGTTGCTCCGCCTTGCAGACAGCAAGTCTGCGGCGTTGTCGCCCTTGCAGGGCGCCCCGCAGCCAGAGGCTGCTTCTGTT